>CAYFMI010000028.1:0-45861 GCA_964344175.1 uncultured Anaerolineales bacterium
TTTGCGCTCTCAGCGGTAAAAGCGCTTTTCGTTTCGACTTTAAGAAAGCCCTGCAAGGCGTGCGTATTCAACTGGCTGAAAACGAAGAATGCTATAATCAATAGGAAACCTACAATGGTATTGGAGGGATTTTCCAATGAAGAAATACCACTTTTTATGGATGATGACGATTATTTTGCTCCTGGCTGCCTGTGCCCCGGACTCCCCTCTCCCAGTGGGAGAGGGGCTGGGGGTGAGGGGAGAGACCGTCACACCGACGCCTGTCCCCACAACCACAGCCACAGCCTTGCCGACCTCAACGCCTACGCCCACCCCGCTGCCCGCCACACCCGAATATGATGGGCCATTGACCTACGATCCCGCAAACAAGACCTTATACAACGAGGGGGCCACGCCGGTCTTCGCGCTGGATGAAAACGGCGCCTGGGTTGGTGTGCTGCCGGAGAGGGTGGAGAGTGTGGTGGGGCAGATGGAAATGGCGTATGGTGAGGTGAGTTATGAGGCGGTGGAGGTGGGAGGAGAGCAAGTGACTCTAGTTGCGGCTGCGAGCGGGGAGTGGGTGTATGTGCGGGAGGATGGGAGCATGTTTGTTGAGCTGGGGGGAGAGGGGTTTGAGATCAATAGTGTGGGGGAGTTTGAGGGGGAGAGCAGGGCGTATTATCCGGGGCAGCAGGAAGGCGGGGAGCGCTGGCGGGTGTGGAACGCGCGAGAGAAGGAGTGGCGAGAGGTGGCGTTCTCGGGGTTTGACTGGGAGAATTTCCAGCGGCCGATTGTGGAAAAGTTTTTGGTGGATTTTGGGTTTGTGACGGAAGCGGAATTGAGCGGGTTGAGTGAGGAGGAGTTGGATGAGGTGTTGGGGGAGGGGTTGGAGGAGGTGGGGGGGAAGTTTTTAGAGAAACGAGAAGAGGAGAGGATCAAGGGGATGGGAAAAAGATGGATTGGTGTGAGGGGTTATGGTGATGCATGTGAAAGTGATGAGCTGGACACCTGCTATACGCGGATATATATTGATGGAGTGGTAATTGGGGGAGGGTCGGTTTTGTTAGAGAGAGGAGCAGAATATGGTGGAGAAGTGGGAGGAGTTGAGTATAGAGATGTTTCTTCAGAAGGTGATGGTATTGGAATATTTTTGGTCTATAATCCTGAGTCTGGTTTGTGGCCAATTGTAGTGGGGGCTGAGTTGGAGAGTATGTGGGTACAATATAGTAGGAATTTCCAAATTGTCTTTCCGTATAATGAGAGAGTGGAATTTGGTGGGCTAGATGAGTTTACTGAGAGAGTAAATGAAGCAGAGTACAGTCCTCGAGGGAGAATGATGTATATTGCTGGAGTTGTAACATGGCACAGAGACCCGGAGAGTTGGGATTTGGGGGATATGTTAACATACGGCAATTCGGGGAATAAGAGTATTGATGTGGGGAGTAAATTTGTTAATTCACGATTTTTTCCGTTTATTGCAGATGAAAGTTTTGGGCCTTTGGTAATGAGTGGAAGTGATTGGGTGAACTATGGGGAAATGAATTTAGCTGGCCAGTTAGAGTTTGTTAAGGGATCTTATAATAGCAATAGTTTTGGAGTGTTTACTGATTTTGTTAGAATTGCAATGCCGGTAGTTGAATAAATTACTTCATTAGGGTTTGTGGTATAGTAGCTTCAATAAGAATCAAGATATATGATTGAGGAATCGAGAATGAAAAAGTATTTGCTCGTTTTGTTGGTGGTGATGGCGGGGGCGGGGTATTGGGGATTGGAGAAGAGTAATATGCTGGCAGGATGGCGGAATAGGGTGGAGAGCAGGCAGATGGAGGCGGAAAGTGAGGAGTTGTTGGAGAAGGCAAAGATGAGTAGGGAAGAGAAGGCGAGGTTGGCGCGGCCTGAGTCGGAGGCGAGTGAGGGCGGGTATGTAAGCGGAGGCCGGATAGGTGAGGATGGAGTGGAGCGAGTGCAGGTGCAGGGAGTGTTGTGGGAGTGGGGAGCCGAGGTAAATAGTGTCAAGGTAGATGTGGGGCAGGATACACCGATGGAAATAGAGGTGCCGGACGAGGTGTGGGTGTTGTGCCAGCCTTTGGTGAAGGTGGATGAGAAGACGGGAAGAGAGATGGTGATGAGTAAGGTGTATATGGATTACTCAGAGGATATGGCAGGGCTGGTGTCAGTGCCGAGGAAGAAGCTGTTGTCGGTGGCGGAGCCGGGGGAAGAAGTGGGGATGATAGTGATGGTGGAAAAAGCAGATGACTCGCCAGGGTCGCACCCTGGAAGCTCAGGGAACGACCCTGGCCGTATGATTTTGGAGAGATTAGTTGGATTTGGGTGCACCTTTGAATAAGAATCAAGATTCACGATTTATGAATCAAGAATGAAGAAGAAGATACGGAAGTTTACTGATCTGAAGGTTTGGCAAGAAGGGCACAGGTTGGTAATTCTTGTCTACCGTATTACAAGGAGATTTCCTAAGGAGGAGCGTTATTCGTTGGTAGATCAGATGAGGCGTGCAGTGAGTTCTATAACTGCAAATGTTGCCGAGGGCTTCGGTAGGCGAAGTTATAAAGAAAAACTACAGTTTTATTATCAGGCTCAGGGATCTTTGGTTGAGCTGAAGAACTTTGTGTATGTTGCCAGGGATGTGGAATATACCGATGCTGAGATTACTGATGAAGTTATGAATCTTGCTGATTCGGTTCATGGTCTGTTACAAGGGTTGATAAGAAGCACGAGAGAAAGAATTAGGAATCAAGGATGAAGAATTGTGATATAGTTGGGGTGTGAGGGAAAAAGATGTTTTCGAGCCTGATGGCTCGAGTCCTACAAGGTCGAACCTTTTGGAAAGTGGCGGTCAAGGTTGCGGAACCCAGCCAAAGGCGGACAGGCAACTTGTTGGTGGGGTAAATGGCAACAGATTCCGAACCTTAACGATTTTGATTTTGTTGGTAGTGGGGATGGGGATAGGGGTGTCCAGAATAAATAAGGTGAGGGCGAATGTGTATTGCACGGCTCCGTGTGGGGAGTGTTCGACGGTGTGTAATGAGACGGTGTTTGTGTATAAAGAGTATACGTTTTGTCAACCGGGTAATGGTTATTGTACCCCAAAGCTTGGGCATTGTTGTACGGCTTATGTTGCTACACTGGAAACGGGCTATGTGCCGTGTCCAGGGGGGTGGTGTTGTTCGATATGTGAACCTACGCCAACGCCAACGCCTGGCGGAGATGGAGGCGATGGTGGGGATGGAGGCGATGGTGGGGATGGGGGGGACGGAGATTGTACGCCGAATTTGCCGAGTGGGGTGAGTTTGACCGCGCCTGCTGATGGGTATGAGTCGGATACGGATATAGTAAACTTGAGTTGGTCGGGGCCTTCCAGTTGGGGAGAGGGGTGTCCAAACAGTAATAGCTACAGCTTGTATGTGGAGGCGGGTGACAGTACGCCGGATACGCTGGAGGCGAGTTTGGGCTCTGGAACCACGAGTTATGAATTTGATGGGGAGTATAACACGACGTATTACTGGAGAGTGGTTGCTAGCAATGGTTCGCAGGGTACGCCGTCGGAGACGCGGTCTTTTGATATCGCGGCGGCTCTGCAGGGTACGGTTTATTATGATCCGGATAACACATGCTCGACTAGCCAGCCGTCGAACTTTGGCGGAGGGATGACGGCTGATGTGCGGGATACAGTGTATTCCGCTGCAGTTGAGGGTGATGGGACGTTCGGGGTGGGAGGAGTACCTGAGGGATCTGATTATATCTTGGATATGACAGTGCCTACAGATTATTTGTGTTCTACAGGACCTACAGGTACAGGCTGTGGAGCAGGGTGTCCGACGCATCCGAGGTTGGGGTACCTGGCGAATCCATGTTTCCTGCTGCCAGCACTACAACTATGACCGACAACGAAACGACTACAGCTGCGAGAATATAAGTTGCCAATTTATAGTTGAGTTTCATCTGTATCTTCTTCTTTATATTATTCGTTGGTTTGATAAAATCGGTGAGGCGACCGAGTCATCGTTTCATTGGTTCCTTCCCCGAATCGAAAACAAGTCTTCTTCGGCGCAGCAACTCCAGCACAGCTTACTCCCCGGCCAACAAATTAAAAAACGCGTCCACAACCAGGGGATCAAAATGCACTCCGCTTTGTTCCTGGATATACAACCTAGCATCTTGGGTTGACCAGGTCGGGCGGTAAGGCCGGTCGGAGGTCAACGCGTCCCAGACATCCACGACGGCAAAGATGCGCGCAGCCAAGGGGATTTCTTCGCCCTTTAAACCAGTTGGATACCCGCTGCCATCCCATTTTTCATGATGGCAATAGGGGATATCCAGTGCAGGACGTAAAAATGGGATTCCCGAAAGCATCTGATAAGCGTATTCGGGATGTTGACGCATGATTTCCCACTCGTCGTTGTTGAGTGATCCAGGTTTGAGCAGAATATCATCAGGGATAGCCATCTTGCCGAGGTCGTGAACCAGCGCGCCGCGCCGCAGATGTTCCAGCTTTTCTGATGGTATCCCCAGTATTTGGGATAGTCGCAGGGCCATTTCGACGACGCGCCGGGTGTGCCCCAAAGTTCCTTGATCTCTCAGGTCGAGGGCATGCGCCCAACCTTCCAGGGTAGTATCATAGGCCTGGATGAGTTCCAGGTTGGCGCGTTGAAGACCATTGAACAGCGAGATGTTATCAATGCTGATGGCAGCCTGAGTAGCCAGTATTTTTAAAAAACTCAGCCACTCCGGGTGTGGATCCAGGGCGCTGCGATGAAAAATCTCTAATACGCCTTTGAGTTCCTCTCTGGCAATCAGGGGCACACCAAAATAGGCTCTAAAATTTTCTTCCTTGAATAAAGGGTCGGGTAAAAAACAATCTTCCTTTTCCCTCAAGTTCGCGCAATGAACGATATGCCGATCTAGGGCTGCACATCCTGCATTTCCCTCACCGAGGCGTAAATGAGTGTGTCGAAGGGCATCGGTTAGAAATCCTTGCCCTATGGCGTATGTCAATTCCTGCCTATGGGTATCATACAACAGGATGGCGGCAGCATCGATAGCTAAATGCTTCATCGCATTGTCGAGGATCAACTCCAAAACGATGTTTAAATCTGTAGTACCGGTAATCGCTAAATCAATACGATGGAGTGTTTCTAGGCGGTGAAGTTGCTGTTGAAGCCTGGCTTCGGCTTGCGCGCTGGCAGTTATATCTTCAACAACGATAACCATGCCAATGGTAGATCCATCTTTTGTTGTTTGGGGAACGCCTTTTACGTTCACAATCAATTTCCGCCCCCAATGAGATGTATAGGGCAGCTTCTTCATCTCGAAGGATTCGCCATTGACAAGCGTCTTTTGGAAAGCGGCTGCTATTCCGGCCTGTTCAACAACGGAGATATTCATGCCTAGTTGCAGAGTTTCTTCGAGACCAGGGCTGCCCACCATCATTAAAAAGGCTTTATTGGCATCGGTAACGCGCCCTTCCCGATCCACGGTCACGATGCCTACGGGCGCATGTTCAAATAGCTCCCGGTACCACTGATCGTTTTTGGGCAGGGCGTGTCGATCTTGGGCGCGTTCGTCAAGATGAATCACGGATAATACACTATCGTCACGCCAATATCTGTACTCTGGCGGCTGACTACTCGTACAGGCAGCAATAGGCCGCTCCCGGCGGTGGTTTCGATCATGACCCATTGCTCACCAGAAGCCACACCCTTCAACTCAAAGCGGCCATCTTGATCGGAAACGGCCTGTTGATCCAGTTTGTTAATAATATGCACCCATACACCGGACACAGGAGAACCGTCCAGATTCAGGATCTGCCCTGTCACCGTCCCTCCCGGCTCAACAGCGACACTTTGCCAGGCCCACAGCCCCAACCAGATCAACATCCCCATACTCAGAAGTAACGCCGCCAATACCAACGTTTTTCGCGCGCCGCGATGCACGCGCTGTTTCTGAACTGCTTGAGAGAATACTTTTGGCGAAGTTTCAGAGCTACCAACTTCTTCGGCCTCAATTCTCTGGCGTAATTTTTCCCAAGATTTTTCGATGTTAAAGCCATTATCCGTACTCATAATTTACTTCCTTACTTCTCTATAACCACTTCAACGTTGTCTATTGCCGTCACCGAGGCGTCATTCCCAAAACCAATACCCCCATCTAAGAGAGGGTTGGGATCGGTGTAATCCATGTACTTTTCGCCATCCATCCAAACTTCGATATGGTTGTCAATAGCTTTGATTTGATAAGCATGCAGCTGTTTCGGATCTTTGCCGGTGGGTGCCCAGGCAAGTGAGGCTTGCCAGATTCCGTTCTGCCGTTTCACTAATTCGATATTGCCATTTGCGCTGAGGACAACCCCATAATAGTTGTTGGTGTCCTTGAATCGAAACACCACTCTGCCAACATCCCAGGTCTCTTGGCCCCTGCTTTCTACGGTTTGCATTTCCAGGGATAGCGTGTAATTCGAGTCGGGCACTGCCGCAGCGCAGAAGGAATAATAGCGATCTGACTTAAACAACTTTCCATCTCTCACCTGACATTCCCCATAAATAGACTGCCAGTCGAAGTCTCCATCGCCTTCGAAATCGTCCATTAAATAATCTCTGACATCCCCTTGGAATGCCTGCAATGTTGTCCTGTATGAATCTGTCAATCCCGCGCCCAAAATGAGCAGCCCTGCAATCGCGGCAAGGGCAATTAACACCATAATAACTGCGTATTCTGTTATCCCTTGCCCCTTGGCATGATTTCTTTTCATTCCTGCACCATCGAGTTCAAGAAGTAACAATATTAGGAGTTGCGCACTTGCGAGAGGAAAGCCCGAAAATAGGGGGTGTATAGGGCGCTTCGCGCCCCATACATCCCCTATTTTCAACGAACTGCGTAAGCCCTAAATCTTTGATATTGCCACATTCGGCCTTTTGTAAACTACGCGAACAGCCAATCGTACGCGGCATTCATATCATCAAACAACCTCACCTGGTATCCACGGTTTATAAACACCGTCTCCAGAAAATAGAATTCCGCTACTTTTTCTCCTACAACGAGTCCTTGCTTACAATCCCGGCCTATTCCTACACATTCAACAGCATCAGGCATTTTGTATATTTCGAGGTTGCTTTCAGAGGGAAATGCGTTGCATAAATCGATGAGCAATCGCTTACAGCCTTTACATTCAACAAGCTCCGCAACATCAAAAACCAGGTTATGAAAGGTTGGCAGATCCAAAACTCCCTGTACAACAACCATGATGCAGCTATTTTCTGGTTGATATGTGACTGTATAGGGTTTATCGTCTTGCTCGGATGCACCATATCGCATAATTGCCGTTTTCCGCGGTGGCACGTGAAGCGCGCCACCAGGAGATTCCCCTAAACAAGCACATCCATTCAACCGACTTTCAAGTTTCAATTTCTTCCTCTGTATATTGCTCGTCGAGCTCATCTTCCGGCGCAATCCACAGAATATGATCGCGGTTCACCACCATGAAATTGGAACGATAGAGTTCTTCATCACGAGCATTGTAGATCACCGCGTCCGTGACAGCGATGAATTGATCGGTTTTATTCAGTTCATCCTTGAAACGGACATTGGGACGCACGTGGACATTGCCAATGATTCGCACGGTTAAGGTTTGTAAGGTTGTGCGAATTTCATCTTTGGATATTACATCTGTAAAATATTTACCTCTGTGGTTTATACGACGGGTCATTTCCCTATTCCTTGAAAAAATTAACTTCGTACTCAATCCCGCGCTCACCTAATGCTTGCATGATATCCGCTGCTGGGACGGCGATTTCCACGGGGAGCGCGCCTGCCGGAACGCGGCTGCGTGCCTGAAAACCCATCATGATAGCGCAATGCCAACCGGTCAGGCGCTCCATAGCCGTGAAGCCGGTTTCTGCATCGTAGTAGTCGATCAAATCTATGGTAATGCTGGCCTTCTGACCATCTTTTATCCCATTGCCGATCACCCGAATCAGGCAAACATCGCGGATTTCTGGCGCGGTGATTTTTGGTTCCAGCAAGGCGTGGTAAAACTGGCGAGGCACGATCTCTTTCCCGTTGACTTGCAGCGGTTCTTCGCAGAAAAGCCCCAATTCCTTGAAAGCCCTCAGCCACTCATAATGGCCGGGATAGCGCAAAGTTTTGTTGCTGTACTCTTGCAGGCGACCCTCGAACGTCCATGGAGAAGTGGACAATCCCCCGGAGGTGACATCGGCCTCCAGTCGACCCAGGGGTCCAAATTCGATGAATTCCGCTTCGGAGAGGGTATCCACATAAGTGAGATTGCCATCCCGAAGAAAAACCGCCTGGCCGTCCATTTCGTTGGTCAGGCCGTTGATATGAAAAGTAACCTGATAATTCCAGGGCGGCAACGGTTCTTGCGGCAGCCCGCCATCGAAAATGTGGATGGTGCGCGGCTCGTCAAATAAATCCATCACATAGGCCGCCATACTCACATTCAACCCCGGCCCCATGCCGCAATCGGGCACAATACTGATCCCGGCGGCTTTTGCCTCCGCATCCAGGGCAAGCTGTTGGCGTACAACACCGGTATGCCCGCCCATATCGCAAAAACTCGAACCGGCGGCGATGCAGGCTTTGGCGATTTCGAGATTGAAGTAATACGGCACGGCGCTGAGGGTCACATCCACGCCTCGCAGCGCCTTTTCCAACGCGACAAGGTCGGCGACATCCAATCGCAAACTTTGGGCCACAGGGCGTCCAACCAACCGGTTGACGCGTTGGGCGGCGTCTTGGGATGTTTGGCGATCAAAATCAGCCATGATGATTTCCCTCGCCCGGCCAAATTTGGCAAGATCATAGGCCGCAGCAGTGCCCTGCCGACCTGCGCCGAGAATTGTATATACAAATTGTGACATCATCTTCTCCGTACATGGGTTATCGGCTAACTTTTACTCTGACCAGCCAAAAACGCTTTACCACAGAGATACAGAGAATTTTGGAAAAAACACGAAGAAATTCTCCATGCCCTCTGTGATCTCTGTGGTGAAAATTCTTACACCCGAATTGAACCTGTCAGGTGTAATTGAAGGTCAAGCCAGCTTTCTACTGCCCGGCGGCTTTGACCTCCGTCCAGATACGCTCATAGAGAGGCGTCGCCTCGCCGACATCTTGAATCCACTCCAATCGTTGCATGGTCTCTTCGGAGGGGTAGATGGCCGGTTCGGTGAGTATCTCGGGAAGGATGAATTCTTCGGCGGCGGCGTTGGGGCTGGCGTACCAGGTAAAGTTGGTGATCTTGGCCGAATTCTCTCCTTCCAAGACGAAGTTGATGAACAATTCGGCGGTATATTGACTCTGGGAGGTTTTAGGGATGCACATGTTGTCGGCCCAGATGATTGAGCCTTCTTTGGGAATGGTGTACCAGACGCGCTCATCTTCAGCCGCGGCAGCAAAGTAGTCTCCGCTCCAGCCCAGCCCGATCACGGCCTCGTCCGCCACGATCATATCTTCGAAGCGGTCGCTTTCATAGGCGTAGACATAGGGCTTGACCTGGATGAGCACTTGTTTAGCCTCTTCCAGTTGGGCTTCATCGGTAGAATTCACCGAATAACCCAGGTATTTGAGCGCCGATCCGATGGCCTCGCGGGCGTCGTTGAGTATGGTGATCTTGCCGCTGAACTGCGCGGCCAGTTCAGGATCGAAGATATAAGCCAGGCTGTCGGGCTCGACGACCTCGCTGTTGTAGCCCACACCGGTGGTGCCCCATTGGTAAGGCACGCAGTGCTTCATGCCGGGATCGTAGGGCGGATCGGTGAAGATCGGCGACAGATTGGCCAGGTTGGGGAGGTTATCGTGGTTGATCTCGGCCAATAGCCCTTCGGCGATCATGATGTCCACCATATAATCCGATGGCACAACCACATCGTAACCTGCCGCGCCGGCTTGCAGCTTAGCCAACAGTTCTTCATTGCTGGAATATGTGTCCTCGACGACATCAACGCCGTATTCGGTCTCGAAGGCTTCGATCACCGCCGGGTCGATGTATTCATCCCAGTTATACAGGTGCAGCTCTTGAGCCAGTTCGCCTTCGCTGCCCCCCTGGCAGGCAGTCAGCGCGGCCAGACAAAGAAAGATTATTGCAAATAGCATCAAACGTTTCATTTCTTCCTCCATTTGGATGGGACCAAGCATCCTCCATCACGTAAAACCGATGGAACATACCGAAAATGTGGCAACTAAACCAGGTCTATCTTTACTTCACCTCCTTTCTGGAACGCAAACGACAGGTATACGAAGGCAAAAGAAGCAACCAGCATGATGGCGGAAAGCGCGTTGATCTCAGGCGTTACGCCCAGTTTAACCATCGAATAAATCCGCAATGACATGGTGGTCGCTCCCGGCCCGGCGGTAAAAAAGGTAATCACAAAGTCGCCCAGGGAGAGGGTAAAGGCCAACAGCGCGCCGCCCAGAATACCGGGCATCAGCAGCGGGAGCGTCACCCGGCGGAAAGTCTGCCAGTTGTTTGCATACAGGTCTTGGGCTGCCTCTTCAAGAGTCATATCGAACTGCGCTAACCGGGCGCGCACCACCACAGCAACAAAGGAAATATTGAAGGCGATATGCGAAATAATGATCGTTGTACGGCCCAGGGGGATTTTGGTCAGCACAAAGAAAAGCAGCAACATCACCGCCATCGAAATATCGGGGATGATGATAGGCAGATAAAGCAAAGCATCGAAGGGCTGTTTGCCCCAGAATTTATAGCGTTCCATCGCCAGAGAAACCATGGTGCCAAAGACGGTTGAAATTAATGTGGACACCAGGCTGATATACAGGCTGTTTCGCAGCGCCTTGCCGATGGCCTCGTTCTGGAAGAGTTCCAGATACCACTTGAAGGTGAAGCCCTGCCAGTTGGCCGAGGCAAAGCGGGAGGCGTTGAAAGAGAAAATCAACAAGATCACAATCGGCGCATAGAGAAAGAAATAACTGACCAAGCCGTGCAGAGTCAGCGCCCGTCGCCCCAGGCGGATGCTTGCGGGAGAACGCTGCAATTCAGTTTTCATCACTCGATCCTCTATCGGCGGCTACCGTAGCGCGGAAATAGAACAGCGTCCCTGCCAGCATCAGCGCCATCAACACAAAAGAAATCGCCGCGCCGAAGGGATAATCGCGGGCCGACATGAACTGCGAGTAGATCACGTTGCCGATCATCACCGATTTGGCCCCGCCCAGCAAGTCGGGGGTGACATACGCCCCCAGAGAGGGGATAAACACCAAGATCGAGCCGGCCACCACACCGGGCAGGGTAAGCGGAAAGATCACCCGTAAAAAAGCCTGGAGACGACTGGCATACAGATCTTGCGCCGCCTCTACCAGGGAACGATCCAGGCGTTCGGCGACGGCGTAACAAGGCAACACCATATCGGGCAGCCAGCCATATACCAGACCGATGATGATGGCCGTATCCGTACCATACAAAGGCAGCGGATGGGCCGACATCTGCGCCAGCCAATCCAACGGCAGCCAGGGCACGATGGCAGAAAGAGCAACCACCCCATTATGGATGAACCCCACCCAAAGGGAATTGACAATCCCCTGCTCCCGCAGAATCAAAATCCAGGCATAGGTTCGGACCAGGAAATTAGTCCAAAAGGGCACCATCAGTAGTAATAGCAGCACGTTACGCCACTTGGGGGGCTGCGCCGCGATCCAGAAGGCCAGCGGATAGCCAATCAGAAAGGAGATGATCGTGGTGACGGCGGCAATGTAGATCGTCCGCCCGAAGATACGCAGGTACAGTGTATCTTCCGGATTCAAGAAACGGACGAAATTCTCCAGATTGAGATTCCACACCACGCCGCCATACGTGCCGCGTTGGCCAAAACTCATCGCCAGCACAAGCGCCAGGGGAACGGCAAAGAACACGATCAGCCAGAACAAACTCGGGAAGATCAGGCCGAAGAGTCGCCAGTTGCGACGCCGGTCTGTTGAAGTTTCCATCGGATTCACTCCGTAAGCAGGCTGGCATTGGCTTTCTGCCAGCCGATCTGAATCTGATCGCCGTGCCGGAAGCGCTTCCAGGCCTCACCGCCGCTGTTCTGCTCGCGGACAACCAAAGTCGTCCGCTCGCCGATGCGCGCGTTATACCGCACATCTGTCCCAATGTAGATGACTTGCTCGATTGTGGCCGGGATTTGCGTTTCTGTACGCAAATCCGTCCCGGCAGAGATCTTTTCCGGGCGCACGGCAATGGTAACCTCCCGCCCCCGGCTGACCATCCCACTTTTGGGCACTTTGATGGTGAAGCCGCCTTCCAGCACAACCTCCACCTCATTGGCGTTGACTTTTGCTACCTCGCCCGACATAAAATTGGTTTCGCCGATGAAATCGGCCACAAAACGGCTGGCCGGGTGTTCGTAGATCTCTTCTGGCGGCCCAACCTGCAACACCTTGCCGCGATTCATCACCGCGATGCGGTCGGACATCGTCAGGGCTTCTTCTTGATCGTGGGTGACATACACGAAGGTGATGCCCACTTCTTTTTGGATATTCTTCAGCTCAAGCTGCATGGATTTACGCAGCTTCAAATCCAATGCGCCCAGCGGTTCATCTAACAAAAGCACATCGGGGCGATTGATTAACGCCCGGGCCAGCGCGACGCGCTGCTGCTGCCCTCCGGAAAGCTGATCCGGTTTGCGGCCTCCCAAACCGGGCAACTGCACCAATTCCAGGATTTCTTCGACCTTCATGCGGATTTCATCTTTGCCGACCTTTTTCATCTGCAAACCGAAAGCCACATTTTGGAATACATCCATGTGAGGAAAAAGAGCATAATTCTGGAAGACGGTGTTGACCGGCCTCTGAAAGGGGGGTTTGAACCCCTGTACTTCCCCACCGATGAGCACATCGCCTTTCGTCGCCATCTCGAAACCGCCGATCATGCGCAGGGTGGTGGTTTTACCGCAACCGCTGGGACCAAGCAGCGAGAAGAACTCCCCGTTGCGGATCTGCAGGGAAACGTCGTCAACGGCAGTAACCTGACCGAATTTTTTGCTCACCCCACGAATCTCGACGGAAAATTCAGCGACCATTTATCTCTTCACCGGTCTACGCATACCGAAGCGGGAATGCGCCAATCGTAGGCGTCCTTCAAAATCAACGGCACCAACGTGATGATCGTACCGTCAACTTCCGGGATGCTGTGTACAACCTCAGTCACAAATCTGAATACATCCATATTGTCGCGGGCACAAAACTGGATACTCAGATTCGGCACACCAATCGAGCAGCCTACATACGTGGTTTCATCACAAACGGCAAGTGTTTCGGCGACAGCCAACACATGCCTGGTATTGATTTTGAGGAAGGCGTCTGCGCGCACCGGAAAGCCCACGGTTTCTGGGGCCACAATAGCGCTCACGCGGAACACGCCCTGCCTGGTCAGCGTTTCGATGCGCTCGCGCACCGCCCTGGCGGTGATGTTGCCAAGACGGCGGGCGATCTCTGTGGCGGGCATCCTGCCGTCTTCGATCAGCAAGTGCGTGATCTCGCGGTCTTCTTGATTGATCTCATAGACCCCAACCTGTCGAGGGAAAAATGGCTCCATTTTTGACAAACCGCTGCTCATCGGTATACGCCAATCGAAAATATCCTTTAGCACCAATGGGGTCAGTGTAGTGTCGATGCTCTCAACGCCGGGTATGTTCATGATCGTCTCAGCGATGAACTTGTATAACTCGGCATTGTCGCGGGCATAGACGGTCGAGGTGACATCGAAATTCCCAAATGAACAGGCCACAAAGTGTACCTGCTCCAGGTTAACCAAACGTTCGGCAACAGCCGAGATTTGCCCAGGCGCAACATCTAACAGGATATCCGCCCGCACCGCATAGCCCACCACTCGGGGATCCACTATCGCGCTCACGCGGATGGTGCCCTGCTGGAGTAACCGTTCAACGCGGTGATGGATCGCGCGTTCGGAGATATCGGTAACACGGCGTGCGATCTCTGCAGAAGACATACGTCCATCTTCCATCAACAGCTTGATGATCATCTGGTCAATCGAATCGATTTTTGGGGTCATATACCGTCCGTGGAGCATTTCTGAGGCAACTTTTTCGAACTATATGTTATCATTTATTTCTATTAGTGTCAATATTTCTGATATGATTAGCTTTTTCAGAAGAATAATGTTGTATTTATTTCTTTTTTTTCAAATAGGGCAAATAAGTCAGATTTGAACATTAGAAGAGATGTCCCAAAATACGTGAGCGGGCGGGGCGTTCGCCCCACCCGCTCACGTATTTTGAAGCTTCTTCGGTATACAGTATAATCCCACCCAAATTGGAGGCAGTGGCCATGCTAAAAGGAGAGTGCTATGAACGCTGAATTATTCGATACTTTCGATGCGCTGACATTCGATGATGTTTTGATCGTGCCCGGGTATTCCGAAGTTTTGCCCGATCAAACCGATCTTGCGGTGCAACTGACGCCGGAGATACGCCTCAACATCCCTCTGCTTTCGGCGGCCATGGACACGGTGACGGAAGCGCGGCTGGCAATTGCCTTAGCGCGCGAGGGCGGGTTGGGCGTCATCCATCGCAACCTTTCGCCTCAGGCGCAGGCCGACGAAGTGGAGAAAGTCAAACGCTCCCAGTCGGGGATGATCGTCGAGCCGGTCACGCTGCCGCCCGAGGCGACCTTACAGCAAGCCGAGGCGATCATGTCCACCTACCATATCAGCGGCGTGCCCATCACCACACCCGATGGCCGCCTGGTGGGGATGCTGACCAACCGCGATATCCGCTTTGTCGAACCGCAAGATTATGATCAACCGGTCGCCGAATTCATGACCCCACAGCCGCTGGTCACTGCCGCGGTGGGCATTGGCCTGGAAGAGGCCAAGGGCCTGCTGCAAAAGCACCGCATCGAAAAGCTGCCCCTGGTGGACGAAAACGGGGTTCTCAAAGGCTTGATCACCGTAAAGGACATTCAAAAAGCGCGCGATTACCCCCATGCGGCAACCGACTCGGGAGGAAGGCTGCTGGCGGGCGCGGCGGTGGGGGTGGGACCTGACCTGGAAGAGCGGTTGGATCTAATGATGAAAGCCGACCTGGATGTGGTGGTGATCGATACTGCCCACGGGCACTCCTCTGGGGTGATCCAGGCCATTGGGCGCGTCCGCCGCCACTGGCCGGAACTGCCGATCATCGCCGGGAATGTGGTCACCGCTGAAGGGGTCGAATCACTCACCGAGGCCGGGGCGGATATCATCAAAGTCGGCGTTGGAGCGGGTTCGATCTGCACCACGCGGGTGATTTCCGGCGCGGGAATGCCGCAAATGTCGGCCATCTACCGTTGCGCGGGCGCGGCCAGGAAGCACGGCGTTCCCATCATCGCCGATGGCGGCATCAAGTTCAGCGGCGACATCGTCAAGGCCATCGCCGCCGGAGCCAATGCGGTCATGCTGGGCAGCCTGCTGGCCGGTTTGGAGGAATCGCCCGGCGAACTGGTGCTCTATGAAGGACGGCACTTCAAGGAATACCGCGGTATGGGCAGCCTGGGGGCGATGAAAGGGTTCGGGCGCGACCGTTACGCCAGCGGTCAGAGTTCCGGCAAACTCGTCCCAGAGGGCATCGAAGGGCGGGTTCCTTACAAAGGGCGGTTGCACGATTATGTCTACCAATTAGTGGGCGGGCTGCGCTCGGGGATGGGCTACGCGGGGGCCGCCTCGTTGGAAAACTTGCGCACCAAAACCCCGCTGACGCGCATCACCAACGCCGGCCTGATCGAAAGCCACCCCCACGATGTCATCATCACCAAAGAAGCGCCGAATTACCAGGTTTCCCAGGGATAAGGTTATGCCGGAATTGTCAGCACTACCCGAGTAAATTCTCCCCGCTCACTTTCTATTTCCAGCGCGCCCCCAATTAACGACATCATTGTACTGTGCAAGGCCAACCCGTGACCTTCAGGATGATCTCTACTCTCGCCCAATCCAGAACCATTATCTTCAACAATGAGAAGGAAACGGCCATTTTCTTCCGTGGTCACCCGCAAATTGAGCGGGCGGTTTGAAACCCGGCCATGTTGCGCCGCGTTGCGAACGGATTCCCTGGCAGCATAATAGATCACCTCGGCAGATAACAAGGGCAGCCCCCGGCAGAATTCTTCAACCTCAGGAGAAATCTGCCAGATGATCTCATCAAAGGCATTGCTCAACTCATCTTCGATAGAACGATGCAGCGCGGCCAGAACGCCCAATTCGCCAATTCTCGGGCTTGTAACCGCGGGAGATTTGCGCAGCAGTTCAGCGATTTGTTTGTGAACCCTGCTGAGGTCTTCAACCGTTTTGGGACGATCTGGAACTCCACGGCTCAAATGCAGCATTGCCGCGTGAAGTTGGGGAAGCACTTCATCGTGCAGCACCCGGCGTGTGCGCCGATCCAGAATCTGGCCTTCGGCCATTTGCTGGCGTTGCAAAGCCATCAGCCGCCGGGCCATCTCCGCGCTGGCAGATGAATCGATCAGGCGCTCGCCGGTTGTGCGGGCGATGTCGATTTCCTCCTGGGAGTACAACCCCCCATCGAGTTTAGGTCCCAGGTACAGGACGCCGATCAGACCGCGATCACTCCAAAGGGGCACCGCCCAAACCCAAAATCCGCCCGTGGCCCGGTACAGAGGAACGCCAATCTGCTCCGGGTATTCGAGTATGCTTTCCAGAGCCGGTAGATCATTCACAACCAATCCTTCGGGATACACCAACGGCTCGCCCATCAGCATTGCCACGGAACCCACTGGCATCAAAATAGCCCGCTGCAAACTCAGCACATCCTTGCACAATATTTGAAATGGGGCAAGTATATGCTCATCTTCAGATGAGATCGCCAAAAAACGATCGAATACATGCTGCCCAGAAACGAAGGGGCGCAAGTTTTTCACATACTGCTCCCGTTCCTGAAACCATCGCCAACTGAGGATGGCAAAGAAAGCGGCCACCAGCACACCGCTCATCAAGACGATGTAAATTGGGCTGACTCTAAATTCCAGATTCGCGGCCATCACAACGGCAAAGCCGCCCGACAAAATCACTGCTCTTCGCCAATAGCGTGCGAAACCCTGCCGGGGCAGGCTGATCCCGGTGAAGATTTCGTAAAAAGCGACTGCCTGCCCCATGAGGACAACGGAAACAGCGATAAGCCCAGATATGATCAAATCGAACCAGGCAATCGTCGTGGATATGCCCCTCTCATCGATGGGCAGGCGCGCATTTCGGATCACCCAAAACATGGCGGCTGCCACGAACAGGGAAACGATAATTTGGGTGAGGGTGGCAGCCATTAACCAGGGTCTGGCGCGCCTCCGAGCCTGATCCCCCATAAGGCGCATCGACGGCGCGGGATGGCGCAGCACATCCAGCGACAGAACCAGGCATAAAAATATATAAAGAGGGTAAACGAGTACCAGGAGCGGAACACCGTTTAGTGAGAGCGTCGCAGTCAACTCGAATTGCGGAATTTGCGCGAAAGACGGCAGCGGGTTGGCAAAAATCATCATGACCACAACGATGACCGCCAGCACGCTGGCTGCCACAAACCAGATCCAGTGTCTTCGATAGAGGCGCGTTGTGGAGCCGCTCCAAAAACCAGCGAACCAAAGCATGACGATATACCAGGCGTATGGGATGGTCACAACAGGCACCCACCCGACATGCCACCAAAAATCCAGCGTGCGAGTGAAAACCGCCAGCGCATGATCCAGGATGATCGAGTGGCTTAAGAAAAAGATTCCACCCATGATCAATTCCCCGGCCACCAGCCACAGACCCCAATCGCGCCGCTGGGCATTGAGAACCACTGTAAAGGCCAGCCAGAGCAGCACAATGGTGTTGAAAAGCGAGATTGCGAGTAAGGCCGTGTTGAGGAGGGGGTTGGTGGTCATGAGTTCTGCGCCCAATACCTAATATCCAATATCCAGTTCGCTGGTTATTAGGTATTGGATATTGAGTATTCCTCCCATTCCAGGAACCGTCCGGCCTGGACGATGAGCGCGGCGCGGGTGCGGGCGACTTTTTCGTCGGTGGGGGAATCCTTGAGGCCCCAGACGGCGTAGATTTGCCCGTTGACGCGGCTGATGGTGCGTTTATCTTTGTAGCCCATGCGGGCAGCGATCTGTTCGTTGGTCAGGCCTTGGGCTAACATGCGGGCGACGGCCTGCTCATCCGGTTCTAGCAAAGCCAGGGGGTCGTTCTCATCGCGCTGGCGCACTTCCTGGACACGGGCTTCGATGTCGGGGTCAATGAAGCCCTGTCCAGCAACGGCGTCTTTGAGCAGGGGCAGGATCATCTCCGGCAGCAGGTAATTGGATTTGCGCACATAGGCGTAATGGCTCAGGATACCAGATCGGCGAAAATCACGATAATAGGCATCGTCATCTTGAATAGAGTAGAAAACCACCGGCAGGCGCGGGAATTCTCGCCGGATGGCGACCGCGGCCTGGATGCCGTTCATTTCACCAGCGAGTTGGACATCCATGAGAATAGCGTCAAGTAGACCTGCCAGGTTTTCAGCAGTTTGACAGGCCTGCAGGCAAAACGCTAACGCCTCCTCGCCGCTGCCGCAATCGTGAACCGCCTGCGCCGCGCCGGTGGCATCGAGGCCAGTTTTCAATGCGGCGCGCAGTTTGGGGTTGTCTTCGACGATCAGGAGTTTGAGCATGGGGACAGGTATCAGGTATTAGGTATCAGGTGACAGGGCAGTAAAGGATTTGCGCGCAACAATTAGCACTACTAGCGTTAGGGTAATCGGCAGGGCGATGACGGCGATTAAATGATAACTCTGAACCGGCATGGCTTGCAAGATGCTCATCTCGATGGGCGGAAATTGCAACCCGGCCAGCAGTTCGGGGAAGGGAACGCACCACAAGGTCGCCACACTGTTAATGAGCAGTAAACTGAAATAGAACAGCGATCCCCACCAGGCCCAGGGTTGGCGTTTGAAGACCCCAAAAAGCAGCGCCGCCAAAATGAGCACGGAGAGATCGATCAGCAGGATGCCGTCCAAATCGAAGAGAAATCGCCCGAAGAAGGGGAATGCGCCCCGGAAGAGCAGGGGCACGTGCAAGAAGACAACGTAAAACCCAAACAACAGGATCAACACCGAGGTCGGCAACGGTGTGCGCTCCCACCACCCGGCGCGGGGATCATGCATCTCAAAGGTCAGGCGCACATCCTCGCGACGGTAGAAACTAATCAGCAGGCCGGGTAAGATCGGGTAGGAAAATCCGCTGAAACCCAATATCATCCAGGCCAGGGCTGGCGGGTAATCTTTAACCGAGAAAAGCATCAGCACGAAGAGTAAGGCCAGCGGCGCGCCGACCACCAGCCAAAACCACAGCAGGCTGAGGGCGTAGCGGCGCGACCAACGGCGGCCGCGCAGATGGCCGTAGCCCAGCGGGATGAAGATCAGCGCCACCAGATAGTAGCCCAAAACCTGCACGGCGATATTGGCGAACATGAAAGAGCCAAAGCTGAAGCCTTCATAATAGAACCGCCCGCCTTCAGAGAACATATATAGGGGGTAGAACTCCAGCGGGGCATAGACCGCTGCCACCAGGCCGATCAACAGTGTGGGGATGCCAATCAGTCTGATGAGCAGGCTGCGGTCTTTATACTGTGATTCATTATTCAGGGTCATGGTGATGGTATCTTCTCAAAATTTTGGGGGACTTCCGAAGTCTTTCAAAAGACTTGCCCAACTTCGGCGATTTTTCGAAGACTTCGGAAGTCTGTACCCCAACATTATTCAGCGTCATGGCGAAGCATCTTCACATCTTCCAAGCACATCCTGAATTGCTTCAATGACCAACTCAGGGCTTTGAAGCTGAGGATAATGCCCATCCTCATAAATCCTGATTTCGCTATTCTCACTCAATAAGAGCAACTCCTGCTGCAATTCGAGCCATAAATCGTCTAGTTTCTGTCCTAGATCTCCCAAGGAAGGTGAAGGTCTTGAAGTAGCAATCACAATCAGTGGCAAGTCACCGAGATATTCAACCTGCCCCGCTTGTGCCAGCGTGTCTGGCGCTGCGGCCTTTTCATCAAACCATGTCATGCTCGATTCAGGTAAGAATGCCTGTACTGGATCATAGATTTCAGTTTGCAGGTTATACACATTCCCTTTATATCGACCTGGCGATCCTAAATGAGACAAAAGCAGGATCAATGGCCTGATATTTTTGTCTGGGATTTCTGGCACAACGCCAACCTCCTCGAAGCGCGTCAACATCTCCGGATGGCTGGACTCGACCAGTACCATACCGCATACGTCTTCAGGGTTTTGCCCCGCAAATATTCTGCTATAGGCACCACCAAATGCATGACCTACCAGGATATATGGCCCCTCTGCTCCAGCCGCATCCAGGAGGGTGACAAGTTCGCTGGCAATTGTCTCACCATCCCGAGGGCGCGGACCCGCTTCACTCCACAGGATTCCGGCTCGATCATAGCTGCACGCGCGGGTCAATTTCCCGATTTCACCCTGGACAGAAATCCAGCTTAACGATCCATACTGATCAAGGTCGGCTTCAAAGACGACCGTTGGGCTTCCGGTTCCCACACAATTGAGATGGATTTCGTGGGTGCCGAGGTCAATCATTTGACCCGGCGGTGGGTATTCGGCCCGATATTTGCTGCGTGTAATCGACTCGCGGATCAGCAAAAATGCAATGAGTACCAAAAGTGCGATCAGCACTCCCAGCAGGATGCGTCCAATCCAGCGTACGATTGAGATTAGTATTCCCTTCATGAACTACCCTCCGCCTCTTTGGATTCGTTCTATTGTGGATTTAGAAATTCTCGCAGCGTTCTTCTTAGCGTAAACAGCGTCAAGATTGTGAAAGCCAGGAATACCAGCGCGATAATTCGTAGAACATTCCATTCCAAAGAAACATCAACTTCACCATGATAGATATCTGTCAGCGCCAGGTGACCAATGCCCCCACCTAATAATGACAGGATGCCTAAAACCATCGTGATTTGAATCTGGGTTTTCAGGTTTTTCATAAAATACTCCTTTGCTCATCTGCCAAAGGTGAAATACTGATTCGATCAGCTATTACCGGAATAGCAGGGGAATCATCACAACTAAGAACACACCCCAGGCCACGTAGAAATTCGTCCCAAAGCTGAAAACTTGCTGAGCGGACTCTACCCATTTATCCCGGCCTGCTTTGAACTGCTTGACGATCAGGCCGATCAAGATGCCGATATTGATCGTATTCCAACCGATAACCGCCAGGCGGTTGATGGTGATGCCCCAATCCACGGTGCGGTAGACGATGGCCGAGAGGGCATAAATGCTGATCAGCGTGCCTAAAATCGCCACGGCCAGAATGCCAGAGCGCAGCCACTTCTGCATATTTTCGGATAGCTCTCGAGGATCAATGGGCGTGGCGCCCATCAACAAACCCATGATGGCAAAAAGGAGAGCGTTGTAGACAATCAATACATCGCGCTGTTTGAACGGCTCCATGAAGTTGAAGGGAATCAAGAAGGTGTATATCACCAGCACGGCCAGCAGCAGCGGCAACAAGATGCGCATCATCGTGGCGATGAATTTGCTCAAACCCTGGGCAAAATCCTGTCGGGCGGGGCTGAGCATGGGATCGTAGATCGTGGCGACTGCCAGAGTAGGCAGCAGGCCAAAGCCGCCCATCACGATCAGGCGCATCCACGGGTCTGGAATTTCTACGTTGAGAGCCGCGAACAAGCCAAAAGTGATCCCGCCCAGCACCATCCCGAAGATTAGAAACAGCCCCGCGGTGATCATTGTCTCGACGGATTTGATCAAGAAAGCGAAGCGATCTTCAAAGCTGGATTTCAATCCAACTACGGCCAATCCCAGCGTGACCCAGGCTAACAGCGGCAGGTGGATGGCCATTAAAGTAATGTAATGTTCCTGATAGCGGTCGCTCAGGCCGGGGGAGATCAAGTAGACATACAGGCCTGAAAGCAGCAAGGCCGCGGTTACGATGGCGGCACGGACATAGTTATTCTTCGCGGTGCCAGCTAAAAATCCCACACTGAACAAGGCCGCAATCGGCGACCAGAAAATCACAAAATAGGGCGCGAAATCGAGGAACATGGGACCGTCTTCGGTCGTGATCAGCCAGAGGGCCAGGCCCGAGAGGACGCTCATCAATATCGCCAGCTTCCAGTTGGTTGCCTTTTTCGGGGCGGATTCTGCCTCCGGCGCGCTTTGCTGCAAACGATAGTACCAGGCTGCCAACAACACATTTTCTGGATTGTCCTCATAGACAGCCAACAATCCGGCCTGGAACTCGGTCACCTGGGATTGTTCCCGGGCTGATTGATACAGTTTTTCCAACGCCTGGGGGTCAGCGCTGGCGGCGTTAACTTTATCAAGGTAAGTCATAGCTTGCCTCCTGAAATTGAGTCTGTTCACAATGTATCAGATGGCCTGGACGAAATCAAGCACTTGAGTGCTTAAAGATCGGGACTCAAGCGGTGGATTCTTTGATATCCAACACATAAAATGATGCTATGAAAGTCAAAATGATCCTCCCCGCCCTGACCGAAGCCAAAAGCCCTTACTTCCGGCCGATCAAGTATTCGCTCTTCCCCCCGCTGGGGCTGGCGACATTAGCTGCCTACCTGCCGCCGGATTGGGATGTCGAAATCGTTGACGAGCACGTCGAAACCCTGCGCCTGGATGACGAGCCTGACCTGGTCGTCATCCAGGTGTACATCACTAACGCTAACCGGGCTTATGAAATCGCCGACATTTACAGCGCGCGCGGCGCGTATGTCTGCCTGGGCGGGCTGCATGTGACCACCCTGCCCGAAGAAGCCGCCTTCCATGCCGATACGATCTTCATCGGCCCGGGGGAGGATACCTGGCCGCAGTTCCTGGCCGATTACCAGGCCTGGTTCCCAAAGAAAGTCTATCGCTCCGTCACCCGGACGCTGGAGTGCGCCCCGACGCCGCGGCGCGAACTCATCAAACGGCATCTTTACCTGGTGCCGAATTCAATTGTGGTTTCGCGCGGCTGCCCCCATCATTGCAATTTTTGCTACAAAGACTCCTTCTTCCAGGGCGGCAAATCGTTCTACACGCAAAGCGTAGATGCAGCTTTGACAGAGATTGAAGCCTTATCAGGCAAGCATCTCTATTTCCTCGACGATCATCTGTTCGGCAACCCGCATTTTGCGGCGGCGCTTTTCGAGGGCATGCGCGGCATGGGGCGGGTGTGGCAAGCCGCAGCAACGGTGGATTCTGTGCTACGCTCCGGATTGTTGGAAAAAGCTGTCGAGGCGGGATTGCGCAGTCTGTTCATCGGCTTCGAAACGCTGCATGCGGGCAATTTGCTCCAACAAGGAAAACCGCAAAACCTGGATCGGAGTTTAACCGCAGAGACGCGCAGATCGCAGAGAGGAATAGTGAAAAACTCTGCGCTCTTTGCGTACTCCGCGGTTAAATATGAACGAGCAATTCGCAGGCTGCACGATTTGGGGGTGATGGTGAATGCCAGCTTTGTCTTCGGGATGGATCATGATGACGAGTACGTCTTCGAGCGCACCGTGACCTGGGCTGTCGAGCAGGGCATCGAGACAGCGACGTTCCATATTTTGACCCCCTACCCCGGAACGGCCTTATACAAACGACTGGAATCACAGGGACGCATCACCAGCCAAAACTGGGATCTCTACGACACACGCCATGTTGTTTTCGAACCTGCGAAGATGAGCGCAGAAACGCTAGAAGCAGGGTATTGGCGCGCCTATCAGGATTTCTACAAATGGGGTTCGATCTTTCAAAGCGCGTGGACAAAGGAAAATTGGAATCAACGACTGCGACACCTGGCCTATACCGGGGGCTGGAAGAAATTCGAGCCTGTTTGGGATTGGATCATCCGGGCAAAAAGAGTAGGGAATTTTATCCCCCTGCTTGAGGCCGTGCTGACTTCATCCCAAACTCACGCGGGGCGCACATCCCCAGGCCAGATTCTCACCCCGCGCCAAATATCGGAAAAACACAAAATGCCTGGCTTGTAAAACACCAGGCATTATCTCATATTTCATGCGACAGGCTTACTCTTAGGCACGCTCCACAGTCACAGATTGATTATGCAACAAGATGTTATCAGCATGACTGATGACATCGCCAACATAGCGCTCAGGAATATCTACTAAAGTGGTGTGATCTTGGATGAAGATCTTGCCAATGGTTCTGCCGGGGATATTCGCGGCAGAGGCAATCGTCCCTACAATATCTTGCGGGCGCACTCCCTGGCGTTTGCCGCGATCGAGGCGTAAACGCACCATCCCCGCTTCGTGCGATTGCTTGCCCGGCTTAGATCGAGGCTTACGACCATTTCGCTTGGTCTCTACCCCATATTTTCCTGACTTCGTTTCGCGCACTTTGCGGATTGCCGCGATTGGGCGCTGCTTCTCTTCAGCCCGAGCCAGCTTAAGCGCTACAGCCGCAATTTCCAAAGGATCGTGCCCATCTGCGGCCAATTGCTCAACAATCTCGCGCTCGCGTTGACAACGGCCACGCTTCAACCAGATTTCGATATTACGCATTAAGGCATCTTCACGATGCTGCATAATTTCCTCCGGTGTTGGAAGAGTGGACTGGGCGATCTTTTGGCGGGTGTATTTCTCAATGCGGCCTAATCGCCAGCGCTCAGTCGGGGTTGTTAACGTTATGGAGATACCGGTTTTCCCGGCACGCCCCGTTCGTCCGATGCGATGGACATATGCTTCGGTATCATGAGGCAAATCGAAGTTAATGACATGAGAGATGTCATCAATATCCAGACCACGCGCGGCTACGTCAGTAGCCACCAATACCTGAAACTGGTTATCGCGAAAACGCTTGAGCACCTGGATGCGCGCACCCTGACTCAGATCTCCATTGAGCGCCTCAGCCGGGAAACCTCGTTGGGTTAACTCACTGGCTAATTTTCCACTACCCAGGCGTGTTTTTGTAAATACCAGCGCACTGGTAATGTTTTCGACCTCAAACAGGCGAGTGAGCGCTGCCAGTTTGTCTTTCTCGTGCACCAGGTAATAGCGCTGCTCTATGGTTTCTACGGTTAAGTGTTTGCGCTCAATGGTCACCGATTGAGGCTCATTCATATATTTCTGCGCCAAACGACGGATTGGGGCAGGCAAGGTTGCCGAAAATAATGCGGTTTGCCGGGATGAAGGGGTTGCGTCGAGAATCAATGCAATATCTTCAACAAAGCCCATGCTGAGCATTTCATCCGCTTCGTCGAGGACAACAACTTCAACATGGCTGAGATCAAGCACCTTTTGTTTTATCAAATCCAGCAAACGCCCTGGGGTTCCTACGATGACATCGACCCCTTTTTTAATACGGCGGATTTGCCGCTCATAGGGTTGTCCACCGTATACTGCTAACACACGCGCCCCACGGTGTTGACCATAATCGTAAAACGCATTGGCAACTTGCATAGCCAGCTCGCGCGTGGGGGCCATCACCAAACTTTTTACATGACTTTGGTCTAATACCAGGTTATTCAAAATAGGCAACGCAAAGGCAGCCGTTTTGCCGGTTCCGGTTTGAGCCTGCCCAATGACATCTTGACCGGCCAACATCAAAGGGATAATTTGCGATTGAATAGGGGTCGGGGTTTCGTAGCCAAGTTCAGCTACTGCCTGCTCCAACTGCGGATGCAGGTTTAACGCATTAAATGTATTCTTCACTTTTTAACTCCTGTTTACGTTTTGACGAGGGCTTTTTCAAACCAGTCCCTGTTGACTTATACAGCCGACTCGTCCCGGAAACAAGAGCCATCTGTTGCAACAAAAATGCTCGACCAAATCAAGCCGAGCATTCTCTTGGAAAACTCAAAACACTAATCTGATAAAATGCCATCCCTATGGGAATGAGCCGGGGGAGTATACCACGCAATTGGCGAACGGCAAAGCTCAGTTCTGGCAATATTTAGAGTCAAGCATCGGGAGGAGTAAAACCCCTAGGGTCAGTTCCCTCCCCGAAGAACATCCGCAATGCCTTTCATATCATAAAAATCAAACTTATTAGGACTTATGCAGTTCAACGAAAGATATGCCGAAAATAGGGGTGCGTAACTCCTACTTGTGATGCACATCAATTTGCGGGAAGGGCATCTCTATTCCAGCTTCATTAAGCGCGTTATAGATCGCCGTGTTTACCTGGTCGAACATGCGGCGGGTATCCACATACGAATCCAGCCACCAACGCACTCGGAAAATCAAGGCCGAATCGCCAAATTCCAAAAATAGCGCTTCAACTTTCCGATCCGGCAAAACGCCTTCAACATTCTTTACAGCTTCAATAATGGTGCTGCGAGCCAGTTCTAACTCTGTTCCATAAGCCAAACCGACATGAACCTGAAGGCGATATTCATCGTTGGGGTAAGAGTAATTGACCACCAGGCTTTTCCCAATGAGCGAATTGGGCACTATCACCATGCGGTTATCGCGCGTCCGAATACGCGAACTGCGCAAACCAATATCGAGCACATCTCCCCAGGTATCCAAATCCATTATCTGAATGCGGTCGCCAATACGGAAGGGGCGGTCGATCATAATCAAAAATCCACTGATCGTATCGGCCAGGGCAGATTGCGCGGCCAGAGCAATCGCCAGTGAGCCGATCCCCAATGTGGCGACCATAGCGCTAATATCGACATCGAAGTGCCCTAACAACGTTATCAGAGCAATGGAACCCAAAACGATCAGGGCCACCCGCCGAAAGAAGGGGAACAATTGCTCGTCAAGATCTGTTTCGGTATGCACGGCCACTTCTCGCCCATACCAATCGAAAAAATCACTCACAAATCGCCAGGCAAAGATCAGGCCAATGGCGAAATAGAGGATATAGAAAAAGTTTGCCAGCCATGCCGTCCAAGCGTCGGGCAAAAAGCTCAAACGATCCAGGGCAATATCGAACGTCAACACAACCGCCAGCATATAGAGAGGCGCTCGCAGTGTGTCTACAACGACATCATCGAAGGTGGTATTGGTCCTTCGCACCATTCGCCGAATACCCCCATCCAAAATTAGTTTCACCACCCAACGGCCAAAGATCAATGCCGCCAGAATAAGCGCCAGTGAAATGCCAATATTCAACCATTGTTCATTTGCAAGACCTAAGAACATTGGATTCCTCCTTTATAGATCAAAGCCCTCCAATACGGGACGGTACTTATCGGCCAACAATGCCGGAGTGCCTCCTGAATGCCAGAAAAGCACAGTTTCGTCTTTTGAAAAGAACCCTTTGCGAATGAGATCAACCATCCCGCCGGCTGCCCGGCCTGTATATACAGGATCCATCAACAACCCTTCATATTTTGCGAAGAGATGGACAGCTTCGCGGTCCTGGGAATTCATGATCCCATAGCCCTCACCGAGGTAATCGGCATTGACGAAAATCTGACTCGGCTCAAAGCGGGTCGGCTGACCCAAAAGCGCGGCTGTTTCCGAGGCAAGTGCGGCAACGCGCGCTTGCAAAACAGCCTCATGCTCATCCACGCTGATGCCCAGTATCTTGCCCGAAAAGCCGGTCAGGTGCGCCCCGGCGACCATCCCGGCCTGGGTTCCTGCCGACGAGGACGCAAAAACAATCCAATCTGCTTTTACCCCCTGATCCGCCAATTCGCGCATCGCGAAGGCATATGCCGCCGCGCCCACGGGGTTCGAGCCGCCATAGGGCACTAGATAGGGTTTGCGCCCAGCTTCCTGAGCGGTTTCGAAGGTGGCCTGCATAGCCTGATCGCGTTCACTCATCTGCGCCCAGACAATTTCTGCGCCAAACAATAAATCCAACAGTAAATTTCCAGAAGGTTCTTTGGGCTTATCACCCCCCAACACCAAAATGCAATCCAGCCCCTGCCGAGCGGCGGCGGCGGCCGTTTGACGGCAATGATTAGACTGAACCGCCCCACCCGTAATAACAGTCTTTGCATCCTGGGCTTGTGCATCGGCCAGGAGATACTCCAACTTACGGGTCTTGTTCCCGCCAAAGGCCAGGCCGGTCTGGTCATCGCGCTTGACCAGCAGCCGCGGCCCGCCGAGGTGAGCGCTCAAACGCGACAGTTCCTCAACCGGGGTGGGAAGATGGGCAATTTGTAATCGAGGTAGGTTTTTCATATTACGCTCCTTCTTCACCGCCAAGACGCAAAGGTTGCAAAGGCGTGTATATTAGCTCGGAAATCTAGATCAAAGTAAAAAACCAGGCTGATTTTTCATCTTCGTGGGGTAGCACCTTAGGCGGGCTTGGCAAACGGTTCATTCATTCAGGTAGATTATTGACCATCCTCTTTATACCATGTTTCATAAACCTGACATTCCAGTTCAGCAAGAAACCAAGGGAATGGCCACTCAATTTCAAGTATGTTAAAAGTTGAGCTTCATGGATTGGCAGCAATCGCTCAATCGCTTTGTTTTCGACAACGATCATATTTTCGACAATCATGTCGATACGATAACCGGCATCAATTTCTAAACCTTCGTATAAAACTGGAAGCATTACCTCAGTCACGACCTTCAGTCCGCGTAAACGTAATTCGTGAACGTAGCATTGCTGGTAAGCTGATTCCAATAAACCCGGACCCAACGCTCGATGGACTTTTATGGCTGCATCCACCATTATTCTGGCAACATCATCGATCTTTTTGGCCATTATTATCTCCCTCCGCGCTCTTGGCGTCTTGGCGGTTCAATTCTCAATCATTTGGTTGGTATGTAATTTTCTACGGCGGCGCATGATATTCAAAATGCGCGGCAGGGTTTGGGTGTAGAGACGGTAGAATATTGGTCGAACCGGGTAGTCGTACGCGCCGAGGGTGCGGAAAACCTCCCCCCCCAGGCCGCGCTTGAAGCGAAAGACACCCCACATCGAATCGCTTTCATCGAAAGATTCCGGCGCACCCCATAAATCATATTCCAGGCAACCCAGCGCTTTTGCACGGCGCATAGCTTCCCATTGCAACAAGGAATTAGGCATTTTCTTGCGATGCACTTCACGCGACATTCCGTAAATATACCAGGCGCGTCCGGCATAGCGGAAGAGCATCACCGCGCCTACGGGTTCGCCATCCACTTCGGCAATCAACGGGTCGAGCATACCGGCATCAAAGAATGTCTGCCAAAGTTTCTGGTAGTAATCACGGCTGCGGATGATGAACTCATTGCGGGCGGAAGTTTCGGCGTACATGCGATAGAGCCGATCAAAATCCGTCGGATTGCCTATGCGCACATCAACGCCGTTGCGAGCAGCATAGCGGATGTTGTAGCGCGTTTTCTGTTTCATGCGCGCCAGCATCTCTTCTTCGGAAGGAGTCAGGTCGAGGAGGACGGTGTTACGGAATTGAATCTGCTCATCGGAGTAGCGCCAGCCGCGAGCGCGGAGTTCCGTCTGCAACATCTCCCCCAGGGGGCTTGATTCGGCCTCGGGGCCACCGGGCACCCCCACCCCCAGGGCGACATCCGGATCCATCTTCACAAAAATTGCGCCCCGCTGACGAGCCAAACTTTGCAAATCATCCAGTACATCATTGCGGAGATCGGCATTGCCCCAATCGCGCAGCATCGGCCCTTTGGGCACATACAACACCCGCAAGCGGGCCGCGAATCCGGCAATAGGAATTTCGCGCGCTAAGATGAGCGCGGCAGCGTCTGGATTTTGTGCATCCCCCCAAATGCGGTGTGATGGTGTCCAACCAAAGTGCGCCTTGACGTCACCCCACTGCCAGGTTTGTAGAATGTGCGGGTTTGGAAAAGACGCAATAATTGCATTCCATTGTTCAAGATTCATAAGTGATTGCCCAGGTCAACAGATCGGCTCGCAAAATGAGCTGGCTGGTCAGACTAAGCCGATTTCAATTTTCGCACATCCCCCACTCGGATAGTCACACCAATCGCGTCCAAGTGCTCTAATAGCGCCAGTGTATACCGCCTAGTGGTGCTGAAATGATCGCGCACCTGCGCCACGCTGATTGTGCCTTCCACCTCAGTGATCTGGCAAATTTGCTCAACAATGCGTCGATAGTCTTCCATGCGAAAGACAACTTCGCCCGAAACCGGCAATAGCTGCTCACGATCAATAAGCGCATTATAGAGTTCGTCGCCAACTGTACCAACGGCATCTTTGATACTTGGCGGAGAATAGGGGGTACTCGCAAACTGCGCCAGGAGACGGTCGACGACAGCTTGTTGTTGAGGTGAAAATTCCACGCTGAAATCTGGATGATGAATGATCGGTATCGGACTGATGCCGGGAAGGTCTTTACGTAAAGACTTATGGAACACACGTCGATCGTCAGCCAGAAACTGCACTAAAGCATCGAATACAACAGCCGTTAGCTTTAAACGGCTTTTCAGTTCTTCGCGAGGGATGCCCTGCCGCAAGGGAAAAGATTGGTGATAGGCATCAACTTCGAGCTGCGCTTTATGAGCAAGTTGCTCCCATTGACTGCGGCCTGCCACGAGAAAACCCTTCTCGGCGGCGGCATCGCCCTTCACTACAATCACCTGATTCTGGCTTTGGAGTTCTTCAAACGCTTCTATGGCGACCACCGCATCCAGGCTGGCACGGCTAACTGCATCTTGGAATGGGGCAATGCCAAGGGCCAGAATGGCCTGGAACAGCACTTCTTCCGGCGTGCCGCCCGATAATGCTTCAAAGCGATCCAACACAGTCTGATCGAAACGTTTATGCCGTCCTTTGGGATGTGGTTCTATCACGGCCCCGCCGCCAATTGTCTCACCAGGCGAAGGCCGCCGCAAAATATAGCGATCGCCGCGCACTGCCACAACCGGCTCAGGCAGTTCTAATTGCAGCCAGCCCTCCTCGCCGGGGTTGAGCACATCTGTCCCCAGCAAGCGCAAACGCGCCATGGCCTCGCGCGCACCAATGAAGAGCTTGACTTCGGCATTGTGTTTCACAGGCTGGCTGGCGCCGGGCAAAAGGCGGAAAGCGACATCCAGGCGGCGAGTAGGTTTGTAGTGATTGGGATAAGCGACCACATCGCCGCGCTGCACTTGAGCGAGATCCACACCGGAGATATTGATGGCGGTTCTGCTTCCTGGAACCGCGAGTTGAGTCTTGCGTTTATGCGTTTGCAGCCCCCGAACACGGCCGGCGATATTTTTGGGCAAAATAGTCACCTCGGCCCCGACATCCAATTGCCCATCGGTCAGCGTGCCGGTGACCACAGTGCCAAACCCCGATACCGTGAAAATGCGATCTACCGATAGGCGCGGACGCCCCAGATCGGGACGCGGCGGCTTCTCGGTCAGGGTATCTTCGAGCACACTGAGCAGCTCAGGGATACCATCTCCCGTTTTCGCCGAGACACGCACCAGGGGTGCAGATTCTAGCACCGTGTCCGCCAGTACATCCCGCACATCGGCCTCAACAAGATCCAGCCAATCGGGATCATCGATCAGGTCGGTTTTCGTCAACGCAACCACGCCGCCTTGTATCTGCAAAAGATCCAAAATGGCAAGGTGTTCACGGGTCTGGGGCATGACGCCTTCATCGGCGGCAACAACAAAAAGAGCGGCATCAATCGCCCCCACGCCCGAAAGCATATTCTCGATGAAATCACGGTGACCGGGAACATCTACAACCCCTACGTCTTCGCCGTTAGGCAAAGTCAGCCAGGCGAAACCCAAAACAATCGTCAACCCGCGTTCTTGCTCTTCTTGCAAACGGTCTGGATGTGTCCCGGTAAGCGCCTCAATTAAAGCCGACTTGCCGTGATCCACGTGACCTGCTGTACCAATTACGCGCATGGCACGTTATAAACTACCCTGGAGGCGTTCGTAATCTGCCGTCCAATCGCGCACGGCTTCGAGCAGGGCATGCAAACGCTTCCAAGAAAATTCATTGACTTCTTGCAAGAAATCCTGGATCTCTTGCAGGCTGTCTTCCATAATTGTAGCCCGTTCAGCCATTTTCTCCAGGCGGCGGCCGGTATCACTTTGCTGTTCGTCATGTGAGAGCATGTAATTGGTCCAGCGTTTCTGATCATCGGCTTTGAAGGTGTTCCACTCTTGCCGGAAACGCTCTTCGGAAAGACGCTGCATTTCGGTAAGCTCTGTAATGCGCCGCTCTACCTTTTGGGTCAGGTCTTCGGCCTTTTCTTGCGTGCGGCGTACTTCGAGATGAGTCGTTTCAATGTCTTGCATGTATCCCTCAATCTCTGTCGCCTGGGTTTCGATGATTTCGAAACGCGCCGACCATTCTTTCCAGGCTTTTTCACGCTCGGTTTCTGCGCCGGTTTGTTTGTCGATGAAAATGGTTTGTGCTTCGCTGAGTTCGCGCCCCACAGCCGCCAGTTCTTTCAGACGCGATTCGATACGGCGCAATTCGGCATCGAAAACATCGAAACGACCGCGATATTCATCGGAGCGCTTGCGCAAGGCAGAAACTTCTCCCTGGAGGTCATTGACGCGCTGTGAATCTTGGCGGCGGCCATCTTCGATAACGCGGTAAGACCGGCTTTGATCTTCGGTGCGCACCCGGAGTTCATCTACTGCCTGGGTAAGGCCGTCAATCAGGCCCAGTATACGCTTCTCTTCTTGCGTGCGCGCTTCAAGGTTTTCTTGCAGGCTGGGAATCAACTTAACATGTCTTTGCGCATCTGACAATGTGGTTTCTAAGCCCTGAACCTCCACCCGCATGAGTTGGCGGCTCTCTGCATCACGTTGATCGGAAGTCTGTTTTTGCTGGTTGACCCATTGTGCAAATTCAGTGCGGCTGCTGGCCAGGGCTTCGTCAATGCGGTCGAGACGCCCCATCACAGCTTTCAGATGCGCCAGTTCGCTGCTTAATGCCTGGTTCTCTTGCTCAGCCGCCCGCAGTTTGCCCTCCAGGGAGACAACACGGTCTTTGAGTTGAGCAAGGGTATTCTTGTCTTTTCTTCGTTCATCGTCCAACCACTCGATACGTTTGGCGAGTTGTTGTAATTCCATTCGATTTTCTCCTACTTACAGGGAATAGCTCAACATTATCACATGGCGAGGGTGTCAGGGATCTCGTCTGCAATAAGACATCCTAGTATTTTTTCAGGCAAAAATTATAGCACGAACACGGCTCACTCAGGGAATCGGAGCGCCAAAGCTCACCGAGATTGATGTGAGTAATGGTAAATACCACTGCGGGAAAAGACCAAAAATAAGCAATGCTGCAATCCCCAAAAGTAAGGTTGCTTGTTGAAAGAAATTGATTTGTTGTTCGGTTTCCAGGGGCATATCATCAGGCCCCATCGCCATCACGGCTAACGACCGCAGCCCTCCCACCAACAAACCGGCACTACCAACGAGCGCCCAAAGCAATACCCATGTACCCGAGGATGCCAATGTTTCCCACAACAATAGGCTGGTGGGGAAACCCACCAAAAGCGGTAACCCCACCAACGAAAAATGGGCCAATATGAGTGAAAATCCGAGCATAGGATAACGCCGCCCCCAGCCTTGAATTGTGCGAAAGGATAAATCGCCCAAATGCTCTTTCAGTATTGCCAAAGACAGCGCCCAAATTCCTAGCGACAAGATGCGCGTGAACGAAAGGGCAAAAAATAGCTGCATTCCGCCTTCTACGCCAATCATGAGCAATGTCCGCCCTACTTCAACAATAACTGCAAAACCCAGCATCCGCCCCAGATGTTTCTGAAGCCCGGCAAAGACTCCCCCAATCACGAGCATGATGATTCCAAGTGCCCCGATCACTTCCAGCACATTGAAGGTCAACTGTAACCAGGGAAATCGCTGCAAAAATCCTTCGGCGAATAATGTGCTTACACTCAAGAATGTTGTCAATACGAAACCTGCGCTATATGGATGAACTTTTTCGGTCATCATCGGAATCCAACTATGAAGGGGAAAAACGCCCATGTGAAATGCGAAGCCAAACCCTAGCAAAATTGCCACACGGACGATGTCGGCCAAGTTTCCGGCTGCCACCTCAACACTGCCCAAAAACCAACCTGCCATGAGAATGAATGGCATACCCAGGGTTTGATAAATGAGAAAACGCAATACACCGCGATTGACAGGCTCCCCTGGGGGCGTCAGCATGAGTACAATCAGCAAAACACCTAGTTCAATCAATAAGGCTGCAAATAAAATTGGCTCTACAGAGAGTGCCGCGATAAAAACAGCAATGGTTCCCAAACTCAAGGAAATAAACCAACGGTGCGTTCTTATGACCGCAGCTCCCAAATACCAGAAAGCAGCCGCACCGTAGAAGAGGGCTAGTTTTGGACGGTCTGCATTAGAAATAAGGAACCGCCGTCCGGCGATAACAAGGTCATCATGGATAATGAAGGCCCAATTGCCCACCATAATGACCTCATCCAGTTTGAGCTGCCAGGCTAAAAGAGCCAGCAATAAACTAACCCCCACACCGCCGCCAATAACCCAATAGCGCTGTCGCGAGAAGATAAAAAATAGTACTGCCGCAATTGCAGGGGTGATGATCCAAATAATGGGGGCACTCATACTTAGCTTTCCAATGTAGGGACAATGTACAGATACGCGCCGGCCAACGCTAAACTAAAAGTGATGATCGCCAAAATTGCATTGACGAGGAGAGATGTTTCCATTGTGGCATAGAAGATCTCAAAACCCGAAAGCACCGTCAATAATCCCAAGATCACCCGCACAGGTTTTGCGGTCAACCCTAAATGGAGAATACCGATACCAATCAACAACAACCCTCCGATAATTTGCTGGTAGGTTGCCGTCAGCAGCCAGTTTGCTATCTCCGGGGCAGCAGAAATCACCAGCAAACTCACCAATCCTGCTAAAAATAGCCGGAAGAGTGTCCCACTAAACCGATCCCCTAGCTCATCTTCCCACGCTTCAGTTTTCTCAACCATCCCCATCCCTAACACCGCTGCGGTGATCCATCCCGCGATCAGTTTTATTACTGCATACTCAATGGGCCAAACCATCGCAATTAACAAGAAAACGCCTAGATACTGCGCGCCAAGGGCGCTGATGCTCACCCGCCAATTGCGGCTAATCAACAGGATGATAGCCGTCATCCCAACTAAAATTGCTGCAAATGGCGCAACTGCCGAGATATACATATGCCTACCCACCCCCACGCGGCAGAATAATCGAGATCAACAAAATTAGCACTACGATGGCCCACAAAAAACCACCCTCCCCCTCTAATATTTGGGAAATCGCTCCAAATAAGCGGGTCAGACTTCGAAAAATCCACCAAAAAATCCGGTATATCCACTGCAAAGAAAGAAAAGACCCCACCGCAGAAACGATCTTCTGCTGAAACACAAACCCTCGCCGGGCAATTATTACCATCCCACCCATAAGAATCGATGCGGCCACGCCAAACCACCACCCTACACTCACCATGGGCCCCGGTACTCCTAGTAAACCCCCAAACCAGGCAATTCCCCAATGGGTAAATACCAACAATAGGGTTCCCATAGGGAAAACAATTGACATCCAGCGTTCGAGTGCCTCTAGTCTTTGAACAGGACGCATCGCATGACGAAAAAATCCCGCCATCATCAAAGCATGCGCAAGGATAAACATAAGGCTGAACAGAATGTTCACATTACCATGCAATTCCCCTCCATGCCAGGATGGGGAAAACGGAAACCCAGATATACTCACTAATCCCAGGAGTGTAAAAATGAGAATGTGGCGCGTGCGCACCGATGTCAGAAAGATGACCCCGCCGCCTAATATCGCTGCCAATCCCCATGCCATACTTGCATCTGGCATGCCGCGCACTGCTGAGACCAAAGAAAAAGTAGCCATTCCCAAAATCCAGTAGGGGCGGCCATCCAATTCATCTTTTGCCTGCGTCCAGGCAAACCCACCATACACAGCAGCCAGAACTCCCAGAGGAAGCAAATAGATTTCCCAGCGCACCAACTCACCCACCACAGCCACGCGCGCCAACAGCATCAAACTGCTGGCAACCGGCGCCAGGCGCACAATCGTACCGAGGCCGCGGCGAAGGGGCGGCTCTTGAAAGAATGGCTGGTGCGGGGGCAAAACGCCCAGGCGCAGACCAGCGGCCAGCAGCAAAATGCCACTCACAAAAGCGGGGATATTCTCAAACGTGAGTACGACCCCCTGGGCCGAGGCCACCAAAGCAGCCAACAAAACCAGCATTGTGCCAAACAATTTCACCGAAAACGACACAATCACACGCTCACGCTGTCGGCTGGTTGGCACACGCTGCAAGAGCATAATCGTCTCCGAGAAATCCATCACCATCCAGGCAAGCATTAATGTTAATGGATTCCCGGCCATCACTGCCACAATGCCTAATCCAACGATCCCCAAACTAGATGCCCAGGCATCAGGATCAATTTCGTCGACGCGAATCACATCGGTCAATAGAATAGCTAATGGAAATGCCGCCAAAGCCGTTGCATAGACCCACGATATTTCATCGATCAACAAGGTCGGCGTCGTTGAAAACAACGCCGCAGGTTCCCAGCGCATCAAGATAATTCGTAAAGGCAAATTGATCCGGGCAACAAAGGCCAATGCCCAGACTGCCAGGGAACTCACCAGGGCCATCAGCCAAAGATAACCCGTTTGAACCTGCCGGCGCGCAGCAATCAATATGGCAATAGGGGTTATAAAAACCAGGATTATGGCAAAGAGAATAATCATAGGGGAATATTGATGGATGATAGCTCAGAGTAAGCGATTATGCAAGTGAGGCTATCCCGCCCCAATGAGGTAGCGCTTCACGCCAGCCTTGTCAACTTTGGCCAGCAACTCTCGCACAGTTTGATGTCGACCGGGGTGCAGCAAGTCGGCTGCTAGATCTGCCAGGGGAACAAGCACAAAAGCCCGCTCATGCAAGCGAGGATGGGGAATGGTAAGATGCTCTGATTGGATAATCTCATCACCATAAAAAAGAATATCTAAATCGACCTGACGTGGGCCGTAACGGAATGTTGGTTTACGCCCCAAGCGGGATTCAATCGCTTTGAGATAAGCTAACAACTGTGTAGGCGTGAGAGTGGCTTCCGCCTGGATAACCTGATTCAGAAAGTGGGGCTGGTCGGTGAAGCCCCAGGGGGCAGTCTCATACACCGGGGATTCGGCCACCAGCCTCACCTGCGGAGCAAGCGCTTCCCGCGCAGCCCTCAGGTTCATCTCCCGGTCGCCCAAGTTTGTCCCTAAGGCAATATATACCGTAATATTCATCGTCGTTTCAAAGCCAATCCTCGCGTATCCCGAATTTCTGCGCCCGAAAGATTTAAGGCCAGGGAACCGCAACCGGCGCCGAATAGCCCTTTTTATTAACAACGAAGATGTTCGCTGATGACGTACCGGCACAGCCCGGTTTATCTTGTAGGGTATACACTGTGTTGGTGGTCGTGTCAATCCATTCCAGCACATACTGCCCATTGCAAATATTCGCCCGAATGAGATAGTGCAAATCCACTGCCGGGTCAGCCGGATTCCACGCGATGGTCACCTTGTTGCCGTCCCGCACGGCAGATACACCCGTTGCCAATGCCACCGATGAACTGATCGGCGGATCCGTAGAAACCCTCGGCACGGAATCCAACTCGCCTTGCACTTCCACCGCCGAGGCCGCCACCCAGCAATGATATGAGAAATCCTCCATCTGGATCCAAAGCCAATTGGCCCCGTAATCCCGCCCATCTATTTGGGCAGTGGCCCCCTCGCGAAACAAACCCGCCGCCAGGTACAGGCTGTGCGGCCCCCAGCGGCAATTCACATTCTGCGCTGCGCTGGCCGTAGCCGCCTCAGGTGTCGGCGTACGCGTATCGGTCGGTGTATGCTCGGGGGTTGGAGTCCAGGTTGGGGTGGGCGTATTCGATGGCGTCAGCGTCCAGGTTGGGGTTGGAGGCTTGGTCGATGTAAGTGTCATCGTAGGACTTGGGCTAATACTTGCCGTCAGCGTTAAAGTAGCCCTATGTGTAGAAGTTGGCATTACCTGCGTTGCGCTGCCGGGAACATTGCATGCGAACACCAGGAACAAAGTAACGGCTAAGATCGGCAAGGGTATATTGTTCCATCGAAATTTCATCACACCACCTCCAAGATTACGCAAACAAATAATCGAAGCCCAATACATGCATGTTCCGCGTCTGTGACGATGATGTGAATACCGATCAGGGCATCTCCTTCATAGAATACCATAGAATAGCCCGCCTTAGACCTGCGCTTTCTCCGGCAATCCGGGAGAATCCCAGAGATTGTTAAACTCAAATTAGCTGTATAATTTCTGAATGAATAATCTATGGATTTACGTATGCGATTTCACTCAGCGAGAAAACTCAACGCATAATCACACGAAACAACGCAGGTTACTTTATTAGGACTTACGCAGTTCGATGAAAGATATTCCGAAAATAGGGGTGTGTGGAGCGTGAAGCGCCCCACACACCCCTATTCTCGGGCTCTTCCTACGCAAGTGCTTAACTCCTGGTTACATTAAGGAAAGAGAGACATATGGCAGAGGCAACATTTTATTTCCCGAAGGGCTTTTTGTGGGGTACAGCCACAGCTTCCCACCAAGTAGAAGGCCATAACACTAACAATAACTGGCATCACTGGGAGAAAGAGGGCCACATCATCGAAGGGCATACCTGTGGATTGGCCTGCGATTGGTGGGGTGGCCGCTGGCGGGAAGATTTTGACCGCGCCGTTGAGATGGGGCAAAACACATTGCGCATCTCTATCGAGTGGAGCCGCATTCAGCCCGCACTCGACCGGTGGGATGATGATGCGCTCGATCACTACCGCCAGATGGTGCGCGGCCTGGTAGAGCGCGGGCTGACCCCAATGGTGACTCTCCATCACTTCACCGACCCCCTATGGTTGATGCATTTAGGCGGTTGGGAGTATGAACACGTTGTCGAACATTTCGAGAGCTATGTCCGCCGGGTCGTCGAAGCCTTAAGCGATTATGTTACCTTGTGGTGTACGATCAATGAACCCAACGTGTATTCCTCAATCGGCTATGTCTTTGGCGAGTTTCCCCCTGGCAAACAAGATCTTAAGGCTGCTTTTCAGGTGATGACCCATATGGTTCTCGGCCACGCGGCGGCGTATCACGCCATCCACGAGATCCAACCTCAGGCCCGCGTCGGACTAGCCATCAACTATCGGGGGATGCAACCGGCCCGCAACTGGCTGCCTCCAGATCGCTGGGTTGCGAATATCCTTTCACGCACCTACAACGACTTCTTCCCGCGTGCGGCACAGGATGGTGTGCTGCGGTTTATCACCACTCGCCAGAATATCTCGGCTGCAAAAGGCACTCAAGACTTTCTCGGCATAAATTACTACACTCGCGACAAAGTAGCTTTCGCCCCCCTGAATCCAGGGCAACTTTTCAGCCGGCGTTATTACCCGCCCAATGCCGAGTTAAGCGCCACCGGTTTCATTGCCAACCAGCCGGGGGGATTTTACGAAGCCATCAAATGGGGATTGCAGTTTCAAACCCCCATCATTATCACCGAAAACGGGGTCGAAGATCCGGAAGATTCATTTCGCCGTCGTTATCTGATTGAGCATCTTCACCAACTGTGGCGAGCGGTCAATTTCAACTGGCCGATTGAAGGATATTACCATTGGAGTTTGGTGGATAACTTCGAGTGGGAGCGCGGCTGGACTCAGCGGTTTGGCCTTTGGGAGCTAGATATTGATACGCAAGCCCGCAGAAAACGCCCCAGCGTCGATCTGTATACCGCTATCTGCCAGCAAAATGCCCTCTCATCAGAGATGGTATCGCAGTTTGCCCCGGAGCTTTCAGAAATATTGTTCCCCGGTTAAGATCTATGGTATAATCCCCGCCGCTGTTTGAGGAAAGGCAGTGTATCAGTTGGAGAGGTCGCATAGTCCGGTCTAGTGCGCGCGCCTGGAGAGCGCGTATACCGCAAGGTATCGAGGGTTCGAATCCCTCCCTCTCCGCTAAAAAAAAATCGCTCAGCATACATTGAGCGATTTTTTTATTGCTTGCGTTTTTCCCATTCTGCCCCTAATTGAATGAGTTTTGCATCTCCCAAGATTTCTTCAGCCAATGGAAAAGTTTCCGTCTCTTCTCTGGAGAAATGCGCGCGCGCTACTTTTATGGCCTGGAGAAGAATGCGGCGAGCATGCCCCAACCGTTGGATATTTTCCAGGTGATTGAGCATATCTTGCATAAGTTGTTCAATACGCTGATGATCGTCTCTGACCTTCATCAGCGCTTCATCGGAACCCAGGGCTGCTTCGAGGGCGTCGAAGAGTAATTCTTCCTCGAGTTGGGCGTGCTCGGCCAGTTCGGCGGCTAACGCGCTCCCCGGGATTTTGACATCCGATAAGGTGCGCGCATCGCCGGGGATGGTCTCTTCCAGGTGGTCAAATTGGGCATATAATTCTGCATGTTCAGCAATAAAGGCGTCGGTAATTTTCATCTCTTATCCTCAATAAGCAACTCCACAAAGACAGGACTTACACAGTTCGTTGAAAATTTGCCGAAAAATAGGGTGTGGGGGATGCGGAACACCCTCCACACCCTATTTTTCGGGCTTTCCTCTTGCAAGTGCGTAGAGACGTTATTTTATCACCTTAGGCTCAGTTTCGCTGAAATTTCTGCGAAAAAAACAGCATACCCCGCTGCAAGCAGCGGAGTTCTTCATTCGGCGAAATTGGCGATTTTTGGATTTTTTTCAAGAATCTGGGCTTTGGCAAGATCATGCCGATGTACAAGATCACGGCGATCTCATTGAGCAACCCACCCCACAACCGCGCCCAGCCCCACCCGGCCATTTCTCCGGCAGTTCTCAAGATCAACGAGGCATGAAGCAAAAACAGGGGAAAGTAAAACACGGGTTTATAGGCAATATCTAACCCCAGCACTGCCGGAAAAATAATCGGCGCATGACCAAAGACCATCGCGAAGACAAACCCCAGGAATATGGTATGCAGCAGCGTATCATACACCGGCCCGGCCTGGAACCCACCGAAAGCTAAACCGATGATCCCAGAAACTACCAGCCAGACATAGCCCCCCAACAGACATATGGCAATATAGCGAGTAAGGCCGGTTTGCTTGACCGTTCGCCGCGCAATATCAAAAAGCAGTAACCAAAGCGCTAAACCAATCATCCCTGCGCTGGCAATGCGAATACCCAAGTCCCAAAACTTGAGCATGGCCAGCAGCCCAGCCAGATATACACCAATCGCGATGGCGAAGCCAATGTAACGCGAGCGGGTCAATTGAACCATGCGACTCAACTCCAGGCGCTCCCCTGCAATGGTCAAGATCAGGAATCCAGCCCACCAAAACACAAACTTATGCACCGGCCAACCGATCAACCAAAGGAAATTGCCAACCACTAAAGCCAGCGCGCCGACTGCCATGACAACTGTGTAGCCAACCGGGTGCTCTCGAAGCACAGCGGCGAAAATCAGTACCAGCCAAAGGCTCCCCAGTGTGATCAATGCAGGCCCCGCCAGGCCTTCCACACCAAAAGCAACCAGCAGACTGCCCACGCCACTCATCAGCGGGGCGAGGTATGTCCAGCGTTTGCCCATCGCAACGGCACGCTCCAGGCTGATGAGTGTGCCGAAGAATCCTGCCACCATCAACGGGCCGTGGCTGATCGCCAGTGTAGGGTGAAATGCAGGTATGCGCCAGCCCAAGCGGATCAATCCGGCCCAGGCAGCAACTGTCAAGGTAACCAGTGCGGCCATCATCAAAGGGAGACGATAAAGATTCGGTTTCATCTTCGTGAGAGACTAAAGCAGCAACAGGAGCATCAGAACGGTATCTTTAGCAAGGATGCTGTGAGGAAGGTGCGGCTCCATATGAACCCAGGTGCCCACCGAGGCGCTCTTTTGTGTATCCCCCAGTGTTATATCTGCCTGACCTTGAAGAAAATGCAAAATAGCGGGGCGGGCGGCAGTATGTTCCGAGAGTTCTTGGCCCGGTGCAAAACCAAACAAGATCGCTTTGAGCGTATCCCCCTCGTAATACGTGCGGCTCACAATTGTGTCGGCAGGGATGTCTGTTATTAGTGCATTCAGATCTTCAGCGTAGAAAAATTCGTTTGTCATGAGTTTTCCTTTATTCGTAGTTCAATCTAAAAATCCATACTTTTTTCGCGTTGGCTAATGTCAAAGCGCTCAATTTCGCCATCCTAATTGTTTTTTCGCTTCTGCTGACATCAACTCTGGGGTCCAGGGCGGATCCCAAACAAGTTCTATTGTCAGGGCACCAAGTTCCCGAAATGTCTCGCGTAGCACTTTGTCCATATTGCGGGTGATCACCCCGTGTAAAGGGCAAGTCGGTGAGGTCATTGTTATTTGGATGTACACTTCATCGGGGCGGAGTTCAACCTTGTACACTAAGCCCATATCAACAATGTTGATTCCAACCTCGGGATCCATCACTGATCGCAAGGAATCGCGGATTTTCTCTTCCGTCATAGGTCACCTTTCTCATCAAATGCAACATCTCGAATGGCATCCAGCAGCTCTGTGACAATTTTATCAGGAGAATATCCATAATTCACCAAGACATCCGCGAGGGTATCAAAACTGGCAAGCTGGCAGCCCACACAAATCAGGCCATATTTCAGAAATATGGGGACGGTGTGAGGCCATTTTTGCATAATGTCGCCAACACACATTGTTAAAATGGTGGTTATCTCATCCATCGCAAATTCCTGGAGGTGTGCCTACGTTTTGAGATTTCTGCATCTGACCAACGAGCGCCATTCGGCTCATTTTTGAAAACCAGTATCTAAAGCTTAATCGATCTGGCCTTTGCTGTCTTTGTGCCAGCGCAAAAGCAACAAAAAACAGGATGCCGATTGAAGCATACGCTCAATCGCATCCTGTTTTTGAATTCCCTAGAGAAGTTTAGTAAATATCGTGAACGGTATTGTATACGTTGAATTTGCCCGTGGGCGTGATCAAGTCGGGGATGCGGGCGATTTCTTCGAGGGAGGCATCATCATAGATCACAATTTCGCCGGTCTTGCCGGGGGTATCGGCTGTGCCCCAAACGCTCACCCAAACTTCCGTGCCATCCATATTGTATTCAAAGTGGACAGCACGGCCATAATCGGCCACTTCCCAGCATTTGTGCGTTTCGGCAGGATTTTCCTTGGCAATTACACAGATCGTCCGCTGAATCACCTCATCAGAATTCAGGACATGATCGGCCCAAATCCACTGGCTGTTCGGATGGGTTTTGATGAATAAACCACCGCCACCCAGCAAGGGGATATTGCGCACGACTTGCCAGGCACTCTCTGGGTTATCCTCAGGATCAGTACCAATGGCAATGAGCATTCCTTCCCCAAGATGCGATGTACTCCATACCGGCCCAAACTCAGGATCAATCCAATTCGCCCCGCGCCCGGGATGCGGCACAGCCGGGGTATCTATTAGCGCTTCTAAATCGCCTTCCAGGGCGTCAATCACCGCGACCCGGTTGGCCTGGTTCGCCGCTACCATAAAGTAACGTTGGGTCGAATCCCAACCGCCATCATGCAGGAAGCGCTCAGCCTCAATCATTTTGATGGAGGGGTTGTTCGGGTCGGCGTAGTTTACCAGCCACACCTGACCGGTCTCCTTGACATTGACAATCCACTCTGGTTTGTAGTGCGAAGCAACCACAGCAGCCACGCGCGGTTCCGGGTGATATTCCTCGGTATCATAGGTATAACTGCGGGTGCTGATTACTTTGAAGGGTTCAAGGGTTTCCCCATCGAGGATGGCAAAATGCGGCGGCCAGTAACAACCCACCAGGGCATATTTATCGGTGAAATCGCCCTCTTCGCCGTTGTATTTACTGGTTTCAACCGAACGAGCATCGTAACAGGTCTGTACTTCGGCAACCTTATCGGGGACTTCCATCCACAAATCAATCAGCGCCAATTTGCCATCGCGTCCAATTGTATATACATAACGACCGGTCGCAGACATGCGTGAGATATGCACCGCATAACCGGTATTGACATTGTTGACAACTTCATACGTATCACCATCAATGATCGCTACCTGTCCGGCATCGCGCAAAGTAACAGCGAAGAAATTCTCCCAATTGCGATCGTGCTGCGGTGAAGTCGGACGGTCTTCAGGTTCCACAAAAACTTGCCAGGTCGCCAACATCTGCTCCATAGACATTTCTGGCGGCTGCGGCGGCTCGTTCTGAATGAACTTAGCCATTAATTCGGCGTCTGCTTCTGTTAATGTGCCTTGCTTACCCCAGTCGGGCATCCCGCGTGGCGTCCCATTGAAGATAATCGAAGCCAGGGCCGTAGTCCCCTGGGGCAAAGTCTCATCGGGTGTCAAGGCAGGGCCTGTGGCTCCATTGCGCAACACACCATGACAGCCAGCGCAGCGCTCGAAGAAGATCTGAGTAGCTTTCTCAAATTCTTCGTCGGTCAGCGTGGGCACAACAGACACGCTCCCAACGTCACCCACATCCCCCATGGCTGCTGCGCCATCGGGAAGGCTGGTTAGATACTCAACAATGATGTTGACCTGTTGCTTCGATAGCAGATCTGCTAAAGTGGCGGGCATCTGCCCTGGCTGACAGGGGCCACTCGGACAATCGAGAGGAATATACACATCCGGGTCGGTTATCGCCTCACGCAGGTAATCTTCGGGAGACTCGGCCTCGCCGATATAATCCATCGCCTGAATGCGCTCTTCGGCCAGGACGCCAGCATGCGACAGATCCGGGCCAATAAGTCCTTGCGCATTGGGGATGCCCGGGATGACGTGACACGCGCCACAACCACCGCTCTGAAAAGCCACCACAATATCCTCCGGTTTTGTTTCTCCTGAAGCCGAAGAACAGGCGCTAATCAGAATTCCCATCAAAATGAAAATACTTAAAGCGACAAAATACTTTTTCACAGTAACAACCTCCGAAAGGGTTCAAGAAAATAAGTGTTTCTTCAAATTATACAAAAGAAAAAACATATTGTCTTTGCGCTAGCGCAAAATATAGATCAAGTCAGGTTAAATAGTGAAATTACACTAGATATCACAAAGATCATCTTGCTGGGCTGCATCTCCTTGCACCGCAACCATGTTTTCTGCAATAACCACTAACCCATGTGGAGCCAGGATCGTCACCTGTTGGCGTTTACTTTGCACAATCCCGCGCTTCTCCCATTCTTTCAGCACACGGCTGACGGTATACAATGTTGTACCGGTCATTTCTGCTAGATCCTGGCGCGATAGCGGCAAATCGATGACGATGCCGATATCAATTTTGCGCCCTGATTGATTGGCTAAACGCAATACCGCCCTGGCGATGCGTTGCTCAACTTGCTGTGTAGATAGCTCTCGAACCCGATTCTGGAACTCGCGTATTTGCCCAGCCATAATGCGCATGGCATTCAGGGCTATGCGCGGCGATTTCTCCATCAAGAGATTCAAAGTGTCTTGCTCCCAAAACAAGGCCCGGCAATTCCCCACCGCCTGCGCCGAAACAGGATAGGTCATTTTTTTTAATACGGCAATAATGCCATACACGCGCCCAGGGGTTAGATACCCCAAAATTACTTGCTGACCATGTAAAGTCACCTGGGTTAGCTTAACTTTTCCCTCCACCAACACATATGCTGCTTCAGCAAGATCACCTTCCAAAAAGTAGAAAGAATCATTCTCTAATGGCTTGCAACGTGCGGCCTTCAACACATCATCAAATTCACCATCGTTGAGGCCTTTAAAAATTGCCGCACTACGAGTGGTCTCGATCTCAAACGAAGAAAGTTGCATAGCTTTATTCTAATCTATTTAGCAGGTATTATTGAAGTAGCTTTAAGTGGCACTCTCGCTAAGTGCCTTTAGAAAAAGACAGGCCGCCCCAAGGAGGC
>CAYFMI010000029.1:0-45696 GCA_964344175.1 uncultured Anaerolineales bacterium
GTCCGTTATCTGGCGCTGCGCACTCCCCTAGAGCATTAACCCATACGCGGGTTAAGCTAACTCGGCCTTTAACAGTCTGCCCAAACGCTCAATGCCTATACGAATGTTTTCAGGGGAAGCATTCGAGAAGTTAAGACGCATGGTGTTGGCCCCGCTGCCATCTGGGTGAAACGGGCGACCAGGAACATAGGCCACTTTCTTCTCAACCGCCTTCGGCAGCATGGCCTGCGCGTCGAAACCTTCCGGCAACGTCACCCATAAAAACATACCCCCCTCTGGCCTGGTCCATTTCACACCTTCGGGGAAATGCTCATCTAACGCTTCCAGCATTACCAGCAAGCGCTCGCGATACGTAGCGCGAATTTTCTCTGAATAGGAATCTAAAAAACCATCGCGGGCAACTTCGTAGGCCACCATCTGATTAAATGTCGATGTGTGCAGGTCGGCTCCCTGTTTGGCAAAGACAAACTTGCGAACCACGTCGAGATCGGCAATCAACCACGCCAGACGAATTCCCGGTGCGAGTAGTTTCGAGAAGGTACTTAAATAGATCACATTGCCGTGATACTCATCGCCATTGCCGCGCTTGCGGTTATCAATAGCAAAGATCGGCGGGATATGCTCACCGAAATAGCGCAACTTTCCGTAAGGATCGTCCTCAATGATGGGCACACCATAACGGTCGGCCAGGTAGACCAGTTCTTCGCGCCGCTCCAGCGACATTGTCACCCCGCTGGGATTTTGGAAATTCGGCAGCACATAAATAAAACGCGGGTGTTTTTTCAGCACATCTTCAAGTAAATCCGTGCGCATCCCATCATCATCGGAGGGGACTGTCAAATAGTTGGCTCCATAGGCATTCCAGGCTTGCAGAGCGCCCAAATAAGTGGGGTTTTCTACCACAACCGAATCGCCCGAATCAATGAAGAGCATGCCCAGCAAATCGAGGGCCTGCTGCGAGCCAGAAGTCAACTGGATATTCTCGATTTTCACATGAATATCGTACGTGGAAGAAAATGCTGCAATCACCTCCCGCAGCGGGACAAATCCCTCTGTAGGCGAGTACTGCAAAGCGGAAGGCCCTGCTTCTTCGAGAACCAGATCACATGCCTGCCTGAATTCATTAACCGGAAAGACATCTGGGGAAGGCAGCCCACCCGCGAAGGAAATCACTCCTGGTGCACTGGAGTATTTGAGGATTTCCCGGATCGCCGAACTATTGATCCGACTTGCCCGATCAGCAAAACGCTGTTCCCAAGATATGTGCATTTTAATCTCCTTATTCGAATTTCTTAGCTATGAACCAAAATATCCATGCGGCAACAGGCTCGTTACCACATAATAGAAATTTGCTACTAATAAAGCAAGGATAAAACGATCGACGATCTGCAAAGCTGTAGGTAATTTTACACCAACCCGGCCAAGTTGAATCGGCTCGATGCCCAAAGACATTTTCTGAAGAGCAATAAAAACAGAAAAGATGTAGGGGAGATAAATGCCATATAAAAATCGTGCCCCTCCCGCAACAGGAAAATACCAACTAAACAATACATAGTAGGCAGCAAAAAATAAACACGCGAAACCTGCCACAAATTTATACTGCCAAATAAGCTGCCTGGTGTGACGCAAATTTAACGCGACAATGACAACAAGGACGATCAAATATGCCAGCGGGAAATTGATATGGTTCAAGGCATTTAGCGAATAGTGGACTTGGGTATTCGCGCCGACCCGAAACCGCTCGATGATTTCCGCCATCGTATGTTCGCGAAGATAGCGCCTCACCCCCGGAATTTGATTCTGTGGGAGATCGGGCCAACCGTCCCCATACCCATACTGCAACGAATCGGCCCTGGCGCTATCAAAATCATCGTACCAGATGAAAAATGTAGAATTCTGATTGTAAAAAAACGCACCATATTTTTGCTTGTTTTCAATCAGATAGGGCGACAATAGCCCCAAAAACACAATTAATGTAATGGCGAAACTCGCCCATCTTTGCGCGCTGTCTGCCGAATATTGTTTTTCTGCGTATCTACCGGCTCTAATCGATAGGAAATGCCCTATTTCTTGGAGGCCAAAAACCAAACCAAAAATAGCAAAGGCTGGCAGGATCGATGCTTTGGCGTAATAGGCTATTGCTATCACCAAACCGGTCAATATTCCTAAGGAATACGTCGGGCGCAACAACATCAGCCCCATACTAAGGAATGCCAGAAAACTTAATGTGTAATACAACAATTCAACCTGAACGTAACCAGCTCTTTGGGAACTGCCGTGAGAAACCCCACCACGGGGATTCCCGGAGAGCCAATAAACCTTCGTATCACTTCGTGTCCATCGTAGTTTTTTAATACTTATTTTGGAAAGCGGCGCAATACCGTAGCCGCACCGGGCAAAGTGACACGGTCGCCCATACCCAATTCAGCAGGGGTTTTCCCCGCCTTATCCGGCGCGCCCTGGAAGATGAAGATCGGTGTGCCTTCTGCGGCGTACTTCAGCCCGACATAGGCCTGACCAAGTAGATAGCCTTCGCTGTCGGCGGCGCAGCTTGTGACCGTGCCAATGACGCGACCTTTATCATCCATGACCGGATCGCCGGGATGCGCCATACGCACGCGCTGTTCGTCGAAACGGAAGCGTACCACCACGCCGTTGCGTTTGGCCTCGCGCGCCAGATAAGCCTGGCGCCCGATGAACCAGGGCTTGTAGGTTTTGACGTAGGAACCAAAACCGCCTTCGGCGACGCCGTTGCCCAAATCCCCGGCCATCTCATGGCCGTAGAGCGGCAGACCGGCTTCGGTGCGCAGCGAGTCGCGCGCCCCCAGGCCGCAGGGCTTGACGCCGAAAGGCTCGCCCGCTTTGAGCATCGCCCGCACCAGCGCTTCGGCCTTATCGGGGTGCACGAAGAGTTCGAAACACATCTTCTCACCGGTGTAGCCGGTGCGCGAGACGATCAGGTCAATGCCTTGTCCTGTTCCCGAAGGGGATGTCGAAGGGCCGCCGACCACGGCATCGCACAACTGGGTGCGTTTGAGTTTCATAATGCGTTTGCGCGTGGCATCATCCACACCCATCGCCAGCAGCACATCGCGCGAGCGCGGGCCTTGCAGCGGGATGTCTACACGCATGTCAGCGCCTTCTTTAGGGTCGCGCAGATTACGCAAGTTCACGCCGCGGCCAAAAGCCTTTGCCCACGGGCGGGCATTATCAATCTTCACTGCGCCATCTTTGACAGCGTTGAGCCAGGCCCAGTCTTTGTCATCGTTGGAGGCGTTGACCACCACCAGATAGACTTCGTCCGCCCGGCGGTAGACCAGCAGGTCATCGATTACGGCTGCGTCAGGAGTCAAGAAATGTGTATAGAGCGACTCGCCCACACGCAGCGAAGCGATGTCATTGCCGCAAACACTGTCCAAAAAGGCAGCCGCATCTGGCCCCTCGGCCTGATAGACGCCCATATGCGCGGCATCGAAAATTCCGGCGGTTTCACGAACGGCCATGTGCTCTTCCATCACCGAGCCGTAGCGCACGGGCATTTCCCACCCGGCAAAGGGAACCATCCGCCCGCCCAATTCAACATGCAAATCGTAAAGCGGTGTGCGGCGTAAGGCTTGCCCTGAGCCTGTCGAAGGGTCGCCTTCTTTTTCTTCCCATACAAAATCGGGGAGAGCCTCACCTGAGCCGGTGGGAAGACCAATGAAATAAGGCTTGCTCTGCCCGGAGATTTCCTCATCTTTGGCAGGAAGCGCATCCGCCTTTTGGGTGGATTGCCGCACCCAAACCGGACCCTGCACTTTGCGCAGCAGATCGTCATCGAACCTGACATAGCCATCCGAAAGATCGCGCAACCAGGCAGCGGCGAGGGCGGCTTTGTCGCCGGGGACGCTCAGTCGGTAGAGCTGCGACTCGATGCAGCGCAGGGTGGCGATGATCTCGCCGCCGGGGACGGTAAAGCGCGTCGGGGCAGACTGACCCACCCCGAGCGAGTCCACGTCGCTCCACATGACGGTGTGCAAAAATCCCCGCACGCGTTCCCCGCCCAAATCGAAGGCCACTACATCGCCCGCATATTCATCATCCAGATAATAGAAGTGGGGATAACCCGCCGAACCGGGTTCGAAATCGATTCCGGCCTTTGTCGCCAACTCGCGCACCTTGAGCTTGGCGGCCTGGAATTTTTCAAAGTCTACTTTGGCGCGCAGTCCTGAGCTTGTCGAAGGGCCCTGATAGTACGGCACGGCAGCCTGCAAAATATCGGCAATCGCATCGGCCATTTCGACGGATTCTTTTTCCTTGAAGCCGCGCTGGGTGACCCAGGGCATGCCCATGCGCACACCGGTAGGGCGCAGGGCCGAGCGGTCGCCGGGAATAGTGTTGCGGTTGGTGGTGATGCCTGCCAGGTCGAGCAGGCGGGCGGCCAGATCGCCGCTAAGGATTGCGCCATCCGCACCCGTGATGGATTTGGTATCCAGGTTCATCAGGTGCGTGTTGGTACCCTTGAAGGGGATGGTAAAGCCGCGCTCGGCCAGGCGCGCTGTGAAAGCCTGACAATTAGCGACCACCTGCGTTTGTAATTCTTTAAATTGTTCGGTTTGGGCAATTTTGAAGGCCAGCGCCATGGCGGCGAAGACGTTGACGTGCGGCCCGCCCTGTTCGCCGGGGAAGACCGCCCGGTCGAGTTTGCGGGCGATGACCGGGTTGGTGGTCATAATGATGGCGCCGCGCGGTCCGTTGAGGGTCTTGTGCGTGGTGGAGGAGACCACATCGGCGATACCGACCGGCGAAGGGTAGACGCCTGCAGCCACCAGTCCGGCGACATGAGCAATATCGGTGAGTAAATAGGCGCCGACTTTGTCGGCAATCTGGCGGAAGCGCTGCCAGTCGATCTGCCAGGGGTAGGAGGACACCCCGGCGATAATCATTTTGGGTTTGTGCTCCAGGGCCAGGGCTTCGACTTCGTCGTAATCAATTTTTTCGGTCTCGGGGTTGATTGAGTAGGAGACGATGTTGAAATATTTGCCGGAGCGGTTGACGGGCGAACCGTGCGAGAGATGGCCGCCGAAAAGCAGATCCATGCCCATAACCGTATCACCGGGATTGACCAGGGCGTGATAGACAGCGTTGTTGGCCGGGCCGCCGGAGAGGGCTTGCACGTTGACGTAAATATCATCGGCATCTACGCCCTCGGCGGTAGCAGCGAACGCTTCGGCACAACGGCGACGCGCCAGCGCTTCGACCACGTTGGCATACTCCACACCTTTATAGTAGCGCGGGTCAGAGTAGCGGCGGTCTTCGGCCAGGCGGTTGTCATAATCGAAGATTTCATCCTCGGTATGCCAGCGGGTATGCTCCGAAGGATACCCTTCGGCATAGATGTTGTGAAACGCCGTAGAGAGGGCTTCACGCACGGCCATCGGCGAGGTGCTCTCGCTGGGGATCAAGATCAGCTTGCGGTATTGGCGCTCGGCCTCGATTTCGGTCAGTTCGGCGAGTTTGGGGTCTAAATCGGCAATTGTTCCGCGAAATAAAAAGTCGGACATGGGAGGGTCTCCTGGTGAGTATGATTCAGCGAGTCAGCGAGTCAGCGAGTCAGCGAGTCAGCGAGTCAGCGAGTCGGCGAGTCAGCGAGTCGGCGAGTCAGAGAGGCAATATTCGTCGACTTTAATTGTCTGACAAGATAATTCTAATTCCGCGAAGTGCGGGGGTCAAGTTACATAATTCATATTGTCAAGCACTTTTACTCGTACACCAAAATTTTGGGCATAGGAATTAAGTACTAGGATAAAAAGGCCGCGGGAAGTCCAGCATCTTTACGCAAAGCTAGATTTTTAACGGCCACCGGGCATCCTGAATAAAATCAAGCAATAGTGGATTTACGGCCTCAGGCCGTTCATAATGAGGGATGTGTCCGGCTTTCTCGATGACATGAAACTCAGTGCGGGGCATGGCATCGAGGATGTTTTTGCTTTGCGCCAGGGGAACAGTGGTGTCATAGCGGCCCCATATCAACATAGCAGGGCGTTTTAGAGCACCCACACGACGGTAAACATCGGTAAAGTCGCCCAGCATTCCAGCGCGCACACTGCGAATCAAGGAGCGCTTGAAGCCGCGATAGCGCATCTGCACTTTATAGCGCTGAAGAAATTCGTCAATCTGCTGCGGCTGGTAAAAGTCTGAACCCATACTTTTGAGCAACGCCTGGTTGCCAAACCAGCCCATTAACCATTCTCCCAGACCGGGGAGCAATATTTGCTTAAAAAGGGGCGACAAAGTAATCGCCTCCCCTCCTGCGGGGTCTACCAAGACTAATCGGTGAACGCGCTCCGGATATTCTACACAAAAAGAGGCCGTTACTGGGCCGCCCATCGAGAGACCAACCAAATTGACAGGCGCATCAATCTCAAGCGCTTCCAGCAATTCAGACAGTTGACGAACATACAAATTGATCCCGTAATCGACTCGCGGGCGGTCTGAAAACCCGCGCCCAAAGAGATCGTAGCGCAATACGCGCAGCCCTGCCTGGGTAAGGGCCTCAAAAGTTGGATCCCAGATATACGATGGAACCGAAAAGCCATGCACCAGCACAACGGTGGCGGCATCTTCCAGGCCGCCTAACTCGTAGTGGGTGACACCATCTGAAAGCTGGATGAATGTCCCAGGGAGAGCCGCGCGGGCGGCAGCATCCAGCGTGAGGGTTTCAGTGAGGTAGATGAAGGGCATTTGTTCTAGGGGAAAGCCAGGAAACTAGAAAGATTTCTCCTAATTTCCTGACTGCCGAAATTATCAATTAAATTTCCCCAAGCCTTCAAGAACGCGCTCCGGAGTCAGGGGAAAGTCATCAAACCAGACTCCAGTGGCGTCATGCAAGGCTGCCGTAATGGCTGGGGCCAGGGGAATATAGGGCATTTCGCCCATGCCGCGCGCTCCCCAGGGGCCAAGCGGATCAGGGTGCTCAACCACTACCGATTGCACGCGATCAGGAACATCTAATACTCCAGGAATTAAATAGGTTGATAGGTGCGGGGTGAGTACATAACCATCTTCTTGGATAAATTTCTCCAAGATTGTATATCCCGCTGCCTGGACAATTGCCCCTTCGATCTGGCCTTCGACCTGTTGAGGGTTAATGGCCTTGCCGACGTCGTTGGCGCAGACAACATCCACCAGGCGGATGAAGCCGGTTTCGGTATCCACTTCAAGTTCAACGGCCTCAGCAACATACCCATAGGAAAAATTCGGCACGCACTCACCGGTCTCCGGATCGAAGGGGGAAGTCGCCGGAGGGCGGTATTGAAAGGTGGCTATGGCGGGGCGCTCTTCATCTTGCCATTTTGCCAGGGCGCGTTCGGCGGCTCCCTTGACCGCGTTCCCGGCCATAAAAGTCATGCGCGAGGCCGAAACACTGCCGGAATTATCGGTTTGCGCAGAATCGGCGGAGATCAGCTCAACTTTCTCGATCGGCACATCTGCCGCCTCAGCAGCCATTTGGACAATTGCCATATGGGTTCCTTGCCCCACTTCGGCAGCGGCATGACGCACGACCACTCGTTCAATCTCGCCGGTTCCGTGCAACTCCACGGTAGCCCATGAATTTTCGGGATAGCCATAAGAGAAGCCGATATTCTTGAACCCGCAGGCAAAACCTTTGCCTCGCTGCAAATGCGCCTCGGTAGATGAGCGGGGTTCGTCGTTATCCCAACGGGCTGCCTGGGCGCATTTTTCTACCACCTGCGGCATCGAGACCCCCTTCGGCAGTGGAGAGTTCACCGACAGAAGCGACCCTTCCCGAACGACATTTCGGCGGCGGATTTCAACCGAATCAATACCCAGCGCTTCGGCTAATTTATTCATTTGCGATTCTGCCGCGAAAGCGCCCTGTGGCCCGCCAAAGCCGCGAAACGCCCCGCCGGGCACATTGTTGGTATAAACGGCATAGGCATCCACTTTGACGTTGGGAATCTCATACGGCCCGGTACACATCAGGGTGGCATTGCCAAGCACTTTGCCGCTGGTGTAGGTATAGGCCCCGCCGTTAGCGATGAGTTCAACTTCGGCAGCCAGGATCTTTCCGGCCTTGTCGGCGCCCCAACGTGTGCGGATGAGATATTCGTGGCGTTTATGATGCCCGATGATCGACTCTTCCCGGCTCCAAACAATCTTGACCGTGCGCGTGATTCCGCGCTGGTGCAGCCGCCAGGCCGCCAGGGCCAGCACAATCTGGACAGATAGATCTTCGCGCCCGCCAAATGCGCCTCCAATAGCCGGGTGGATAACGCGCACTTGCTCTTCGGGGAGTGCTAACGCATGGGCAATTTGCTCGCGCTCTTCGTGAACCCATTGCCCGGCGACCTCGACAGTGACGCGGCCTTTATCATCTATGTAGGCGATGCCCGCTTCGGGCTGGAGGTAGGCATGTTCCTGCACCGGGGTGTAATACTCGCCCTCAATGACCACATCCGCCTGCTCGAGGGCAGAGTCGACATCCCCCTTGCGAATGCGGTAGTGAGTGATTACATTATCCTCCTGGTTGGGGTGGATCAACACCGATGTATCTTCCAGGGCTTGTTCAGCATCGGTTACTACGGGCAAGTCTTCATACGTCACCTGAAGCAATTCACAGGCCTCCGCGGCAATCGCTTCTGTCTCGGCAACGACAACAGCTACCTGGTCGCCCACAAAGCGGACGCGATCGGCAAATTCTTTCGTTGAGCCAGGCCCACACAAGACCGGTTGATCGGGCACAATCAGGCCATATTCGTTGGCCGGAACATCTTTGGCCGTAAACACACCCAGCACACCGGGGTGTGCTTCGGCCTGAGATGAATCGATATGCTTTACGATGGCATGGGGCCGCTGGGCAAACAAGATTTTCATGAACGCCATGTCCGGTCGCGTCAAGTCACCCGGATACAAGGCCGTGCCGGTTACTTTATCCCTGACATCAATGCGATTGAGAGATTTTCCAATGGTAGCCATTTCAGTTCCTTCACTGTGGTGATTAAGCAATTCGTTTTTGCTCGAGTTTCAAAATTCGACGCAGTACCGCCAATGTTGTTGCGTAGGTTGGATCCATCCCAAAGTAAGATAGCGAACTCGCCCCGAGGTTTTTCCCCTTACTCAGAGGTGTGTCTGAGGCGTAATGCAGCAGACCAAAATCAAAGGGTAGTCGATCGAGATAGACAATCTCATCGATAGGGTGGCGCGTGGGGCGGTACATCTCGTAAAGAGCCGAGAGATATGGCCCGGCTTCCATCTCAATATCGGTATAGCCTTCCCTGTAGAACACATCCATAAACGTTGAATTCTGTAAAAAAGTACCCCTCACGGTGACGGCTTTTTGATTGTCGAGTACTGTGCCGTATACTAAATAGGGTGCAACGTCCGCGGCACAGAATGCATTTGGGGTAATGTAGGTATTACGATAGTGCTCATCATGCACGATAGTAGGGATCATTACATCGCCAATGACGCCGTTGAGGGTAGCCGCCTTCCCCATGATATAAACGCCCAACACCTTTCCGGCATGTGTGGCGACTTCTGACAAGATGTTATACGCCGCCAGGCCAAGCGGGTAATCGATGTTCAGAATCAAGGCGTCGCTCTCAACCAGGCTTTTCATCTCTTGATCGCAAATGCGCGGATCCATCCAATCGGTGCGCACCTTCGAGATTTCGATAATCTGCGCATCCACATCGAAGAAGTGCTCGCTATCCACGCGTCTCACACCGCATTCTTGCTCATGGGCACGGCGCATTTGACGATAGCGCGCTCCGTCGGGTGTCTGCAAGAATTTTTTCAGCACATAGTAGAGAAAATTTTCCTGGCTGGAGGGAATGTTCTGCGCCTGAATGCCCTCCCACTCCGCCAGCAAGTCGGCATCCTCGGTTTCTTCGAGATAACGCACCAACACGTCGCGCTGTTGAATGGCGAAACCGGAAACCAGATTGACCAGGCTATGAACATTGCTGGAAACGAAATAAACCGGACGCTCGTGCAACGACGGCAGCGTTTGCTCGACATTTTCCCACCAGGCATGGGTGGCGCGGCGATACTCGCTGAGCGTACCGCTCAACAGCCGCACCTGGAAGCGGATCGGCTCTTCCGACAAATGCCGCAAATTCGCTGCGAAATCATCACCCCATACCTGGTACAGTCGCTCCAGATCTTCCAGCGACATCTCCATTGCTTCGGCCAGGACGGCGCGGCCTTCGTTGTTTAGAATGGCGTCTTCCAGCACAATCGAGATCGGCAGCTGCTTGAGTAAGCGATGAATTTTGCGCCACTCAATTTGATATGCCGTCAGGAGCGGCACCACGTCATCAATATCTGAACGGCTGGCGATAATGCACGCAAGCCGCTCTTCGCCATCAAAATAGCACCGACGTCGGCGGGCACGCGCCACAACCGGCTGCCAGTTCTCCACATCACCGACCCCTTCACGGATGAAAACCTCGTTACTCTGCCCCAACACGACTGTCTTGATCTTGTGGATGCAATCCGGCAGGCGCAAGATGCTGTAAATAAAAGCCGACAGATCTGGCTTTATCGAGCGCGCCCCGGGGTGTAGCAGGGAATCCATCGCTGAATGCACCTCTTCGAGTGAGCGGATTTGCACCTCTGAAGTCGAGCGCAGCAACGAATAATAGGTGCGCAAATAAAGTTCAACTTCTTCAGATGCTGTATAGGGTACAGTTCGTTCCATCAAACTTTTCGCCTTTTCATGATGAGAATTTTTCCGGCGCGCTCAACGAGATAGACGCCCAACAAAATTGCGCCCCCACCCAGAATGGATGCCAAGACAACACTCTCACCCAATAGCATGGCGGCGATGACCATTGTTACCAACGGCTCAATATACAACAACGCCCCAACTTCCGAAACCGGGAGCACCTGCAAGCCATCATACCAAAATACATATGCCAACCCTGAGCATACTATGCCCAAGAAGAGAACGCCCAGCCAACCATCCCGCGTCAGCATGCCGATCTCGGCGAGTCCGCTCGCGGAATCAAAGGCCCAGCCCCCGCTGCTAAAAAAGGGCAGCGATATTATCAGCCAGCCAAAGAGCATCACATATAGCATCATGCGGGCAGCGGGGTGCTGCCTTAGCCCGTGGCGCGAAAGCACCGAAAAAATTGCCCAATTCGGCGCGCTAGCCAGGATGTACAAATTCCCCGGCATGCCTACCTGATCCATGCCGAGAGCGCGCCAATTTCCGCCAGAGACCACCAGCAAAACGCCAAAAGTCGCCAGGAAAATGCCGCCAATCTGTACGCTATTCAATCTTTCGCGCAGCACCACCCAGCCCAGTAACGCCATGAAGATCGGTGTGGTCGCCACAATCCAGGCAGTGATTGAGGCCTGCGCGGTTTGCAGACCGGTGGCTTGCAGCCATTGATGATAGGCGATCCCCAAAAAGCCCAGTAACGCAAAGTAGGCCCCTTCGCGCCAGGAGGGCAACACCAACTGGCGGCGGGCAGCCACCACTGCACCAATCACTAGAGTTCCCATTCCGAAGCGCAGCCAGACCACTGTGACGGGAGAAACATCGCGCAGGGCAAATTTGGTGGCAATAAACGAAGCCCCCCACGCCACGGCTGCGATGGTCGCTTTTACAAGGGGGATTGTCTTTTCCGTTTGCATGCTAAGCCATCCGAGCTGGCAATCCCAAACAGGAAGCCATATTGGCTAACACCTAAAACAAACGAAACATCGGGCGCGTCCAGGGAATTGCCAGAAGCACCAACAGCATTGTCAACGAGAACCAGATCGCAGCTTTGCGGAATTTTTCCACATCGGTCTCAGCCTTTTTGGCCTGAGCGTTGCCCACATGCGCAAAGACAACCGCCAGGAGCATTGCCGGGACATGCTCCATCCAAATTACGCTTTCAACCGCAGCAAAGCCCTTCACCAGGATCAATACTAAACCGAGCAGCAATTGCACATCGATGCCGACCGAAAACACCAGCGCCAGCATACGATCCATTGGCTGCCAGGCACGTTTCCCTAGCCAGCCGCTATAAACGCGCAGCAAGGTCGCCAACATCACCAACAAGATGATCCAGCGCACAAAATTATGAATAGAAAGCAAAATCACAAAGGTCATTTGAAATATCTCCTTCAACAGTATTCAGTTTCTGCTCTGATGATCAATTTTTCTCAGAGCAATAACGCGCTATTTACCGCCGCCTTTTCGGCTTGCGCGGCGGAGGGGCATCCATTGGGCCATAACGCGGCGGCCCCACCGCACTGAACAGCAGCGAATAAATGATCGTCAAAATGGCATAACCGATCACCAACAGCACCACCCCGGCCAGTAACTTGGCATACAAATAGGGTATCCCGCCAATAAATGGGATAAAGATCGTTCCGGCCAATTCTACCGGGATTGCCATCCAGCCATTTTTTAGGTTTGATTTTATAAGAACATCGGCTCCGGCGTAGGCCATAATCGGCAAGAGTACAATCAGCACACAGCCAATCCCGCGCCAAACCGGGTGAATCTTCCAGGGCCGCTCCTTCATGGGCGTGCGATCAAAGCGGTTATATCTACCCATTCGCCACCTCCATCTGACTGGCTTTTTCAATGGCAGTCACAATTTTGTAGTAGCCCGTGCAACGGCACAAATTCCCGGTAATGGCCTGCTGGACCTGCTCACGCGAGGGCTGAGGCAACTCTTCGAGCAATTTTGCTGCCGACATCAAGAAGCCCGGCGTGCAATAACCACACTGTACCGCCCCTTCGTGAATAAAAGCATCCTGCACCGGGTGTAAGCGTTCTGGCGTTTCCAGCCCCTCAACTGTGACGATGTTCGCGCCATGCGCCCGCGGCGCAGGCACAAGACAAGCCATCACCGCAACCCCATCCAAGTAAACCGTGCAAGCCCCGCATTCCCCCTCGGCGCAGCCCTCTTTCGTGCCGATCAACCCGGCGTCATCACGTAGCAGATGCAACAGGGTTTTGTTATATCCATCGGCAAATTGATAAGACTGCCCGTTGATTGTTGTGTGGATGGCCTCATGCCCGGTGAATTTTTGACCATCCGAAAGGCCGGCAGCATCCCCAGGGGCAGCCTGCCCCCAAAGTAAAACAGGATCAGCCGGGAGGTCGAGTTGGGTCTCCTTTTTTGAGAGCGCGCCCAGCCCCCGGGCTGTCAGCACCCGCACCATTTCACGGCGGTAATTCGCCGAACCGCGAATATCATCAATCGGTCGGGATGCTTCCATTGTCAGGCGGGCCGCCTCCTGAATGGTCTCATCCGTAAGCGTTTTCCCAACAAGATAGGTCTCTGCTTTTAAGGCATGGATGATCGTTGGCGCGACCGCCCCCAGCGTAATTGCTGCTTTGGCAACAGTATCCTCTTCAAAAGTTAGCAGTAAGGCCACATCCACCACCGAGATCGCCTGAGAGCGGCGCAGCCCCAACTTCAGGAAGGCGCCGCGCTGTTTCCCGGTCATCGCCGGGAAGGAAATATCCACCAACATTTCGTCTGGCTGCATAATTGTTTGGCGAACGCCGGTATAGAATTCACCCAGAGGCACCATGCGCTCACTCGTCGCAGAACGCAGGGTGACCCGCGCCCCCAAAGCCATCAGCGGCGTAATGGTATCGTTGGCGGGCGAGGCCGTAATCAGATTTCCGGCCACCGTGCCCCGGTTACGAATTTGCGGCGCGCCCACTTCCCAGGCCGCCCGCGCCAGGGGGAAGCCCTGCTCGCGGATCAGCTTCGAAGCCACACAATGGTTATGCGTCACCAGCGGCCCCAGATGAATATTGCCATCCTCATCCAAGACAATTTGGTCTAGCCCGGCGATCCGCGAAATATCTATCACTACGTCTATTCCCTGGCGGATGCCGCGCTCGATCTCCAATATCAAATCTGTTCCCCCTGCAATAAGGCGCGCCCGTTCGCCGTGCTGTGCCAGCAATGTTAGGACTTCTTCAAGATCAGCAGCATTGACATAGTTTTGCCACATAACTTCTCCACTCATTTATATTCATAGGTTATTCTCTGCGGGACATTGGTTTTCCATCGCCGCGCTGGCGCAGCATAATCACCTCGGCCATAATGCTGACAGCAATCTCTTCAGGGGTTTCGGCGTTGAGTTCCAATCCAATGGGCGAGTGTACCCGCTTAATTTGGGCGCTCTCCAATCCCTCTTCGAGTAATAGTTTTTTGGTTGTTTCCCAACGACGGCGAGAACCAATTGCCCCGATATAGGCGGCATCTGTGTTTAGCAGTGCGGGCAAGCCTTCGGCATCCACATCGGCGCCGCGCGTCGTCAGGATAAGGTATGTCCAGGGGGTAATCTCCACCTGTTCTGGCAATTGCGCCATGGGCACGGCCAAATATTCATGCGCGCCGGGGACTGCCTCAGGTGTGCAGAATGCTGCTCGATCATCGCTGACCAGCACACGGAAACCCAGCCAGGCCGCCAAATGCACAACCGCTTTTCCCACATGCCCGCCGCCAACGACAATCAGGGTAGCTTTGGGCATAATTGGCTCGACAAAAATCTCTAATTGGCCGCCGCAAACACCGGGGTCGCCGCGCTGAGGATCATTCATCGAATAGAATAACTTGCGCGCCTGACCATCGGCGAGGGCTGCCTGTGCCTCCTGAAAAACCCGACGTTCTAACTCTCCGCCGCCTACCGTGCCAAAGAAAGAGCCATCCGGGTAAACCAGCATCTTACTGCCCACATTGCGCGGCGTAGAGCCTTGCGCCTCGATGATCGTGCACAAAACCGCGGCCTTCCCGGTTTGTTCAAGTTCGGCAAGTTTTTGATAGAGAAATTCCAAATCAGCCTCCAAGTAAACCCAAAACCGCCGGGAGTAGTTGTTTCTTGCGCGAGACAACGCCGCGCGCATGGCGAGTGCCATCATCCTGAAGCGGATAAGGTAGGTCGTCCAATATCACCGGGGGGTTACTGAGTAATAAACGGCTGGAGCCGCGCACTACATCGGTAACCATCAACAGGGCAAAATCCAGCCCGCGGGCAGTGCGTAATTTCTCCAGGGCTTCAGCCAAAATATCAAGATGTTTGTTCAACTGCATCAAATCGGTTACTTCCACCTGAGAGACTGCAAAGTCTAATCCTGCAACCGCGTAGGTCTTCATATCCCCACTGACAATTTCTTCGGGATCGCGCGTCGAGAGACCGGCCCCAGCCTCGAGGACGAGTTTCCCGAAAGAGGCTAAATCGTCTTCCTTGAGAGGGCTGCCCCAGGCAAAGGCCCAGCGCCCCAAACGCTCAGCGGCGCGGCGGTCGCGCTCGGTGGTGGTTGGCGATGTCAAGAGCAACGTGTCCGAAATCAAGCCCGAGAGTAATACACCGGCAATCTCCGGCGGCGCGCTCAACCCGGCATCTTCAATGCGCTCAGATACCAATGTGCTGGTGCTGCCGACGACATCCACCGTAAAGCGGATGGGTTCGCGGGTGGGTGGATTGCCCAGGCGGTGATGGTCGATAATCTCAACCAGATCCGCTTCATCGAGTGCGCCCAGCGCCTGCCCGGCCTCGTTATGATCCACCAGTACAACCCTCAAACGGGGCGGATTGATCAGATCACGTTGACGGCACACGCCGGCATATAAACCGGTTTCGTCGGTTACCAAAAAGTGATTGCGCTCTTCTCGAAAGACGCGCGGTAAAGCATCCCGAATGCGGGCATTGGCCGGAAAACGCGGCACGCCCGTATCGGCAGCTTCGTGACAGGGCACGTCTAGCAGATCGGCAATGCGCATCTCCTGACGGCGCGGGTGCGTCCCGATGTATGCCTCAAACAAGGAAAACAACGTTAGCCCCGTCAGCAGCCCATAGGGTGTGCCATCGGCATTGACAATCGGCGCTACCCCGCCAGTGCGATTGGCAATTGCCCAGGCATCGCGCAGCGGGCTGTCGGGCAAGGTTGTATCCATTCGACGGGCAACATTTTTAAAACGCGCCGAGGCATCTGGCAGCAGCATAGGCGCTTTCAGGCCCAGGCGCTCCAGCACCCAAATAGTTTGCGGATTCATCGGCCCAACGCGGGCGGCAATAGCATCGATTTCATCGCGCTCGCGCAGCAACCAGGCGTACCCAATTGCGGAGGCAATCGAGTCCGTATCCGGGTTGACGTGCCCAACAACATAGGTACGATTATTCATTCCGTCATACTCTCCAACAACATAAAAACCCGCTTTACACAAAATGCTAAAGCGTCAGGACGTCATGACAGGCTGACGCCCTGACGCAAACCACGGTCATTTTTACCGCTTCTCTTTCAACGCCCGCCAGATTTTCTCTGGCGTTATGGGGTTGGCATCAATTTGCACACCCACAGCATCGAAAACAGCATTGCCTACCGCGGGAGCAACCCCGTCCAACGGAATTTCGGCAACGGCCTTAATTCCGAAGGGATGGCTGGGTTCATACGTCTCAACAAAGATGGTCTCCAACTCTGGCATCTCGTGCGCCATGAAGATATGATAATCTCGAAAATCGCGTTCGCGGGGCTGGCCTTTCTCGTCGTAAAGCATCTCTTCACAAACGGCATACCCAAGGGCCTGCACCATGCCGCCCTCGATCTGACCGGAAGCGGTAATGGGGTTCACGATCACGCCCGAATCTACCGCCATGATGAGTTTGTCGACAACGATCTGACCGGTTTCGGTATCCACGGTCACTTCAGCCAACTGGGCGGCAAATGGCGGGGGGGCAACCGGCGAATAATAGGAGCCTACGGCCATAATTTGCTCCTGATCTTCGTGGTGCAGGGCGTTTAGAGCCACTTCGCCCAAAGTAACAAAATCACCTTTAGGCCCAACAGCTTTTCCATCCGTAAGTCTAACGTTTGAATGTTCGATCGTTTGAACATTCAAACGATCATTAAGCATCCTGGCAGCGCGGATTTTTATCCTTTCGGCAACCTTCTCGGCAGCATTGACCACCGCCGCCCCGGAAATGTATGTTGTCGAGGAGGCATACGCCCCCACATCGAAGGGGGTGAAATCGGTATCCGAAGAATAGACAAGAATATCCTCCACCCGCACACCGAGCACTTCGGCGGCCATCTGCGCCAGCACTGTGTCGGAGCCGGTTCCCAGGTCGGTGGCTCCGACCAACAAATTGAAGGAGCCATCATCGTTCATCTTAAGACTGGCCCCGCCCATATCCAGATAGGGGATCGCCGTCCCTTGCATGGCAAGGGCTATGCCAACCCCGCGGCGCAAATGCGGCTCACCGGGGACCCTGCGCCAGGCATCATTGGCATATTTCTGATCCCACCCAATGGCAGCTTTGGCCTGATTTACGCATTCTTCTAACCCATTGGTTTCAATCGTCTCCGGGCGCGGTTCGCGGCCTTCGCTCCAGGCTGTGCTGAAGGGGTGCAATTCTCCAGCACGCAGGGCGTTTTTCAGGCGGAATTCGATTGGATCGAAACCCATCGCGCGGGCGATTTTTTCCATATGGCGCTCGACCGCCCAAAATCCTTGCGGCACACCATAACCGCGATAAGCCCCGCTGGGCGGATGATTGGTGTAGACAATGTCGGCGTAGAATTGGATATTGGGCGACTCACGGAACTCGCCATCCCCAACATAAAGAGCCATCGACTTGTGGCCAGTGTTGCCGGTGACTGTCAGGGCATGGGCGCCATTGGCGCCGGTATCGCTGAGCGCATACATGGCATTGGCGGTGAGGGTTCCATCGACTTTGACGCCGGTTTTCATACGGATGCGCATAGGGTGGCGTGAACGCGAGGCGGTGAATTCTTCTTCACGGGTAAATTCATACAGCACAGGCCGACCGGTAGCGATGGTCAGATGCGCGGCAACGTCTTCGACCAGGAATTCTTGCTTGCCGCCAAAGCCGCCGCCAATGCGCGGCTTGACCACACGAATGCGCTTGACCGGCAGTTCAATCACCGGGGCCAGCATCCGCCGGACATGGAAGGGCACTTGTGTGCTGGTGCGCACAACCAGGCGGTCGTCCTCGTCCCAATAGGTGAGGACAACATGCGGCTCAATATGAGCTTGTTGCACTTTGGGGACTTCGTACTCGGCCTCAAAAATACGGTCGGCAGCCGCAAAGCCCTTTTCCACATCGCCAATATCAATGCGGATTTCGGCAGCCAAATTTTTAGCGGGGTCTGAATCGGCAAAATTGACGTACTCAGCCTCGTCGTGAAGGGTAGGCGCGCCTGGCTGCATAGCCTGACGGGTATCGAAAAGCGGCTCTAAGACTTCATACTCGACATCGATGAGCTGGAGGGCTTTCTCAGCAATTGCCAGGCTTTCGGCGGCCACAAAAGCTACCCGATCCCCTACGAAGCGCACTTTGGTATCCAGCGAAAAGCAATCTAAAGGGCCAGGGATAGGATCGGACTGACCGGCGGTTGAATAGGCCACACGTGGAATGTCGGCATGGGTTAGTACCGCTGCAACACCCGGCAGGGTGCGCGCTTTACTGACATCTATCGAAACAATGCGGGCATGCGCATGGGGACTGCGCAAGACCTTTGCGTAGAGCATGCCGCGCATCTCCACATCGGCGGCGAAGGCCGGTTTGCCCTGGGCCAGCTTGACAGCATCCACTTTGGGTTCAGGCTTGCCGACGCTGTGCAACTCTTCGGACTGTGGGGTGATTTTGATCTGCGGCATCACCTGGGTGCGCGCCTGCACTCCGGGTAAACCAGCATCACCCCCCAAAGGAGTCAGCGGCTCCCCTTCATCGGGCGGCATCCACTCCGGCGGCGCGGGAATCGGGGTGGCCGCGTCAATCGGCTTAACATGCTCCCCGCGCAACACCGCAGCAGCGCGCAATACCGCCTGAACGGGTTTCTTATATCCCGTGCAACGGCACAGAACGCCCGAAAGGGCGTCGCGCACCTGCGCTTCGCTGGGGTCAGCCTGTCGTTCGAGTAATTCTTTGGCTGCCAAAATTTGCCCAGGCGTGCAATAGCCGCATTGAATGGCTCCGGTTTCAACAAAGGCCTGCTGCAAGGCGTGCAGCCCGTCGGTTTTCTTCCAACCCTGATCGGGATGCTCGCCGAGGGCTTCGATCGTGGCAATGTTATGACCTTCGGCCTGAGCGGCCAGCAGCGAACCGGCGTTGACCGGTACGCCATTTAACAACACCGTATCTGCACCGCTGGCGCCGCCCTCGTCACTCAGCTTGACGCCAAAATAGCCCTGCCTTCGCAGAACCTGATAAAGGCTGTCGCCCGGCTGGGCCTCGACCGCACACTCAATTCCGTTAATCGTCAGATGAAGTTCCATAGTTTTTTCTCTCGTTACCCTCGGAGGTCTGCCAGGCAGCGGCGCGTCAGAGTTTTGGCAACATCGCTGCGATAGGCCGCGCTGGCCCATTGATCGCCGGATTCGCGATAGGCATCCTGGGCGGCAATTTCAGCCCCCGCCGGATGCGGGCCATCCATCGCCAGGAGTGGAACGCTCCCATATCCACCCAACACCAGCCGAGTGCGGCCCGAAGGCCATTTTGCTAAAGCGACACAAATGATCGGCACATCTGCAGGGGTGCGGGATACAGCACGATAAGCCAGGGTCACATTTGTGGGCAGCGTAATTTGGGTGATAATCTGGCCGGCTGAAATTTTTTTGCGCCGCGGCAGGACTTCTCCCAGGGGGATGGTTGAATCATCAGGTTGGAGCGTCAGCTCTGCCCCGAGGGCCAGCATCACCACAGCAAAGGGTGAACGTCCGTCGGCGGCCATCAAGACCCCCGCCACCGTAGCCATGTGACGCATGTTGTAGGCGGCCTCATGCCGTATGGCTGCGCCCAGCGCGGCAGGGATCTCTGCCGTATTGAGTAAAGATTGCAAGGTCGTTGTGGCACCAACTTTAAGCACTTTTCCCGAAACTTGAAGGCCGGCCAGCCCCAGCGCTTGCAGATCCACAACGGCAATGTCCTGCTCAACGAGTTGGCGAATAGCTGTGCCGCCGCCCAAGGGCAACGTGGGCGGCTCACTTCGGCCCAGCAACTTTAGGGCCTCATCCATTTTTTCTGGACGATGATATTCAATAATCATAGTTTTCTCTCGATAATCGTTTGGTTGATTTGGTCTTATTCGTGGGCCCACAAGACCAATCAACCCATCAGATTAATACACCTTCCATCCCAAAGCATCCTTGTCGACAGCCTCCAATTTTTCGTCGGGCACATCTACCAAAATGGCTTCTGCCTCCGCCAGGATTTCGCCATCAGGCCCGTAAATCTCGGCAGTAGACTTCGCCGTGCGGCTTTTGCTGCTCCCGGCACGCCCGACAATTTTTATCGGTATGCCTATTGGCACATTCTTGCGATACTGCACTGTCAGCTTGGCGGTGTACATGAAACGCGTGTTTTCCGGGTCGCTGCCCATGTGGACACGCCCCAACACTTCATCCACCAGCGAAGCAACAATGCCGCCATGCACAACACCCGGATAACTCTGAAAATGTTCCGGGGTAACATATTCCACAGTCACTTCGCCGGGCGCGGTTTCGTAAAACTCTAGGTGCAAGCCGTAGGGGTTTTCTACACCACACACAAAGCAGTGACGCGAGTTGGGCTGTTTGCTCATAACGGGCTAAAGGTATCTACCAGCAGTTTCACATCGCCGCCCACCGGGTACAGAATGGGGCAGGTGCAGCCGCGGTCAATATAGTCTTGCACTTTTCTGCGGGCCTCATCCGGGGTTCCGGATGCCGTAATGCGATGCACCAAATCGTCAGGAACAAGGTGTTTGGCACTTTCGATTTGCTCGTGCGTGGCCGGCCATCCTAAAATAGATTGAATTTCGGCCACGACATCGTCCGAAACGCCAGAGGCCTTGGCAATATGAGGCTGCTGCGCCAAATACTGGCAGAGCAGCATTTTGGTGGTATCAATGGCTTCGTCATGGTCATGAGCTACCGAGCAAACCACCAACTGCGGACGATCAATATCATCGAGGGTGCGCCCGGCTTTCTTGGCGCCTTCGGCCAACAACTCGATAGCACGATCGTTGTATTCCGGCGGCACACAATAATTCAAAACCGCGCCATCGGCAATCTCACCGGTGAGTTTCATCATCTTTGGGCCAGTTGCGCCAATCATAATCGGCACATTGCGCGGCTCGCGGCGCCCGTGGACAACATCCAGCTCAATGCCCTCGACCTTATGGAATTCGCCATGAAATGTCACCCGCTCCATCGCCAGCAAGCGGCGCACCACTTCCACTGTCTCTCGCATGGCTAACAAGGGTTTACGGCGCTCAATGCCGACATTCTGCGCCAGCGGGTCCCACCAGGCGCCAATGCCCAAAATGGTACGATCCGGCGCTAAATCGTCCAGGGTCAAGAATGTGGAAGCCAGCAGACCAATATTGCGCGTCCAGTTATTGAGTACGCCTGAGCCGACTTTGATCTTCTCGGTTACAGCAGCATAAGCGGCCATTGGAACAATGGCATCGCGCACCAGGCGCGACTCTGCCTGCCAAACAGCCTCGAAACCTTTCTCTTCGGCATACCTCACATAGTCCAGGCCATCGCGTAAATCATGGGCATCTTGCAAATACAAGGCTACACGTTTCATTTGAACCTCCAATAAGGGATAATGGACTCTTGGGGAACTTCCGTGAGAAACCCCGCATTTTGGGGTGCTCCCGACGAGGATCCCCAGAGACCCGGTTAATAGTTTTAGGACTTACGCAGTTCGATGAAAGAAATTCCGAAAATAGGGGTGTGTGGGGCGCTTCGCGCCCCACACACCCCTATTTTCGGGCATCCCCGGTGCAAGTGCGTAACTCCTAAGTTTCTTGAATTCATTCCATCTTAATATCTAAGCTCTGTTCCAGCAAAGCTAAATCTTCGGGAACATCTAAATCCAATGTCAGCGAGGGCAGTTCACAAACTTCAACCCGGGCGCCGGCCTCACGAGCTAACTCGCAATGCCGTTCAAAGGAGCCATCGCCATAGTGGTATTCAATCAACCCCGATGGGCAGATCAGCAAAGCGTTTGTGCCGCGCCGATGACGATCTGGAGCAACCACAACCACTGGCGGATCTATAGCGCGCTCGATCATCATTTGAACATCCTCGGGCGTAATCAACGGCAAATCGGCCGGCAGCACCAATACCCCCCGGGTTTCGTAGGTTTTTGCCACCACGGTCGCCCGCGCCAACGCGATATTCAAATGCGGCGCGCCATTCTCCAGCACTGTGCGAGCGCCCAGATCCCGGGCCAGTGACAGGGCCGATTGATCGCGACTCACAACCAGAACATGCTCAATTTCAGGGATATTTTTTAAGGTGCTAATGGTATTTTCTAGCAGATAGCGGTTCAAGTCGGTTCGTTCATCTTCCGAAAAAACACTGGCTAAACGCGACTTGCCTCGACGGAGAGGTTTCACAGGGACGATCGCCCAAATTGTCATTCGCTATTCACAGTCCTTTCTTTATATACGAGTATCCCTTAAATTTTATCAGAGATCATAGTACCGCAAAATTGCAGAACTTCCTCCGCCAGGCGACGACGGTCATGCCTATCCTTCATCAGCGTGTCAGTCACTCGCGTCTGCATACCAAGACCGGCGATTTCTTCTTCCTGATCGGCATCCAGGCTATCAAACACGTATCCGGTGAGCAAGCCGTAAAAGTGTTGGGCTACCGCCAATGCTGAGGGCTGGATACCTAATTCCCGATACATTTTTGCCGCCGGGCCTTTAACCGCCTGCCCGCGAATAATGGGGGAGACCGCTACGATTAGGCGGCGGCTCAATGCCGACCTCAGGGTGGGCAGCGCTAAAATGGGGCCGATACTCACCCAGGGGTTCGACGGGCAAAAGACGACCACATCGGCATTCTCAACAGCTTCCAAAACCCCAGGGGCGGGCTGTGCCCGCTCGACACCCGCGAAACAAAATCCGTTCACCTGCGGTTCGCATCGGCGATGGACAAAATATTCCTGAAAGGCCAGCACACCCTGATCGCTGGACACAATCGTCGAAATGACATCGTCACTCATCGGCAAAATGGTGGCCTGGATGCCCCAGGCCTGGCAAAACGCCGCTGTGACCTGGCTGAGGGGTTCGCCAGCGCGCATCCGGCGGGTACGCTCAATATGCGTGCCAAGATCCCGGTCACCAATCCGGAACCAATCATCGCCGCCCAGCGCGGCAATACTCTCCAGCGCGTGCCAGCTTTCGCCGCTTCGCCCCCAGCCAGTCTCGGTGTTGGCTAACCCGGCCAGGGTATAGCACACCGTATCCAGATCGGGGCAGATTTTAAGTCCCCAATGCTCAAAATCATCGCCGGTGTTGACAATAATCGTGAGCTTTTCGGGAGGGAGAATCTGCGCCAGGCCGTCGGCCAACTTTGCTCCGCCGACACCGCCTGCTAAAGCTACGATATTCATTTACACAATCCTAACAACCTCATCAACCGGTTTACGCGGCCTCGGCGGGGGGGTAATTTCTGGATACCCAATAAAAATTAGCGCCTGTGGTTCCCACGATTTTGGCAGCCCCAACGCTCGCCGGGCCGCTTCGGGGGCAAATAGCGGGCCGCATGTCCACACCCCCCCCAAACCCTGCGCGTGAGCCGCCAGTAAGAGTTGTAATCCAGCCAGGGCAACACTTTGCACACCCATGAGATGTTCCGCCCGGCGGCGTTTTTCATCTGGATAGTCATCGCCTTGCGTGACATCCAGACAGAGCATGGCTGCCGCCGGGGCCGTCATCAACCGCTCCCGAGAGCGTTCAAACTGGGCTGCCACTTGCGCATCGGATAATCCGTCGGATTGCATATCGTTCTGATATTGGTTGCCCATTTCAATGGCGACCTTCTGTCTGGCCTGCTCCGAACGCAATACCACAAAGCGCCAGGGCTGACGGTGATGCGCCGATGGCGCCCAGGTGGCCGTCTCAATAAGGCGCATCAGCAGATCATCGGTAACAGGTTTGTCTGCAAAGCGCCGCACGGAGCGACGGGTGCGCAAAAATTTTGTAGCTGTGTCCACTTTACTCGGCAACAACCTTGTAAATTACCCGCACATCTTCGGGATAGCCCTGCTGCCAGCCTTCAACACCGAGATAGATCTGCGCCAAATATTGAATATGATCCCAGCTGCCTTCCTCAGTAATCTCAACCACCCGGCCGCGCACTTGAATAAAGCGGTACATATCTCGCGGATCGAAGATGGTTATGGCGATCTGTGGGCGGGCGCGCATATTACGATCCTTGACGCGCCCCTTGACGGAATTAAGCAGAATATATTTGCCCTCGCAACTGAACCAGACCGGCGTGGCCTGGGGTGTGCCGTCATCCATAATCGTCGCCAGCACGGCGAAGGCTTTGGTTTCATCTTGCAGCAGATCGTGATATTCTGCGGGGATACTTTTCATCGCTTAATCCTGTGTTACCGGAACAAATCTTCATCTTTAGGGCGCAGCAATTCGCGCATGCTGCCCTCCCGCAAGGAGTAGGGAAAGCCGCTCACATGCACTACCGGAGTGCCCTCGGCAGCCTGTCCCATCATCAGGGATGCGGCTGCGGCTAACTCGTCGGCAACGCCAACTACTGTGATCTCCAGGGTGCGTTTGAACAAATCGGGGCGGCCGCGCAGATCTTCGACACCGGGGATACCGGATAACCCAATCGTTATCCCTTGCGTACCCAATCGCCAGGCACGCCCGTGCGAGTCGATGACCAAGACGCCAATCTGAACTCCCGTGGCCGCATTTAGTTTTTTTCGCAACCCCGCCGCAGAGGCCGATGGATTTTCGGGCAGCAGTAGAACCGCTTCCTTTGAATCCGCGCCTTGCACATTCGAGTGATCGATCCCGGCGTTGGCGCAGATAAAGCCCAAATTATGCTCAACGACGATCAAACCCGGACGCGCGCGGACGACGGCGCGGCTTTCTTGCAAAATCAACTCCACGACCCGGGCGTCCTTGTTTGTCTCGGCAGCCAGACGGAGCGCGTTTTGCGAGGGTGCTACTGTCGATAAGTCAACAATGCGGCCTTCGGCCTTCGAAACAATTTTTTGCGCCAGCACCAATACGTCCCCATCGGCCATTTCTAAACCGGCGCGCCGCAACGCGGCGAGGATAATTTCGGCCAAATCATCGCCGGGCCGTATTAGGGGAATGCCGGGTAACGGGGTGAGGGTTAGTTGCATAAGTCAAATGGGGCAGAGGATAGATCAACAAAACGAAATCGCCTAATCCAAACCGGTGATTCCAATGCTGGCCGTCTTGACCTTGTAGTATTTGTTCATGCTAATCAAGAGCGCTGTCAGACCTTCTACGGTGAGGGCGTTTGCCAATGTGCCGGCGTAAATGGCTTTCATTCCGGCGGATTCGGTGAGGGCCATCACCTGTTCGGCAGCTTCAATATCATCAGCACAGACCATTACATCGGTGGGGATCTTGCCGCCAAGATTTTTCCGGAGGGTATGGGCGGGCACATTTTGGTAGGCAGCCACCACCCGGACACCCTCCCCCAGAGTACGTTGAGCCAGCTCCGCCGCCGCGGGAGCCTCCGGCGGTTTGGGATCGCGAAAATTCACCCGCGCCGTTGCATCCACCAGGATCTTCCCTTGCAAGGCATCTTTGAGACTTGCGACCGCCGGTTGATGGGCTGTCGCCACCACCGTCAACACACTGATCTGGGCGGCGCGGGCGGCATCTTCATTTTGCATACCAACAATGGTGCTAATTTCTAGGGCCTCATTCAATTCTGCTGCGACGCGTTCGGCCTTCTCCGCCTGACGCGAACCAATGATAATTTTGTACCCGGCGTGCGCCCAGCGCATTGCCAGGCCAGGCCCCTCTTTGCCGGTGCCGCCGAGAACGGCAATTACAGGTTTTGATGATGTCATAAGTTCTCCATTTTTGGTTTCAAGTAGAAGGTTGAAGATGCTGTACACAACAAATTTCCATCCTTCAACTTGCCAACTTTCAAACGTTAATACGTTCCTGCATAACCTTCATAGCGCTTCCACACATCGGGGGCAATTGCCCGCGCTTCGGCGGCGATAGCTTCTTCGTCTAAGGTCAATAATTGACGGTCTAACATCAAGACCTGGCCTTGAACGATAGTGGTCGTAACCATACTCTCATTGAAGCCAAAGATGATCTGCCAGGGAAGATTGCCCGCCGTCATGGGAGTGTGAGGATGATAATCGACCAGGATGATGTCGGCATAGGCGCCAGGAGTCAAAACGCCCAGCGGCGCATCACTGAAGAAGCGCCCGGCCAGCGCAGCATTGTTATAGATGCCCATCTGGGCAATATCCATCCCATTCATGCGGCGCGGGTCACGATGGATAACTTTATGCAGCAAATACGCCGTTTTCCACTCGTCCCACATCGTTGATGAGAAGCCATCTGTCCCCAAACAAACCGGCACACCCATGCGCAGCAACGACTCTACCTGCGCCGCTCCGACGCCATTGTTCATGTTCGAGCGCGCCTGATGCGATACCCAGGTTTCGGTTTCGGCCAGCAACGCGGCCTCGCGCCCATCAATGTGGATCGCGTGTGCCACGATAGAATCGGGGCCCAGGATGCCGAACTTGTGGAGACGATCAATCACGCGGGTGCCATATTTTTGCAGACTGTCGTACTCATCGGCTTCATGTTCGGCTACGTGGATGTGGAATCCCGTGCCCGAGGGAACGGCAGCGCGGCATTGCTCAAGGGTGGCATCCGACAAGGTGAGCGCGGCGTGCATCCCAAAGGTGGCGCGCAGGCGATTATGGCCCTGCATTTGCTTGATAAAGCGGACATTTTCGGCGATGCCGGCTTGTGCGCCTTCTTCCCCATTACGGTCGGTGACTTCGTAGCACAACACCGCCCGCAGGCCTGAGGCATCCACCGCATCGGCGATCACATCCAATGAACCATCAATGAAGTTGGGCGAAGCATGATGATCGATCAGCGTGGTCGTACCATGTTTTATGGCATCCACCAGCATGACCAATGCCGAGTATCGCACCGCCTGCTCGTCCAGGGCCATATCCAGCGGCCACCATAATTTCGCCAGAATATCCGGGAAATCTCTGGGGGCCGGTCCCGGAATCGCCATCCCGCGCGCATATGCGCCGTAGAAGTGGGTATGGGCGCAAATATTGCCCGGCATCACATATTGCCCATCGGCGTCGAGACGCTCCACATCGGGGTACTGAGCTTCCAACGCTTTTTGCGGGCCAATCTCAACGATTTTCCCATCTGCAATAAAAACAGCCTGACCCTCTAGGATCTGGTTTTCAGTTTCCCAGGTGATAAGTTTTCCGTTGATAATCAGCATATGTCACTCCATTAATCACCACTAAGCACACAGATACCCCAAAATGCTTTGCGATTACGTGTCTTAGTGATCGGTCAACACAAAATTTTCCTGTTGCAGGTTTTCCAAAGCTTCGGGGATATAACCGCGCACCCACCGGATCGCCTCTTCGCCGTCTATATTTAAAAGGCGCTTTCCTAAACAGGCTAAAAATATACCTGTGCGGCCAATCCCGGCCATGCAATGCACGGCCACATTGCGTCCAGCGCGCAAGTGCACTTCAACAGCTTCTAACGCCTGGGTGAGTTTTTCAACGTCATCCGGGGGATGATAATCGCGGATCGGGACGGTAATTGCCTCCAACCCCGATTGTCGATAGAACTCCGGCAAATCTCGCCGGGCGCGCACCAGATATTCCTGCGGCTCGGTCAGGACAAGCACGGCCTTTACCTCGCTTTGTTGATACGTTGTCCAGACAATGCCGACCGGATCGTAGTCGCTAAATGGCATCACCGACCGTAGTATCTTCCCCGGCAAACCTAGCGAGATTTCCGTCGTCAAGAACGATTCTTTAAGAGTCATGACACCATTTTCTGGTAGTGGCCCAATTCCTTGACAATATATTCTTGATCGACAGGCAAACAGTCAATGCGCACGCCCACCGCATTGTAGATGGCATTGGCAATCGCCGGTATGGTAGGAATGCTGACAATTTCGCCTACGCCCTTCGCCCCATAGGGGCCATCGGCTGCCGGATGTTCAACAACAAACGAAATGATCTCCGGGGTCTGGGCAATATTGGGCATCCGATAACGCGCCAGTCGATCGGTAAAGGGGATCCCGGCTTCGACGATAAAGTTTTCCGTTAGAGCATGTCCCACGCCCATGACCACCCCGCCCTCAATCTGGCCTTGTAGTCCCAGGGGATTAATGACTTTGCCAATATCGTTGGCAACGATGGCACGCAGTACATCTACCTCGCCGGTGCGTTTGTTGACCTGCGCTTCCACAGCTTGAGCAGCAAACGAGAAGGCGAAGTGCATATCGCCGCCCTCGCCGAGGGGCTGGGTATCGGGCGCCCAATATTCATACATGGCGCGCGGTTCCCGGCCTTCGGCATGCATCAGATCAACCACTTCGCCCAGCGGAATTTTGTGCCCATTGACCTGCACCAACCCCTCCTCAAAGCGGATCTGATCGGGCGGCTGGTCATACTTCTCTGCCAGGGTGGTGGTCATGGCCTGGCGCAAGGTCTGCGCAGCATGGCGGGCAGCATTGCCGGTGACATAGGTCTGCCGTGAGGCAGTCGTAGGGCCGCCGTCGGGGGTGAGATCGGTATCCATTACCAGCACATTGACGCGCCGGGCGGGAACGGTAAATTCCTCGGCGACGATCATTTGCAATACCGTCACCAGGCCCTGTCCTAACTCTGCGGATGCGGTGCGCACTTCGAGATTGCCATCGGCATATAGCTCAACCTCAGCGCCCGCTTTGTCGGGTGCGCCGCCGCCTAACCCGGTATTTTTGTAGGCTACAGCAAAACCCCAGGCGCGCGCCAGATGCGGGGCCGGTGGAGCAGGGTGCGGCTCAAAAGGAGATAGATACCCCTCCGATTGCGCCAGCGCGCGCAGTTCCGCGTCCACTTTATCGATGCACTCAAGCAGCCCTACGCTTTCGCGCAGCAATTGCCCGGTGTTGGTAGTGCTGCCCACCCGTAAGGCGTTTTTACGGCGTATTTCCACCGGATCCATATCCAGCGCTTCGGCGATGCGATCCATCAGATTTTCTATGGCAAACTGCCCTTGCAAGGCCCCAAAACCCCGGAACGCGCCCGAAGGCGGATTATTGGTGTACATGGCATAGCAATCGGCGCGCATATAGGGGACATCGTACGGCCCGGAGGAATGGGTGGTAGCCCGCCCCATGACTTTCTCGCCCAGGGAGGCATAGGCCCCGGTATCGCCGTACAACTCGGTCTCTACCGCCAACAAAGTGCCATCTTGCTGAACTCCGGCCTTAACGTGAATTTGGGTAGCGTGACGCTTCGGATGAACCATCAGGCTTTCGTGGCGGTCGAAGAGCAGCTTTACCGGGCGGCCAGTGGCGTGCGCCAACAGAGCAGCATGAATTTGCCCGGCAATATCTTCTTTACCACCGAAGCCCCCACCCATCAGCTGTCCGCGCACCCGAACGCGCTCATCCGGCCAACCCAGGGCGCGCGCCACCTGATTGCGGTCGGCGTAGGGGATCTGTGATCCAACATAGATTTCCATGCGGCCATTTTCGAGCGGGCGGGCGATGCTGCATTCTGGCTCTAAAAAGGCATGGTCGGTTGTTTGGGTATAAAAAGTATGCTCAAAGTGATGATCGGCTTTTGCGAAACCTTCGGCGAGATCGCCCTTGCGTACCTTGATATGTTTGAGCAGATTGCCATTTTCGTGCAAACGCGGTGCGTCTTCGTGGCGCGCCCGCACCGGGTTGTCAACCACTTCTTGGGCTTCGTATTCGACTTCGATCAAGGACAAAGCCTCGGTCGCAATCGCGGGCGACTCGGCAGCCACAATAGCCACGGCATCACCAACATAACGCACCCGCTCCCCAACCCCGACTAACGAAGGCCAGTCGGCGATGACAATGCCATGATTGCGCTCGCCGGGAATATCCTCCACTGTCAAAACGGCAACCACCCCAGAGAGAGTCCGGGCGGCTTCCACATTCAAGCGGCGCACAATGGCATGGGGAACACCGGCGCGCTTCACGCGTCCAATCAGCATGCCGTCAAAGACCAAATCATCACTGTATAATGCCTCGCCAGTGGCCTTCTCGATGGCATCGGGCCGGGCATTGACATCCCCCACGATCTGCAAGGGTTTAGAAGAGAACGCAACGGTTGGCGACTTGACCGGCTCGCCGGTGCGCAAGGCCTCAGCCGCAGCGAGAATGGCGTTTTCGATGGACGGATAACCGCCGCAGCGACAGAGGGTATCTTTGAGCGCCTTGCGGATGTCGGGCACGGTTGGGGCGGGATTTTGCTCGATCAGCGCTTTGGCGGTCATAATTTGCCCCGGTGTGCAAAAGCCGCATTGAATGGCGCCGTGCAGCACGAAGGCTTCTTGCAGGGGGTGTAATTTTTCGCCGCCACTCAACCCTTCGATGGTGACGACCTCTTTCCCCTGCGCACGCGCGGCCGGGTAGGTGCAAGACACCACCGGATCGCCGTCCACAAGGACGGTGCAGGCGCCGCATTCGGCTTCTGAGCAGCCGATTTTTGTGCCCGTCAGGCCGAGACGCTGACGCAGCAGATCGGCCAGGGTCTCCCCAGGAAGGGGATTGATTTTCATTGATTTTCCATTTACCAGTAAATTCATCTCAGTTCCCCTTCGCACTGGCTGCTTGCCAGGCCATTGTTAATGTTTCTTCTAATAAAACGGCAGCCATATGATGCCGATATTCTTGCGTGGCACGGTGGCGGCTGGTGCGGAATTGGGCTTCTTCGGTTACGACTTGGGCGGCGCGGGCAATTGCCGAGTGACTGAAGACTTCGCCCCGAAGCGCATTTTCGGCCTTTCTCAGTCGCCGCGGCACTGGGCCAGATGGGCCTATGGCAATGCGCACATCGGCGATGGTATCGCCTGTTTTTTCGAGCCAGACTGCCGTGTTGAGGATGGCAATGGCGACGCCCTGCGGGCGCATAATGCGCTTGAAGGCCGAAGCTTGCCCCGCGCCTCGCAAGGGTAGATAGAACCCCACCAGGAGTTCGGCGCGCGGCTCCAGGCTGGATTGGCCCGGCCCGGCAAAGAGTGTCTCCAACGGGACGCGGCGACGCCCTTCCAACCCGGCCACTTCGGCTTGTGCATCCAAGGCCGTTAACGCGATGGTTCCATCGGCGGCAGGAAGGGCATGCCCAACATTGCCGCCCAGGGTGGCGGTGTTGCGCACCTGCGGACCGCCAATCAAACCACAGGCGGTTGCTAAGGCCTGTGCGTGTTCGACGACCGGGGGAGCATAAGTTATCTTTGCGTGAGGCAGGGCAGCGCCGATGTAGAGTTCCCCCTCTCGAATTTCTAGCGCCGTCATTTCTTCTATTCCGGTGACATCCACAAGGGTGTGGACGGGAGCCTGATGGCCCTGCTGTAAATCGAGCAGCAGGTCAGTGCCTCCAGCGATCAGGAGCGCCTCCCCCGGAGCGGAAGACAACGCCTGTAACGCATTTTGGACATTTTTAGCTATGTGATACGTTTTCCAAAGGTTCATAGGATCGGCGACCAGAAAATTCGCAAAATCCGGCGGCACTTTTCGTTCAGGCCCTGGCTAAAGCCTGACGCCGTTGCAAATATATATTTACAACGACCGCCGATCCAATAATTGTAGGACTTACGCTCTTGCTCAAGGGAAGCCCCGTGAATATCTTTCATCGAACTGCGTAAGCTTTTATTTTGAGTATTTTAGCACGATTCTCAGGCATATCCAATGCTGTTGCGCGGGCAATCCTCCCCACAATCGAAAAATGGGCGTATAATCACCCCAAACCAATCACCCCGAAAAAATGTGGCCACCCCAATGAGCATAAAAACTTCCCCCAAATACTCACTCTTAATCTGGATACTCCTCTTGGCGATCGGGTTATCTGCCTGCAACTTTAGCTTTGTTTCGCCAACGGCTACCCCCACCGAGACGCCGGTTCCCCCTACCTTCACCCCCATTCCACCAACGGCAACCTTCACCGAGACACCCACGCCGACGCTAACCGCCTCACTCACGCCCAGCCTGACCCCCACGAACACACCCACCGCTACCCCCACCGAAACCCCAACGATCACGCCGCTGCCTCCGGGTTTCATTCCAGAAGGCGCCATCAAAATCTACTTTGTACAGGTGAATACCGGCGGCATGATCGGCTGCGGCGACAGCCTGATTCCGTTATGGTCGGGGCATGTCCGCTCTGGCGATCTGGCAACCGACTTGACCATCGCCATGAACTCACTGTTTCGATCCGGGCAATACTACGGGGGTCTGTACAACGCCACGTATCCATCCAGCTTGCAGGTCACCGGCGTTGAATATGATTCGCGGCGGGTAGATCTGCGTATGGACGGCAGCTATGTCAAACCGGCCGATAGTTGCGATGCCAGCCGTTACCGCTCACAGGTTTGGGCAACCGCGCTGCAATTCGAAGAAATTGATGACTTCACCCCCTGGGTGCGCGGGGCTTTGCTCGGAGATTTGTTGGCCGTCTACTCCGATGGCGGGCCATAATCTAATCAGGATAATCACCAGTAGGGAAATAGCCTACGTCATCCTTTGACATCATGCCGAACTTGCTGTACAGGGGATACAGCAAGCTCAAATTAGCCACTCTTGGCAAAATTTCAACTGCATCTTTTTTGGAGGTAAACCCCATAATGTCCAAATCTCGCAAGGCCGCGCTTGAGTTCGCGCACCAACACCAAGAGCGTTTTCTCAAAGAGTTGATTGAGTTCTCGCAGATCCCTTCGATTTCTACCGATCCGGAGCGAAAACCCGACGTTCAGGCCACCGCAAACTGGCTGGTCAAACGCATGACCGACGTTGGCCTTCAGAATATCAAAATCTATCCCACTCCTGGGCATCCGGTGGTATATGGCGATCATCTGACCGCCGGGCCAGAAGCGCCAACGGCGCTGATATATGGGCACTACGATGTTCAGCCCGCCGAACCTCTCGACAAATGGGATAGCCCAGCTTTTGAACCCACCCAGCGCGGCGAAAATCTGTATGCCCGCGGGGCAACCGATATGAAAGGTCAGGTTGCGGCGACACTGAACGCAGTCGAGGCCATCTTGCGCACCGGCGATCTGCCGATCAACGTCAAATTCATCCTCGAGGGCGAAGAGGAAATCGGCTCGCCGAACTTACCAGCCTTCATCGAAGCATACGCCGATCTGCTGGCCTGCGATTTCGCCCTCAACCCCGACACCGGCATGATTGCCCCGGATCTCCCCACAATCACTTACGCGTTACGCGGTCTATCGTACTTTGAGCTGCGTTTGTGGGGGCCTAATCAAGACCTGCATTCCGGGGTCTTTGGCGGCGCGGTGCATAACCCCGCTCAGGTGCTGGCCGAACTCATCGCCGGAATGCACGATGACAAAGGCCGCGTCACCCTGCCCGGCTTCTACGACCGCGTGCGCGAACTGGAGGCAGCCGAACGCGCCGAACTCGCCCGTCTGCCAAAAACAGCCGACTGGTATCGCGAAAATACCGGCGTTGCGGCGCTTTACGGTGAAGAGGGCTACACCCCGGATGAACGCGTCGGAGGGCGCCCCACATTAGAAATCAACGGACTGCACTCTGGCTTCACCGGTGAGGGCGCAAAGACCGTGCTCCCGGCCTATGCAATGGCAAAGATCTCTTGTCGATTAGTGCCCGATCAAGATCCCGATGAAGTTCACCAGCAATTGCTGCAATACCTGAATGAAAATGCACCCCCTACCGTAACATGGGAGGTCATCCACATAGCCAGCGCGCCCGCTTCAATTAGCGACCGAGGCTCCCGCTGGGCGCAGGCTTACCTGCAAGCCGCCGAAACCGCCTGGGGCGTCAAACCGGTCTTCAAGCGCGAGGGGGGGAGCGTCCCCGTTGTAACCGCCTTCCAGACTCTCCTGGGAGTCGATTCGGTCAACATCGGCTTTGGGCTGCCAACCGACAATATGCATGGCCCCAACGAAAAACTGCATCTGCCCACCTGGCGCACAGGCATTGATGCCCTGATCCATTTCATTTACAATCTGGCGTCATGACAAACGAACGTTTACCCACATACGGCGGTCAGGCCGTGATCGAGGGCGTGATGATGCGCGGCGCACAAGCCGTTGCCATTGCCATGCGCAGCCCTGACCAGCAGATCGTTGTTCACACCGAAAACTTAAGCGGCATCTACAAAAGCCGTTTAGCGAAAATTCCCTTCTTGCGCGGTCTGATCTTACTCTGGGATGCTTTAGGGTTGGGAATGCGCGCCCTGACAATTTCGGCAAACACCCAAACAGGCGAAGACGAGCAATTAGAGGGCGTGGCCCTCTATCTAACCCTGGGGCTGTCACTGGCCTTTTCGATTGGCTTGTTCTTTATCGCTCCCGCGACGGTTGGAAAATGGGTTGAGCATTGGCTGAATCTGCAACCCTGGGCGAGTAATCTCATCGAGGGGTTGGTGCGCCTAACCCTGCTGATTGGCTATATCTGGCTGATCGGGCGCATGCCCGATATTCAACGCGTTTTCGCCTATCATGGCGCTGAACACAAAACCATCAATGCCTTTGAAGCAGGTGTTGAATTGACCCCTGAAAATGTGGCCCAGCAATCCATTGAGCACCCCCGCTGTGGAACCGCCTTCCTTCTCACATTAATTTTACTCTCCGTGCTGGTCTACTCGCTCTTCGGTGAGCAGACCCTACTCTGGCGCATTGGCACCCGCGTGGCGCTCATCCCTGTGCTGGCCGGGATCGCCTATGAGTATATTCGCTGGACGGCCAATCATCTCAACTCCCCCATTGTTCGTTGGATGATTAAGCCAAATTTAGCATTACAACATCTGACGACCCAAGAACCATCTTTGGAAATCATCGAAGTCGGCATCGCGGCATTCGAAGCGATGCAACAAAAAGAACTCGAAATCGTCGCCTAATAACCAACCAAATAAAAGCCTGTTCTTGTGTGATAGCGTTGTTTCTCGCGACAATCACAGGAACAGGCTTATTGCTTAAGCCACTCACCGTAATGGCTATGCGCAGAATCAGGCATGAGAAAATTGGCCGAAAAAGGAAAAAGTCATTTGTTGCGCGCCGGGGTCATGCTGACCTGGGTGCTTGCCTGCGCGGGCGCGGTCAGCCTGACTCTCCTGGTGCAATCCCAAATGGCCCTCCACCGACCCGCTGCGGTCGTCGCACCAACGACACCCACTTTGGCAACAACGTCTCTCGGCATCACAGTCAGCAACACCCCCAGAGCGACGCCGCTTCCAGCCTCTTCTACTCCTTTGCTCCCCAGCGTCACGCTTGCGCCCAGCCAAACCCTGGCGCCGCCCACCGCGACACTCACTTTCCCGACACGCACTCGCAATGCGCCCGCGGCTCCATTGTTGCCGCGCCCAACCATCATTGGCTATTCAGCAGCCGGGAGGCCGCTTGAGGTATTCAGCTTTGGGAACGGCACCCGCCAACATCTGATCGTCGCCGGTATTCACGGCGGCTACGAGTGGAACACCATCGCCCTGGCCGACGAATTAATTGCCTATCTACACGATCATCCGCAAACAATTCCCGAGGGAACGCGCTTGTACATTCTTCGAGCCTTCAACCCCGACGGCGAAGCCCGTTCGCACGGTGTTGAGGGGCGCGCCAATGAAAACGGCGTTGACCTTAACCGAAATTTCCCGGCATTGTGGCAAGCCGCCTGGCCGCGTACCGGCTGCTGGGATTCTGGCGTAATCAGCGCCGGCAGTTATGCCGCCTCCGAACCCGAGACACTGGCTTTGATGAATTTTATCCAAGCCCGCCCTATCGACGCCCTGATGAGTTACCACAGCGCCGCTTTAGGCATTTTCCCCGGCGGCCAGCCCCCCGATGCGGCCTCTACCAATTTGGCAGAGACTCTTGCCGCCGTGAGTAACTACCCTTACCCGCCCATTGACACGGGCTGTCTGTTTACGGGACAACTGATTGATTGGGCATCGCAACAAGGAATTGCCGCTGTAGATATCGAACTCAATAATCATCAGGATACAGATTTCGACCAGAACCTGCGCATTTTGGCGCAGTTTCTTACCTGGAGGCCCTGAGACACAAGAATTACCCCGGAACTTTTGGCGTAACTTGTCGTACATACAAGTAGGTAACTCGATAATAAGGTTTGGGATTTGCGCAGTTTGTTGAGAATTTACTCGACTTTTCTTGCACAAGTGCTGAACTTATAAAAGCAAAGGAACTCAAATGAAAAAACGCAGAAAATTCTTCGTCGCCTGTTGCTCGCTGATTGCATTCAGCTTGCTAGCGTTGGCGATTCTTGGCGGGGTCTGGTATATCCGGCGCGTGCGCCCCCAACCGACCCAGAAAATGCTCTTTCAGGGCGTGGAATACATCCGCGACGTGCGCAGCTCTCCGCGGCGGATGGTCATCCATGTCATCAAGATTGATTTGCGCGAAGACGGCATTCGTTTATTGGTAACGCCGGGCAATCCCGATGAAGCACTCCCCCTCAAGGCGCGCACTACCTCGCAGTTTTTAAGCAACTTCGACCTCCAGATCGCCATCAATGGCGACGGTTTTACCCCCTGGCACACCAATACGTTATTCGATTACTACCCCCATGTCGGTGATCGGGTCGCACCCACCGGGTTTGCCGCCTCAGAAGAGATTATTTACTCGCAAGATACCGACAAAGAGCCAACCCTGTACCTGGCACAGAACAACCTGGCGCGCTTTAACGCCCCCACCAGCAAGATCTACAACGCGATTTCGGGGACGTTGTTACTGCTCCAAAAGGGTGAACCCCGCCCCGGGCTGGAAGAAAGCTCGCCAGAGCCGCGCACGGCGGTGGCCCTCGACCGCGCCAACCGCTACCTGATCTTTGTGGTCATCGATGGCCGCCAGCCGGGTTATTCGGAAGGTGCGACTTTACTTGAGTTAGCTGAAATTATCGCTTTCCATGACGGCTACACGGCAATGAACCTCGACGGCGGTGGATCGTCCACCATGGTCGTCGAAGGCCCTCTCGGCGCAGATGTACTCAATTCTCCGATCAACAACGGGATTCCTGGTCGGGAACGCCCGGTGGGGAATCATTTAGGGGTGTATGCAAAACCCTTAAAATAAAAGCCTCAAAGGGGTTGTAGAGATCTGTCTTCTGTAACCCCTTTGATGGGCAAATTATTCTCCCATCACTTGTAGGACTAATTCGCGTTTCCGGGGACGGTTGTCAAAATCGACATAAATGATTTGCTGCCAGGTTCCCAAAGTCAAACGCTGCTCAACAAAGGGAATGGTCAATGAGGGGCCAAGCAAGGCAGCGCGCACATGCGAGTGCCCGTTGCCGTCGTGCCAGCGGGCATTGTGAGCGTAGTCACGGGCAGGATCGGCAACTTCGTCAAAGAGGCGACGCAAATCGCTCAGACAGCCAGATTCATATTCGATGGTTGTCAGCGCGCTGGTCGCCGAGGGACAGAACACTGTCACAATCCCACGCGCCAACCCAGAGCGGCGCACTTCTTCTCCCACTTCGGCGGTGATATCCACAACATCGGCATCACCCTGGGTTTCCAATCTCAGTGCAATGGTTTCAATGCTCATCAGACCTCCTAAATTCTCGACTTGCGGTAGAATGGGCGCATGTCTGCTACGATTATATTACGCGAGGAAGAGTTCAAGATCAAGCCCGGGCAGACCGTGCGCTCGGCGCTTGAAAAACTTGGCATCCCCAATGAAGCCGTTCTGGCAACGCGCGAAGGTGAGCTACTGACCGACGAAGAGATCGTCGAGTGGGGTGATGTTATCAAGCTGATTGCGGTGATTTCGGGCGGTTGATGAAACAAGCCATGAAATGCCGTAAATGCGGCGACAAAGCCATCATCAATATGCGCCAGCACAAGCTGGGACTCTGTAAATCGCATTTTCTCGATTGGATTCTGGAACAAACGCAGCGCTTCATCAAGAAGTATGCCATGTTCACCCAGGAAGACCGGGTGCTCGTGGCTGTATCGGGGGGGAAGGATTCGCTGGCCCTCTGGGATATTCTCACCCGGCTGGGCTACCAGGCCGATGGTGTTTATATTGGGCTGGGCATTGATGGCGAGATGGCATACTCCGATCAATCGCGCCAATTTTGCCAGCAATTCGCGGAAGAACGGGGGCTGAAGCTCATTACTGTGGATATGCAGCAAACCTACGGGAGCACAATTCCTGTACTGGCCGCATCCACGCCGCGCGGCAAAGAGAAACCCTGTGCAGTATGCGGGGTCAGCAAGCGCAATATCATGAACCGCGTGGCGCGCGAGAATGGCTACCTAGTGCTGGTCACCGGCCACAATTTAGATGATGAGGCCGCCGTGTTATTCGGCAATACGCTCAACTGGCTGGGCAATTATCTCCAGCGCCAGGGGCCGGTGCTGGAAGCGACACACCCCGGGCTGGTAAGGAAAGCCAAACCGCTTTTTCGTTTTTATGAACGAGAGATGGCGGCTTACGCCTTTTTGCGGGGAATTGAATATATGTATGAGGAATGCCCACATTCAGCGGGCGCAAAATCGATTTATTACAAAGAGGTGCTTAATCGGCTTGAGCATGATCGACCGGGGGCAAAGCTGATCTTTTACCTCAACTTTTTACGCGCCCGGGAAGAAGGGCTGTTTGCGCCCCCCCAAATTGAAACTGCCGAACTATTCACCTGCTCAGGCTGCGGGCAGCCAACGCCCTCCCTTGGGGAGTGCGCCTTTTGCCGCTTGATTTCTAGCGCCTAAAAAGAGGGATGCGCTTCCTGATCAGGAAGCGCATCCCTTCAGATCTTCGGGGAAAGCTAATCGTCAGGCGACTTCGAGATAACGCTTGACTTCCCAATCCATCACAGTGGTGCGATATTCTTCAACCTCGGCCCACTTGGCCCGCTTGAAAGCCTCATACATTTGAGTACCAATAGCTTCGCGCAGAGCGAGGCTGCCCTCCAACTCGCGCAAGGCGTCGGCCAGCGAATTGGGCAACTCATCAATATTGCGGGCGGCGCGCTCCTCGGGCGATAGATACCAGATATTAACATTATTTAAAGGAGACGGGCATTCGAGTTCGTTGTCGATGCCGTCCAGCCCGGCAGCCAACATGGCCGCAAACGCCAGATAAGGGTTCGCCGAGGGGTCTGGGAAGCGCAACTCGGCGCGCACCGAATTATCGCGCCCAGGGGTGTGGCGCGGGATACGAATCAGCGCCGAGCGGTTGATCTGCGCCCAACCGACATACACCGGCGCTTCGTAACCCGGAACCAGACGCTTGTAGGAGTTCACCGTAGGGGCAACAATAGCGGCCAAAGCACGGGCATGGGCTAACTGCCCGGCGATGAAGCCATAGGCAATTTTAGAGAGTTTGTATTCATCCTCAGCGTCGAAGAAGAGGTTTTTGCCGCCTTTGTCGAATAACGACTGATGACAGTGCATGCCAGAGCCGTTGACGCCATAGATTGGCTTGGGCATAAAGGATGCTACCAGGCCATGCTGGGCAGCAATGGCCTTAACGGTGTATTTAAGCGTGAGTACATAATCGGCCGCTTGCAGGGCATCGGTAAAGCGAAAATCGATTTCGTGCTGACCGCGAGCGACTTCGTGATGCCCGGCTTCGACTTCCAAGCCCATCATTTCGAGGGCTTCCATTAGTTTTGTGCGCACGACAACGGCTTCATCACTGGCGGAGAAATCGAAATAGCCACCCACATCATGGGGTACAGGGTGTGTGCTGCCATCGCCATTGCGCTTGAATAAAAAGAACTCCGGTTCCGGGCCAACGTTGAATGTCCAGCCGCGGGCTTCGATTTTTTCGAGGATGCGCTTGAGGGTGCCGCGCGGGTCCCCGAGGAAAGGCGCTCCTCCAGGGCGATAGATGTCGCAAAAAATGCGCGCCCGCTTCAAGTCATCGGGCGACCAGGGCAAGATTGCATAGGTGGCTGGATCCAACACCAGGCGCATATCGCTCTCCTGCACGCGGGCAAATCCCTCTACCGACGATCCATCGAACCATACGCCATCTTCGAGGGCATCTTTCAACCGGCTGGGGGGAATATCCACACTTTTTACAGAGCCGGTCACATCGGTGAATTGCAGGGAAACATATTTGATGTTGTCTTCCCTTACGCGAGCTATCAATTCTTTCGAGTCCATACGAAACCTCCAACTAGGTTAAATAAAAAACCGGGTATGCACGGGCATACCCAGCTTCAATAAATCATACCTGCTAGCAGCGGCAGCCCTTCCAACACGCAGCAAACAATAAAATGTTTGCACCACTACGCTGCCCTGGCCCAGACATTGCTGCCTGGTTTTCGGCAATTCGCTTTCTCGGAAGGGAGAGAGAAGCCCGTGGTCAGGCTTCGGAGGCATCCGCTGATCAATTCGATTTTCCAACCCAAATTCGTTTGGGTTGTTAGCGCTCCCTTCGCAGGGAGGAACCTCCACCTCGTAAACTCAAATGAGTTTCAGCCGCTATCTCTCCAGGTATTTAATTTTGATGCCGAATCTTAACAAAGGAATTCGAGACTGTCAATGGCACGAGAAAGAGGAAAACCCAAAACAGGGTGTGCAGGTCGTTTTACAACCCACACACCCTTATTTTTGGGATATTGATATTCTACAACGCACTATCCTTATAGCGGCACGACGCAATCCACCGGGCAAACTTCGACGCACTGATTCGTGTCGAAATAGCCCTCGCAATCAATGCACTTTTCCGGATCAATTTCGTAAATCACGTCCCCTTCGAAAATAGCTTCCACAGGGCATTCTGGCTCGCATGCCCCACAAGAAATGCAATCATCGGTAATTGTCATTGTCATGGTGGTCCTCCAGAGAAATTTTAATAACATGCAAAGCACAGGGTAATTGATCCCCCAGGTTCCGTCAACAGATGTTTGTCATATCCACTACTTGACAAACATCTATTCAATCTGGAGTTGAAAACCTCCGCAAATGGGTCTCTGAGAATCCTCGTAGTGGGCATCCGCATTTAGGGGGTTTATCACGGCAGTTCCCAAAGAGCCCCGCAAATACGCGGATTGACAAGGTGGGTTCTGAGGTATAATCGCCCCACGAGGCAACATCTCCGCATACGGGGGTGGTTGAGTCCCGGTGGGCTCCCCGGTCTTCAAAACCGGTGGCGGGTCGCGTTGCGGGCCGCGGTGGGTTCGACTCCCATCCACTCCCGCCTATCATTTCTAGATCACATTCAATAATGTCGCATTTCTATGTATGAAAATTTAGATTCAGACAATACCAGCTTCGCGAACCAAGAGATGTATCTCGCCAATCTGGTAGCACAAGTTCTTAATGTTGAAGATATTACCTGGGGAACCTCAGAGCAAGGTTTCATTGCTCGCTTTCGAGGGCAGCTTTACGGCGAATCAGTATCAGCCTACGACCAACTTGCCCAATCCCTAGAAGCATACAAAATTACACCGGTATTTCGCAACGAGGAGAGTAAACACGCAATCTATTTTGTTGAGAGCGTGGCAAATCAGCAATCTTCTAACCCCTGGATCAACCTGGGATTATTCCTGCTTACGCTCCTCAGCGTGCTCGCAGCCGGTGCGCTCTACAATTACGAAGGTGCTTCAAGCGAGAACCCAGTGGAAATGGTACGAAATGTCGCAGAATATTTATCGAATGGGGCAAATTTACTGAGTGGGATTCCGTTTGCTATCAGCTTATTGGGCATTTTAGTGGCACACGAATTTGGGCATTATTTTGCGGCTCGCTATCATAAAACAAATGTTACCCTGCCTTATTTCATCCCCTTCCCATTGAGCCTGTTTGGAACGATGGGCGCTTTCATCCAACTAAAAGAGCCGCCCAAAAACAAGCGCGTGCTACTCGATATTGGTGTAGCGGGGCCGCTGGCAGGGGTTCTCGTCGCCATCCCTATCTTAATGTATGGTTTGTTCACCTCTGAAGTGCAATCCTTGCCCGACCATTTTCCCGAAGGGATGCTATTGGAAGGCAATTCGATCTTCTATCTGCTCGCCAAGTATACAGCCACGGGAATGTGGCTTCCAGAACCAACTTCTTTTGACGGCTTACATCCCTTCTTGTACTGGGTGCGGTACTTTTTCACCGGACTTCCTGCCCCTGTGGGAGGGAGCGATATTTTTATGAACGACTACGCCTGGGCCGGTTGGGCCGGGCTGCTGGTGACCGCATTGAACCTGATCCCTGTTGGTCAACTCGACGGGGGACACCTCATCTATGTTTTGCTTGGCAAACGCGCTAACCGGATTATGCCTTACGTGTTGGGCGTATTACTGCTATTGGGGTTCGCGTGGCAAGGCTGGTGGCTATGGGCGCTTCTCATCTATTTGCTCGGGCGGACTCACGCAGAACCCCTAGATCAAATCACTCAACTCGATCCACGCCGAAAATCCATTGCCATTGTTGGATTGATCCTATTTGCGCTGGTCTTCTCGCCCATACCCCTGATGACCAGCTTTGGCGGCTAGGCACTGCCTGCATCTGCTAAACTCAACATGCGGCAAGCCGCCCAAAGGGATACATGACTTCACAGTCCCCCATATCGAATACTTTCCCTCGTAAAATCATCCAAACACTCCTGGCGGGTTTGGCGACCGGTGCAATCGCAGTCAGCAACACCATCTCGTACGCTGCCATCATATTTGCAGGCGACCTGTCATCCTATCTGGCACAGGGAATTGGCTTGACGCTATTTGGCGGCCTGCTGTTAATTACCATCATCTCGCTGACCAGTTCAACACCCGGCACAATTTCCTTCCCCAAATCGGCTACCGCGCCAATTTTGGCGCTGATTGTGGCACAGGTGTTTTCTGATCTGGGAACAGCCCTTTCATCTGAAGAGATCTTCATCACCCTTGCGGCTACACTGGCAGTCAGCACGGCTGGCACAGGGATATTCTTGTTTCTATTTGGCCTTTTACGGTTTGGGCGCTGGATTCGCTATATGCCCTACCCGGTCTTAGGAGGGTTTCTGGCCGGCCTGGGCTGGCTGCTGATAAAAGGGGGGCTTGATCTGACTGTTCAGATCCCTCTGGATTTCGAACACCTGCATTTGTGGTTTACGGCAGAGACAATTCTCCGATGGGCTCCGGGGTTAATTCTGGCCCTATTGTTGCTCACCCTGCAAAGAAGGTTTCCAAAAATCAACCTTGTCCCCACCATCATATTGGGCGGACTGGGGATATATTATCTTAGCATTTGGCTGTTCGGCATCCCCATGGACAAGATCAGCGCCGGCGGTTGGCTACTGGGGCCTTTTCCGAGCGGCAACATCTGGAAGCCGCTCATCCTGCTGGAATTCCCAAAAGCGGATTGGGCTGTCATCATCCAACAATCCCTGACCATGTTGACCCTGATTCCTACAACGCTAATCAGTTTATTGTTCAATAGCAGCAGCGTCGAACTGGCTTCAAAGCAAGAGGTCAACTTCGACCACGAATTAACTTCTGCGGGGATTGCGAACATCTTTTCGGGGTTTGCTGGCGGCATCATTGGCTATCACTCCGCCAGCCTCACTACACTGGCCGCCAAGATGAGAGCTGGCAACCGGTTTACCGGCCTTATCGCCGCCAGTATATTTGGCCTGACCATATTCTACGGCGCAGCGCTGCTCCCCTTAATCCCTAAGATGATTATCGAGGGACTATTGATCTACCTGGGATTGACATTTCTGGTGCAATGGGTTTTTGAATCGCGCCATCAATTGCCGTTGACCGAATTTCTCATCTTACTGCTTATTCTATTTGTCATTGTGAGCATTGGGCTTTTGCAAGGTGTTCTGGTTGGTGTCCTGGCTACTGCGGTACTCTTTGCCCTCAATTACAGTCAGATCAATATTGTCCGGAACGTGCTTTCAGGCAAAACTTACCAGAGTACGGTTGAACGCGCCTCCCATTATCAAGATTATTTACAAGAAAATGGCGACCTGCTATATATCATCAAACTGCAAGGGTTCATCTTCTTTGGCACTGCGCATTCCCTATACCGCCAAATCAAAGACCGCGTTGATGATCGGCAACTCTCAAAACCGAGATTTGTCATCTTAGATTTTCGCTTCGTCAGCGGCATCGATTCTTCAGCGCTGAACAGCTTCATCCGCTTGCGACACCAGGCCGAACAGGGAGGCTACAATCTACTCTTCGCTGATTTATCGCCCGATGTGCAGCAAAAATTAAAGCGCGGCGGAATTCTCGTAGATGATTCCGTCGTTCTGGAATATCCCGACAGCGATCACGCCGTCGAATGGTGCGAAGAAGCATTGCTCGACAACACCGATGTCACCGCGCTAGCTATCCCAACCCTGCGGGGGCGACTAAAAGAGTTCTTTCCCCCCAACATGGCTATAGATGACTTCATGTCCTATCTCAAAGAATCGATCGTGGACGAGGGCGAAGTTCTCATCCGGCGGGGGGATGTCCCCAACGGAATTTATTTGGTCGAGCGCGGGCAAGTTACCGTCCAACTCACGTTGGATTCGGGAGAAACAACCCGCTTGCGCCGCATGGGAACCGGAGCAATGGTTGGTGAAATTGGCACCTATCTCGATCAGTTGACAACGGCTACTGTGATTACAGACATGCCCAGCATGATTTATTTTCTTTCGAAAGACAAACTCAGACAAATGGAAGTGGAAAACCCCGCCATCGCCGCAGCATTCCATAAATATGTTGCCGTGCTGACCAGTCAAAGACTGCTCTTATCAAACCTCACTTTGCAGGCGCTGCTCGATTAACCAGCAACCTCAGGGCGCTTCATTGGTACAATAGCTGCATGAAAAAAACTCTTTGCATCTATCATAACGACGCCGATGGACGCGCCTCGGCTGCTATTGTGCGGCGCGCCCTCGGCCCTAAGGTCAGCCTATGCGAGATGAAATATGGCGATTCGCTGCCCCTGGAAGAAATCCTCGTTGCCGAGCAAATTATCATCGTAGACTTTTCGTTACCCCGCGAAGACATGGAGCGTCTGGCGAATTATCACCAGCTCACCTGGATCGACCACCACAAGACCGCCATTGACGAATTGGCCGACATTTCGCAAACTTGGGCGGGAACGCGCGACAATTCTGAAGCGGCCTGCGTACTGACCTGGAAACACTATTTCCCCAACCATCCTGTTCCCAAGTCGGTAGTTTTAATCGGAGACCGTGATATTTGGCGTTGGGAGCATCCAGATACTGGCTCTTTCAATGAAGGCCTTTACCAGTCAAACACGAACCCACACAACGATCGTCTATGGGGGCCTTTACTGGATGACGACGCAATCCTGGTCAAGCAGCTTATCGATCAAGGCAGCACCTTGCGGGCGGCCCGGCTGCGCAACATCCAAAGCTCAACAGCGCGCTATGGCTTTCCGGTACTCTTTGAGGGCTACCAAACGTTGGCAATTAATTTGCGCGGCTCTGGCGACCTGGGAGAGCATATTCGCAATCATGGCTATCAAGTCGCCTACTGCTACATTGATGCCCTGCTGGATAACGAATTGCACACGTATGTTTCACTGTACTCCAAAGAAATTGATGTCTCAGAAATTGCCCAACGCTTTGGGGGCGGCGGCCATGCCGGGGCCGCAGGTTTCCACTTCAAGCGAGATTCCAGCCCTTTCCCGCCTGGAGCCGATATAAAATTCTAATAAATGAAAACATTCCCACACACCATTCGCTATCCCCGCAACCAAATCATGCGCGGTTTT
>CAYFMI010000030.1:0-45134 GCA_964344175.1 uncultured Anaerolineales bacterium
GGCGTTCTCTGCGGTAAATTTCTGGTATAGCACAAATTTAAGAAAGCCGTGGGGATTTCAGCGAAGTCGCTTGACGGCATAAGAAAATTTTTTGTATACTATTCTTACGAATTGACAATGGAGGGGGAGAGTATCGTTGTAGCCACGGTGAATTGATTAAATCACAGGAGGAGATAACTATGGATACGATATATTCGGACATATTGCCTGAGTCTATTGTGGCTGTCTTAGATAAGGAAATTCCTGGAAAACTCGGCGCAGGAGGTGTCAAAGCCGATGGCTGGATGCAATTGTATAGCCTCGTTAAACATGTTGTGGAAAAGCGAAAAGTGATTTCCGGGGATGGCGTTTTGACCCGGTCGGTTGTCCATGTGTGCTATCTGGTAGATTGCTTTGTGCTGTTCGCCTACCACTATTTTGATGCCTTTGTTAACGCGTTGGATGATGACTCTACATTAGATGACCGCGCCAAGCGATACTGGCAGCATCGCGCGATCGAACGACTTTGCGATGGCTGGGATCATCTGCGCCCTTTGCTTTTCATGGTCAAGGATGAACGCGTGAAAATTTTTGAGGTATTGGTCGATGCAGCGAAACCTGGAAAGATTTCTCAAGAAAGAAGGATTACGGTCCCTTACTACAGCCGTCATTTTGAGTTGGTCAGTTTCAAATATGCCCGAGGGGTAACCATTACCGGTGTGCCGATTTATGACCTGGAGTCGCCCTGGAACTGGCACGTGATCTGGCATGAGATGGCCGGGCACATTGTGCATAAACTCGAAGAAGAGGGGGAGATCCTTAAAGCAGTGAGGAAAGTGCATAGAGTGAGGGGAGACAAAGCGATGGGAAAAACCTTCCCGAAACAACAAAATGATCCCTGGGAAAATTGGCGCAATTTCTATGCCGATAAGAAAGATGAAATCGTATTTCCCTGGGAGGAGGATAACCCGGAGAAAGTAGATGCTCTTCAGGCAGAGTGGATTGCCGAGTTAATTGAGGATGGCTATAGCGTGCTTTGCCTCGGGCTGGAAATGCTATCTACCTTGCAACGTGTTTTACGACAGCACTATGAGAGTGATTTTGCCTTGAAAGATCGACGCCACCCACCCCCGAAGTTGCGTTTCGATCTGGCCGGGGCGCTGCTGCTCACAATGGGCTATGATGCCGCCGATCTGGATGAATATGGGCTGGATGCTATTGAAGGCTGTCATGCGTTGGAACCAATTGCAGCAATTGTATTTAATACACTTCACGAAAGTGGCAAGCCAAGTTTTGTGAAACGTGTGTTTCGAAAGAAAAAACCAACCAAAGGCGATACATCTACTGCTATAGATTTTTTCCATGACCTCATATCATCTGCCCGGCGGAAATTTGAGGAAAACCCGGAAAGGGCGTCGGAGATTGCGGATGAGATGATCGACAACATTCCTCTTCTGTCCCTATCTGGGATTGAGGGGTTAGAACTGCCATCCGCAGATTTTTTTATGGATATGGTCGGGGCCAGGGAGTGGAAAGATTTATTGTTTGCAGTATTCCAAAAGTTGGATCGCGTGGATTTGGAAGATCATCAAATGATGACCAATTACGATCATGGAAATACTGAAATCGAATTTAACACCAGGCATGGGAGACATATTGTTAAACATGTCGAAGCCGATCATGTCTAGTGCGTTGGACGATGATCCACAGTCAATTTGCTGAGATTTCCGAGGCTTCCACTTTCGCAAATACATAGCGCATAAAAGATCTATTCCCGCCATTTGCAAAGTTCTCGTTTTACGGTGTACTGCTCTCCGGCCTCATTAAGGGACAATATCCGGTTTCCAGTTCTTGCAAAGCTTCTTGCCGTCTCCAAGAAAGAACAACATTTGCAAGATAAGCTTCGTGCGCGGTGCTCGCGGCGTCAGCATTATTTTCTCTTACATGTATGCATGTCAGAATTCGGTAGGGTGAGGGAAACTCAGGAGCAAAATCCACAGCCTGTTGTGCCAATTCGATAGCTTGGAGATAGTCACTATCAATATATAAATAGGCTTTCGCCAATATAGATGATGCCAGTGCATACTCCCTCGGCGCATCACCCTCCGATAAACTCCTGGCCTTTTCTGCATCCGTGTAGATGAGATTGTCATCGTCGTTGAAATCGGCGCATTGCCAGCGTGCCAGGGCGCGGCCTGCCCACCATAATGCGCGGTCGGGTTGGGCATTTAGCGCATTATCAAAATCGCGGCGCGCGTACTGAACACAATCGGGGTATGTATCCTGGTCGCCGGAATAAAACCCGGAACGTTGTTGCTCTACTTCGAGGATATATGCCAGCCCGTGCCCCCCATAAGCCTGGGCGCGCATTGTGGCATCTGCCTCGGGCCAGCCTTCGAGAGCGAATGTGTAGTTGTCACGAGCATCGCCCCATTGTTCCAGGTGCATATACGTCTGGGCGTGCAGGTAATAGGCTTCAAAGGCATCTAGGGAGCCAACCGACTGAAGCAATTGAAGGGATGCCTGTTTATAATTTCCGCTTGCGTAGGCAATTGCCGCCTGGACAAAGGCACGCGCATAGGGGAAGCCGGTGACTAGAGTGAGCGAGGGGGCTTCATCTAGAAACTCGATTCGGTAGGCGGGGGTTTCGGGGAAGTACACGCTGACCATAGTTTGGTCCCCCTCACAGCGCAAGTCAATTTGCATCTGCGCACCAACGCCGGTTGTCAGATGCCCCCCTGCGTTCCGGATATTCTCTTCGAGATGAGCACGATCCCGGTCTTCACAGTTTTCTAGATTCAGGGTGACCAGCAGAGGCGACGAAACCAGGGGTGTAGAAGTTGGGGGGATGGTGGGGGTATACGTTGCGGTGGGAGTTAGGGTGAGGGCGGGAGTTTGGGATGTATGCGGCTGAGTTGTTGTAGGGGCCGCTGATGCCGTGTACGTTGTGGATGGCGTGATCGTAGCTGTTGGTGTTGCCGTCCCCCACGGAAGCCCCCAATTATGGATACCTCCAGCAATCAGCAGCGTCAACGCCGCTGCCCCGATGACGGCGCTAATCCCGATTGTCCGGCGGGAGAAGATAGCCTGTTTTTGCAGCGCAGGCGGTTGTTTGGCGTTTAGTTCATTTAAGAGCGTTGTCAGTGCCGAGGGGTAGTCCCCGGTGAAGTCGATATAATTCTTGCGGCGCAATTGCAGGGGGATTTCGCAATCGTGATATAGCAGCGGATAGATGGGCTTGTTGAGTTCAAGCGCCAGATCGATTTCGTTGAGGACGTTGTCGGAGACGACCGAGTTAGGGGATAGCACAACGAGTAGATAGGCACAATCTCGAATGGCGTCTTGAATGATCCGATCCCAACGTTCGCCAGTGGCAATATCAACTACATCCAGCCAGGTTTCGATCCCTGCGGAGCGTAGATCATCCTCCAACCGGCCCACAAATTTCTTGTCTTTGCGGGCATAGCTGATGAAAATGGGCGCTTCAGGAGCCATGTTTCCCTCTCGGTTATAGGGAAGCTATGTTTACCCCCTTATTGTACCGCAGTACTAATGACGTTGGCTGCTCCTGCCCGATATAGGGCTGTTGTGATGTCATCAATCTTTTGGGGCGTTGACAGCGCGATGATATTGCCCCCGCGCCCGCCGCCGGAGAGTTTTGCGCCCAGTGCCCCGGCTGCGTGGGCAGCCTGCGTCAGCCGATCCAGCTCTGGTGAAGAAACCCCCATCTCTTGCAGCAGGGCCTGGTTTTCATTCATTAACGGCCCCAGGCGTTGGGGATGCCCGCTCTCGATGGCCTGCCGGGCGGCGCGGGCAATGCTCCCCGCGGCAGCGAAGAGCCGTTCGTAGCGCGCCGGATTCGCCTCCCACCCGCGGCGCACGTCGCCGACGGTTTCTTTCGTGGGGCTGCCGATGCCGGTGTCGCCGATGATGATGGTGAAGGGGGTCGGGATTTCGAATGTCTCGATGGGGTTATCTTTGATGAAGTACACCGGACGGGCGAAGGTGACGACGGTGTTATCGATTCCGGAGGGGGTGCCGTGATGGATTTTTTCGACTTCGTAGGCCAGAGAGGATACCTGCTCATCGGGGAGAGGCTTGCCAAGGAAGCCGGACAGCGCCCGGATGACGGCCACCGAGACAGCCGCCCCGGAACCGAGGCCGGAGGCCACCGGGATGCTCGATTCTATCTTTAGAGTGCAGGCCGGTATGCGGTGGATGCCCAAAGTTGCAGTTACACCTTCGATAGCAGCAGCCAGCGCATGGGCTGAGTCGAGAGCCTCCAGTTGTTTGCGCAGTCCAATGTCCGGGGCGAGAATCTGCACCGCGCCCGCGCTTTCCCCAATATTGGGCATGATCGTCGCCCTGGCGCGCACCTGGGTTACCGGGACGGCAATCGCCGGATGCCCGTAGACAACGGCATGTTCCCCAAAGAGGATGACTTTCCCCGGAGCGGAGGCGGTGAATGAAGGCATAGATGGCAGGTGATCAGGTGGTCGGCGTTTCGTAGCTCAGGTAGTTGTTTTCCCTATTGCCTGATTCCTAATCGTCGAACTCCTAGAATATGTAAAAAATCACCAGTACCGTCAGACCATAAAGCACAATGGCGAGTTGGATTGGCATATCGGAGAAGATGACATCTTCGGGCGTGCCGCCGGTGTTTTTGACCTGAATGAGGTATTGGTAACGGAAGATGCTATAGATGATGAAGGGGATGGTCAGCATCATGGCGTGATTGCCGGGCAAGTTGGGCGCGGAAAACGTATACAGACTGTAGGTAATGATGGTCATGCCCGATGCCAGGGTAATTAATTGGTCAAGAAAGATGAGCGTATAGCCATCCAGCACCCGGCGGTGGCTGTTGTCACCATCGGCCAGTAAATTCAGTTCGGCACGGCGTTTACCGGTGCCGATTAGCAAGGCCAGGAATGTCGTGAAAATATAAAGCCAGGGGGAAAAGCGTTCCACTTCGATGAGGGTGACCCCGGCGGCCACACGCAGCACATAAAAAGATGCCAGGATGATAATATCGAGTAGGACAATGTGTTTGAGCCACTTGGAGTAGGCCAGGTTGAGCAATAAATAGACCAGGCCGATGGCAGCGAATTCAGGGGAGAGTAGATAAGCCACAGGCAACGCAACGAGTAGCAGGATGCCGGTGACTACCCAGGCTGCGGAGAGAGAGAGTTTCCCGGCGGCAATTGGACGGTTGCGTTTGGTGGGATGTTGACGATCGGCTTCGACATCGGCGATGTCATTGAGAATGTAAACCACGCTGGCAAACAGGCTGAAGATAAAGAACCCGGCCAGAATATGAAGCAAGGTTGGGAGGTGGGTCACTTTGCGGTCGAAGACCACGGCTACAAAAAGAAAGACGTTTTTGGCCCATTGTTTGGGGCGCATGGTTTGAAGTAGCGCAGTTAGCATGAAGAAATGATATTCGGGATTGGGGGTTTCGTCAATTGCGTTACAATTATTCCATGCCCAAAAAGACCCGCATAGATGTGTTGCTCGTTGAGCGTGGCCTTGCCGAAAGCCGCTCTCTGGCCCAGCGCTTAGTTATGGCCGGGCAAGTGCGCGCCGATGGTCAGGTGGTGAGTAAACCTTCGAGCCAGGTAGCCAGCGGCGCAGCATTGATTGTGGCGCGCGGGCCGCGTTTTGTTTCGCGCGGCGGCGAGAAATTGCAAGCCGCTTTCGAAGCCTTCGGTCTGGATGTGCGCAACAAAATTTGCGCCGATGTGGGGGCCTCCACAGGCGGTTTTACCGATTGCCTCTTGCAGCAAGGTGCGGCGAAGGTTTATGCCATTGATGTCGGTAAAGGCATCTTGCATTGGAATATGCGTCGGGATGAACGCGTTATCGTTATGGAAGAAACCAATGCTCGTCATCTTGCAAGCCTCCCTGAGCCGGTCAGCTTTGTGAGTATTGACGCCTCCTTTATCTCGTTGAAGATTTTATTGCCGGTGGTTATGGGCTGGTTACCCTCACCACTCCCCCAACCCCCTCTCTCCCACCGGGAGAGAGGGGGCGAAGGGGGTGAGGTGAGGGGCGAGGTTGTCGTCCTCATTAAGCCTCAATTTGAAGCCGGACGCCGAGAAGCTGCGCGCGGCAAAGGGGTCATCCGCGATGTGGAGGTTCATCGCCGTGTCCTTGCGGATATTCTCACTTTTGCTGAAGAGCAAGGCTTAAGCGTCAGCGGCCTGATTCAATCCCCCATCGCAGGGCCAAAGGGCAATATCGAATTCTTAGCCTGGCTGACCCAACCCGCCGCTCCCGGCATTGACTGGCAGGAGAAAATCGCTAACTTGTTTCCGCATCCCTAAGGGGGCACTCAAGTGTTGTCGAAAAGATAGAGTCATCGCGTCGAGCGGAGCACAGCGCAGTCGAGACGCGATGACTATGGCGGCGATGCCGCCTCCGTTCAGCGCGATCATTCTATAACTTTTGAGCGCACCCTCCCTAATCCCGGCTCCTTAAACGCCCAAAATCGGTTATACTACGCCCCGCCTATGGGTATAGAACACATCCGCAACTTCAGCATTATTGCGCATATTGACCACGGTAAGTCGACATTGGCTGATCGCTTGCTGCAGGTCACGGGAACCATCTCTGAGCGGGAGATGATGGCCCAGGTTTTAGATTCGATGGATCTGGAGCGCGAAAAAGGCGTCACCATCAAAGCCTCTGCCGTGCGCATGGATTATGCCCACAGCGATGGACAGACCTATGAACTCAATTTGATCGATACCCCAGGGCACGTTGATTTCGGCTACGAAGTCAGCCGGGCGATGTATGCCTGCGAAGGGGCACTCCTGATTGTGGATGCCGCACAAGGCATTGAGGCCCAGACGCTGGCGAATCTCTATATGGCGCTGGAAGCCGATTTGGAGATCATCCCGGTGATCAACAAGATTGACCTGCCCGCGGCGCGCCCCGATGAAATTGCCGAGGAGATCAGCAATCTGTTGGGGACTCCGCCCGAAGAGATCTTGCGCATTTCGGCCAAATCGGGCAGCAATGTGGAGGCGGTGCTGACAGCCATTGTGGAGCGTGTTCCACCCCCAAAGGGAAGCGCCCAAGCCCCCCTGCGGGCGCTGATCTTCGATTCGCATTACGACCCCTACAAAGGTGTTGTTGCCTATGTGCGGGTATTCGATGGCGCCATTCAATCTGCCGATAAATTGCATCTCATGGCGACCGATGCCGCCCTCTCGCCGGTAGAAATCGGCGTATTTTCGCCGCATATGCAGGCCACTAAAAAACTCGCTACCGGCGATGTGGGCTATATCGCTACCGGGTTGAAGAGCGTACACCAGTGCCGGGTTGGCGATACTTTTACCCTATCGGCATCCCCGGCGGAGACTCCTCTGCCCGGATACCGACAAGCCAAACCGATGGTCTTTGCCGGGATCTATCCGGTGGATGGCGAAGATTATGAAGATCTGCGCGATGCCCTGGCGAAATTGCAGCTCAACGATGCTGCCCTGATCTATGAGCCGGAGACATCTCAGGCGCTTAATTTCGGTTTTCGCTGCGGCTTCTTAGGGCTATTTCATATGGAGATCATTCAGGAGCGCATTGAGCGCGAGTATGATCTCGACATCATCGTTACCGCTCCTTCGGTGGAGTATCAGGTGCTGATGCGTGATGGCAGCCTCATCCGCATTGATTCGCCGGCAGAATTACCCGACGCCGGTGATATTGAAGAAGTCCGCGAACCCTGGATGCGCATTCAGATTTTTACGCCGACGGATTATTACGGTGTGGTCATGGAACTGGTCACCCAGCGGCGCGGCATTTTTGTCGATCAGGATTATCCCACTCCGCAGCGCGTTCAACTCAATTTTGAGATTCCCCTGGCGGAATTGATCGTTGACTTTTTTGACTACTTAAAATCGGGCACGCGCGGCTATGCCTCGTTAGATTATCAATTTGCCGAATACCGCCCCGATGATTTGGTCAAACTGACGATTCTAGTCAACCAGGAGCCGGTCGATGCCCTGGCGGTGATTGTCCATCGTGATGCCGCTTACCGTAAGGGGCAAGCCCTGGTTTCAAAATTGAAAGAACTCATTCCGCGTCAGCTTTTTGCTGTTCCTATTCAGGCCTCTGCCGGGGGGCGGGTGATCTCGCGGGCCAATGTCAAGGCGCTGCGCAAAGATGTGCTTGCCAAGTGCTATGGCGGCGATGTTAGCCGCAAGCGCAAATTACTCGAAAAACAAAAAAGAGGCAAGAAACGCATGAAAAGCGTCGGCAATGTCGAAATTCCTCAAGAAGCTTTTCTGGCGGTGTTGAGGCTGCGCGATGACTGATCCAGCCCCTGCGCCTAAGAAGAGCCGCGCCTGGAAGAGTATGCTGCCCGGCATCATCATCAGCGTGGTGGCGATCATTGTCCTTTTTCGATTCTTTGATTGGCACGAAGTTGTCGAAGCCTTGCGTCAGGCTGAATGGATTTTCTTGCTGATTGCGCTGCCGATTTATTTGCTTTCGTACATTCTGAGGGCGCTGGCATGGCACACCCTTCTGCAGGGTGCGGCTCCTTATCGCAAAGTATTTTTGACCATGCATATGGGGTATTTGCTGAACAATGTGTTGCCTTTCCGCCTGGGTGAGCTGGGGCGGGCCTATCTGTTAGGGCAAGAAGGGATTGGCTTCTGGCGAGTTTTCTCCACCATCCTGATTGAGCGGGCCTTCGATATGATTCTGGCAGCCGGTTTGCTCTTAGGCACTTTGCCGTTTGTACTCAATGCACCCAATACCCAAAATATTGCGCTCCTTGTCGGCGGGATCGTGTTATTGGGTTTGGTAGCGCTCTATTTGTTGGCGCGCTATCGTCAGTGGGCGCTGGTGCAATTTGAGCGTCTGGGTGAGCGCTGGCCGGTGATCTTGCGTTTGGGGCGGGACCAGCTGGAAGCATTTTTAGACGGGTTGAGCGCCCTCACGTCTCCTGGTCGTTTTCTCAAGGTTTTATTCTGGATGATCGCAAGCTGGCTGCTGGCAATTCTGCTCCAATACTTGATCTTACGCTCGTTTTATCCGCAGGCGCGTCTTTTGCATGCCGCCTTCAGCTTAGGGGTTTCTGCTCTGGGGGTAGCGGTGCCGTCTTCGCCGGGGTATGTGGGCGTGTATGAGGCCGTCATTGTGGGTGCGCTGAGCGTTTTTGGCATCCCCCTTTCAGTTGCGTTTGCTCACGCGGTTACTGCCCACTTGCTTTATGTATTATTGACCGGCTTTTTCGGTGTGTACGGTTTGGCGAACAGCGGTGTGAGTATTGGGCAAATCTTTCAACAGCTAAAGAGCCTGGATCTCAAACGGTAAGAATCGCATGAAAAAACATTTTCTCGTAACCGGTGGGGCCGGATTCATCGGCTCGAATTATGTCGATCGATTATTACGACGCGGAGAGCGCGTGACGATCTTTGATAACTTGTCCCGCGCGGGAGCGCGTCTCAACCTGGAATGGCTGCGCGCCAGCCACGGGGAACGTTCTTTCTCGTTGGTGGCAGCCGATCTGGCAGATTTCCCCGCTCTCGAAGAAGCCAGCCGCGCAGCCGACGTGATCGTCCATCTCGCCGGGCAGGTAGCTGTGACTAACTCGGTGCTAGATCCCCGTAAAGATTTTCACGACAATGCTTTGGGAACATTTAACGTACTTGAGGCGGCGCGTCTCTCTGGGCATCGCCCCACCATCTTATATGCTTCCACCAACAAAGTCTATGGTGGTATGGAAGATGTCGCCGTATGTGAAAATCCTGCTAGTTATGCCTATGTTGGCTTGCCACACGGTGTGCCGGAAACGCACCCGCTTGATTTCCACTCCCCTTATGGATGCAGCAAGGGTGCCGGCGATCAGTATGTGCGCGACTACCATCGCATGTATGATTTACCCACCGTAGTGCTGCGCCAGAGCTGTATTTATGGCCCGCGTCAGTTTGGGATTGAAGATCAGGGCTGGGTGGCCTGGTTTGTGATTGCTGCTGTGCTGGGAAAACCAATTACAATTTTCGGCGATGGCAAGCAAGTGCGCGATGTACTCTTTGTAGAAGATCTGTTGGATGCCTACGACGCAGCGATTGCCAATGTTGATGTTGCCGCCGGGCAAGTTTACAATATCGGCGGCGGCCCGCAGAATACTCTCTCGGTATGGGCGGAGTTTGGCCCCTTACTCGAAAACCTGCTGGGGCAAGAAATCCCCATCGAGCGGGGTGATTGGCGCCCCGGCGACCAGCGTGTTTTCGTTTCCGACATTCGTAAGGCCGAACGTGAACTCCATTGGCATCCGAAAGTCAATGTCGCAGAAGGTGTGCGCCAATTGTTTGCCTGGGTAAAACAACACAAAACGCTGTTTTCTTGACCTGAGCATACCGAACCGGAAAAATTTCACCAGGAAGCAACCAAGCTCTCAAGAAATTTCTCCTTGTGTTTTCTTTTGCGATGATAAAAATTCTCTAACCTCTAACCTTGATATGCGCATTCTAACTGTTCTTACCTATTACCGCCCCCACACCAGCGGTCTGACGATTTATGTCGAGCGACTGTCGAAAGCATTGGTCGGACGAGGCCACCAGGTGACTGTGCTCACAGCGCAATACGATAAAAGCCTGCCGCGAGAAGAAATTTGCGAAGGTGTGCGCGTTGTGCGGGTTCCAGTGCTCTTTCGCGTCAGCAAGGGCGTGATTATGCCGGCGTTCGGTTTTCTGGCCTGGAAGCTGGCCCTGACGCACGATGCCATTCACCTGCACCTGCCCCAGTTCGATGCTGCCGGGGTGGCATTGCGCGGGCGATTGCTGCGCAAGCCTGCAGTCATCACCTATCATTGTGATTTGGAACTCCCCAGGGGGTTGTTCAATCGTTTGGTCAATACCGTTGTGCATTGGATGAATCATCTCGCCGGGTTGTTTACCCACCGCATCGGCGCATATACACAGGACTTTGCTTCGCATTCCCCTTACCTGATGCGTTTTGCCGAGAAGGTGCGCGTGATTTTGCCCCCGGTAGAATTGCCCACAGCCAATCTCGAGGATGTGACCGCATTCCAGGTCGAACACAACCCATACAACCGTCGTCCGGTTATTGGAATGGCAACGCGTTTTGCCTCCGAAAAAGGGGTCGAAATTTTGCTGGATGCTCTGCCTAAAGTGCTGGAGCAGCATCCCGAGGCCCGGGTGTTGTATGCCGGGCAGTATGAAGATGTCATGGGCGAAGAAGCCTATTTTGCGCGCTTGGCGCCGGTGATCGAGGCTTTTCAATCTAGCGGACAATGGGAATTTCTGGGGGTACTCAAGCCTGCTCAGATGTCTGCCTTCTATCGCAACCTGGATGTGTTGGTCGTGCCCAGCCTGAATTCCACCGAGACCTTCGGGCTGGTGCAAATCGAAGCGATGATGAACGGCGTCCCCAGTGTGGCTTCCAATCTTCCGGGGGTGCGCCAGCCGCCCGCCATCACCGGCATGGGGCTGGTCGTTCCCATTGGAGATGCCGATGCTCTTGCCGGAGCGCTGCTGGATATTTTCGCGCATCCTGAAAATTATCAGGGTGATCCCGATGAAGTCGCGCGCACCTTTGACCCTCAGGCTACTGCTGCGGCATATGAGCAAGTGTATGAAGAATTATTGGCCGCACTAGGGCAGGCGATCAACTAATCATGGATTCGGATGGAAATTCACCAACCTTCAACCTCCAACCTTCAACCCCCGACCGACTACTTGTGGGAAAACCTCAGCACCCTGCCTTACTTTCGCGCTTTGCTGCGGGCAGTGGAAGCGCGCTTTTATGCCAACATCGAACTCCCCGCCCCGGCACTTGATCTGGGCTGCGGTGATGGACATTTCGCCCCGATTGCGTTCGCGCGTCCTCTGGAAGTCGGCGTGGATCCCTGGTGGGAGCCGCTGCGCGAGGCTGGGGAGCAGAATGCCTATACAGGGTTGGCACAGTCCGATGGGGCGGCCATGCCCTTCCCGGATGGCTATTTTGCCAGCGCAGTGAGCAACTCCGTGTTAGAGCATATTCATCATCTTGATGATGTTTTACGCGAAACGGCCCGCGTATTGCAACCCGGCGCGCCATTTATTTTTTGCGTGCCCAATGACAACTTTTTACCCACACTCTCCCTGGGACGCATTTTTGATCGGTTGAGGTTACGGCGTCTGGGAGATGCCTATCGCGCCTTCTTCAACCGCATCTCGCGTCATCACCATTGTGACCCGCCCGATGTCTGGCAAGCCCGCCTGGATGCCGCCGGTTTCGAAATTGTGCGTTGGTGGCATTATTTCTCTCCTGGGGCGTTGCATACCTTGGAGTGGGGACACTATTTTGGGCTGCCCGCCTGGGTGAGCAAATTGCTCTTTGGGCGCTGGATCCTCTCCCCCTCCCGATGGAATCTGGCGCTCACACACCGCCTGGTAGCGCGTTACTATTGTGAAGCGCCCGAATGTCAGGATGGCGCTTATTCTTTCTACATCACCCGTCGAAAATAACACGACCGGGGCAAGCATAGTAAAATAACGTGGTTATGGGTAATTCTACAGACACTGAACCCTCTGTTCTCGATTATGTAAAGTCGAAGATTTTCTTCTGGCGGCATGAGGCAATAAAGATTCCCCCTCTCGGAGCTGAACCGCAAGAGGCTGGAGATTATGTGGAAGCTGTTGCCGCAATGCAGCTTGCCCGCGAAGATGCTGCGGAGTCTACATCTGAGGCTGTGACCCCACGTTTCGATATTTTGCGCTGGGCGGGCTGGGGAAGTTTGTTGCCCTTGCTGCTGGCCTTGTTTGCACAACGGGCGCTAGAACCGCCGAACCGCACTCTTGGGCTGGGGGTGTTTTTGTACATCCTGGCGGCGGGCGTGCTCTGGGGGGGTGTGCGCGGCAAACTCTCTCTGGCGAGTGCTAACGATCTTACTTACTCTGGCGATTCGTTCAGCGTGGGCGCGGTGGCAATGTGGCTGAGTTTGGTCTTCGGGTTGCTGGCATTTTTAGCCTTCGGCGGCAATCGTTTTACACAGCTTAATTTGGGTTTGTGGGGAATTTCGCTGGCGGCATTCTGGGTTGCCTTTTGGCTGCCCGCTCCAAAAGGTTATGGGTGGCGCGAAAAACTATCCCAGGGGTTTACCCGTTTCAAAAGGCAGGGCATCACATTCTCCCCCTGGCAATTGCTTGTGCTGGCTGTCTTTGCCCTTTCGGCTTTCTATCGCTTTTATCAGCTCAACCAAGTCCCCCCGGAGATGTTCAGCGATCACGCCGAAAAACTGTTCGATGTCGCCGATGTACTAGAGGGTAGATATAGCATTTTCTTTGTGCGCAATACCGGTCGTGAGGCTTTTCAAATGTATCTTACGGCAGCCGTAGCGAAACTTTTCGGAACCGGGCTCTCTTTCACAAGTTTGAAGATTGGCACCGTGCTGGCCGGTTTGTGGACATTGCCCTTCATATATTTACTTGGCAAAGAGATCGCTAATCGGCGCGTAGGTTTGCTGGCAATGGCTTTTGCCGGGATTGCCTACTGGCCGAATGTGATTTCGCGGGTAGCCTTGCGCTTTACGCTCTACCCGGCCTTCACGGCACCGGTGCTTTATTTTTTGGTGCGCGGCCTGCGCCGGGGGCGGCGTAACGATTTCATCCTGGCGGGGATTTTCTTAGGGATTGGCCTGCATGGGTACAGTCCTTTCCGCTTTGTGCCTCTGGTGGTGGTACTGGCGGCAGGGTTATATTTGCTGCATCCACAATCTCGTGGTGTTCGGCGGCAGGTCCTTTGGGGGATGACATTGCTGACCTTCAGCGCCCTGTTGCTCTTTTTACCGTTGCTGCGTTTTGCGCTCGCTAATCCCGAATCGTTCTCGTACCGCATGATGACGCGCATGTCCGAGGTGGAACAAACCATCCCCGGCTCGCCCTGGGCGATCTTCCTGAAAAATATGTGGGACGCGCTGGGGATGTTCTTTTGGGATAACGGTGAAATCTGGGTGCATTCGGTCCCCCACCGCCCGGCTTTGAGCGTGGTTTCGGCGGCGTTGTTTTTCATCGGGGTTGTGCTATTGCTCTTGCGCTATATCCGGCGGCGAGAATGGCTCGATCTTTTCTTGCTGTTGGCAATCCCCATGCTGCTGACGACTTCAGCGCTTTCTCTGGCCTTTCCGGGGGAGAACCCCTCCCTCAATCGCACCGGGGGCGCGGTGGTGGTGGTCTTCTTATTGGTGGGACTCGCCCTCGATGGATTGCTGACCAGCCTCAAAGAGAGTCTGAAGAACCCTGTTTGGGGAGCGCGCCTGGCTGTGGGGGTGGGCATCCTCCTGTTTGGATGGTCTTGTGCCCAGGACTATGATCTTGTCTTCCGGCAATATCGCGATTTTTTTGCGCGCAGTTCGTGGAATACGTCTGAATTAGGGGCCGTGATCCGTCAATATGCCGATACGGTAGGGGCGGAGGATAGCGCCTGGGTGGTGCCGTATCCACATTGGGTGGATACGCGTCTGGTGGCGTTTCGCGCCGGTGTGCCGCTGCACGATTATGCCCTCTGGCCCGATCAGATTGCACAAACGCTGGAGGATCCTCGCTTGAAAATGTTCCTCTTCAAGCCCGAAGATGATGCCGCATTACAAACATTGCGCGAACTTTACCCGCAGGGTTCTTCACAAACGTACGATTCTGCCATCGATGGCAGAGATTTCTTTATCTATTTTGTCCCGCCTGAGTAAATTGTTAGCGGGTGTAGATGCATGATCGTGCTAACCTGCCGACCTGCAACGTGATCTATTATGTCGAATGCTAAAAAATTTACCAAATTAGGTTTTACATTTCTTATTTTATATATTATCGCTGTCGGCGCGTATTTGCGTTTGGTGGGTCTAGATTGGGACGAAGAGCAGCACCTGCACCCGGATGAGCGCTTCTTGACGATGGTCGAGTCGAGCATCGCACCCGTGGAAAGCCTGGGAGACTATTTCAACACCGCCGAATCGAGCCTCAACCCGCATAATCGCGGGCATGGTTTTTTTGTCTATGGCACACTGCCAATTTTCATTGTGCGCTATGTGGCCGAGTGGATGGGAGAAACCGGCTACGGCCAGGTTTATTTGATTGGCAGGGCTTTGTCGGCGCTGGCAGATTTGGGCGTCATCGCGTTGGTCTATTTGATGGCAACGCGATTGTACGACCGTCGGGTAGGAGTCTTAGGGGCGGCTTTCTATGCCTTTGCTGTCCTGCCCATTCAGCAGTCGCATTTCTTTACCGTCGATACATTTAATAATTTCTTTACCTTTTTGGCATTATATTTTGCTGTGGAAGTGGCAATACCAGATGGGAGAGGAGAGACGGTAGATGGAGAAATACCGTCTGGGTCTCCCGCTCCTGGTCTTCTGTCTTATCTTCTATTCGGCCTGGCGTTGGGTATGGCTGTGGCTTCCAAGATCAATGCCCTCCCGGTAGCCCTGGCTTTGCCCGGGGCCGCGCTCTTATATTTGTTGCGGTTATCCCCCGAAGAACAGCACCGTCAATTTGGGCGGGTGGCGGTTTATGTGGTGCTGGCGGGTGTGGTTAGTATTGTGGCCTTCCGCGTCTTTCAACCTTACGCCTTCTCTGGGCCGGGGTTCTTTGGCTTGAAGCCAAATCCGCAATGGGTTGAGAATATGACTTCGCTGCGCGCGCAAACCGCCGGCGATGTCGATTTTCCTCCGGCACTGCAATGGGCGCGGCGACCGGCCTGGTTTTCCTGGCAAAATCTGACTCTGTGGGGATTAGGCTTGCCCTTAGGATTACTGGCCTGGGCAGGCTTCTTATGGATGGGCTGGCGGGTGTTCAAGGGGGAGCGGCGGCATGTTCTGCTGTGGGGTTGGACAGCATTCTACTTTGTGTGGCAGTCGATCCAATGGAACAGCACCATGCGCTATCAATTGCCCATCTATCCGGCGTTGGCAATCATCGCGGCGTGGGTTCTATACCAGATTGCTAATTACAAATTGAAGGTTAATAAACCTTCAATTTTCAACCGGCAACGTGTAATCGCATTGTTCTTGGGTAGCATCATTCTGCTGTTAACTTTTGCTTGGGCTTTCGCCTTTTCGCGCATTTACACCGTTCCGCACACCCGCGTCGAAGCCTCGCGTTGGATGATGCAGAATTTCTCTGGGCCGATCACATTGGCGATAACGGGCGACGCGCAAGGGTATTCTCAACCGTTGCCGTTTTCTCAAGGGACTGAAATCCGCGCGGATCAGCCTTATCAGACTTCGTTTATTGCGCAGCAAAGCGGCCTGTTGACTGAGATCGAATTACCCCATGTTGCCGATGTATCTTCGGTGGGCAATTTGCTGGTGAGCGTTACAAAGGCTTCTTCCAGCGACCAGCCTATGGGGGTGGTGACCATTCCTTCGGTAGACATGCCCTCACCGTTGCAGGATTCCGGCGATTTTGAGATTACGTTCGATCATGAAATCATCATCGCAAGCGGCATCCCGTACTCCATCACTTTCGAAGTTTTGGGTGATTTAGAAGTGGTCGATTTCTGCGCCCCTCACCGAATAGCTATTCAGGGCGTGGAGGGCATTGTGGAGCAGGAACTTAAAAATACACCCGATTGTTTCGCTCGTTTCGGGGAACCATATTCTGTTGTGTTTGTCGCTGAGACAAATGGCTCTCTCTTCGGCCTGACTATGGAACAAGCCGATGCGCAGCTCGCGGTCTCTCAGAATGAGAAAACCTTGCATGTGGCTTTATCCCTGCTGCCGGAGGGAGATCCGGCGGCCACCGCGCAGGTGACATCAGCCTTTGCTCAGGAGAACAATTACCGCGGTGAGAGCTTCGCTTTGGCCCTCGACGCGCCGGTGGATTTGACGGAAGACAACACCTATTATTTAACATTTTCACTCGAAGGTAACGGAGCGCTGGCCTTTTCCGGCGCGGCTCCGGCGAACGAATCAACCTGGGATGACGGTCTGCCGCTGCGTATGGATGGTTATGATCCTTACGGCGGTATCTATCAGGGGGGGCTCAGTTTCGAAATGTATTGGGAAGATAATGAAGAGAAACTGGAGCGTTTCACCGGTACGCTGGGGCGCGCCGATTTTGTGCTGATCACATCCAGCCGTCAATGGGGGACAACCACCCGCGTCCCCGAACGTTACCCCCTGACCTCGGCATATTACCGCAATTTGTTGGGCTGTCCTGCCGAGCAGAATATTGAGTGGTGTTATAACGTCGCCCAACCAGGGATGTTCCAGGGCCGTTTGGGTTTCGAATTAGTGCAGGTTTTTCAATCGAATCCTTCGTTGGGAAATTTTGAGATCAACGATCAATTTGCCGAAGAAGCCTTCACCGTCTACGATCACCCCAAGGTTTTCGTCTTCCAGAAAACAGCCGACTATGATCCAGATGCGGTGGCACAAATTCTCGGGGCGGTCGATCTTTCCAAAGTCATCCATGTCACTCCCCGTAAAGCCGACTCCTTCCCTGGCAATCTTATGCTGCCATCAGATCGTCTCGCCGAACAGCGCGCCGGCGGAACCTGGTCGGAACTCTTTAACACCGACGCGCTCTATAATCGTTTCCAACCCCTGGGCGTGGCGCTGTGGTATCTGAGTGTTTTCGTTCTTGGACTCATTGCTTATCCCCTGGTGCGGTTCGCCTTGCCGGGTCTATCTGACCGCGGCTACCCTCTGGCGCGTATCTCTGGTTTGTTGTTGTTGGCCTACTTGGTGTGGATAGCCGGGTCGGCGCGGATTCCTTTTACCCGCGCCACGATCGGCGTGGCGATTTTGCTGATGGCCTTGCTGGGCGGCTGGCTGGCTTATCGCCAGCGAGATGACCTGCTTGCCGAGTGGCGCGAGCGCCGCAGCTATTTCTTGACGGTTGAGGGATTATTCCTGATCTTCTTCCTGGTGATGCTGCTCATCCGCCTGGGGAATCCTGATTTGTGGCACCCCTGGAAGGGCGGCGAGAAACCGATGGATTTCTCGTATTTCAACGCCGTACTCAAGAGCACCTCCTTCCCGCCGTATGATCCCTGGTTCGCCGGGGGGTACATCAACTATTACTACTATGGGTTTGTGCTGGTGGGCGTGCTGACCAAATTCCTGGGGATTGTGCCCGCCTTTGCCTACAACCTGATTTTGCCGACCCTTTTCGCCCTGGTGGCAATGGGCGCGTTTTCGATTGTCTGGAACCTCTTTGGGACGGGAGACAGAAGCCTGGAGACGAAAAAGAAGCCGGTCTTCGGTCTTCGGTCTGGTGTCTCTCTCGCGGGTGCGCTGGCAATGGCCGTCTTGGGCAATCTGGGTATTTTGCGGATGCTCTTCGAGGGCTATCAACGCCTGATAGTTTCGACTGATGAGATCAGAACCGCCGGTTTGTTCCAAAAGGTGGGCTGGTTTTTCCAGGGTTTTTTGAAAACTTTCAGCGGTTCGCCGCTCCCTTACCGCCTGGACGAGTGGTATTGGAACCCCAGCCGGGTGATCGGAGCCGAACACGGCAACCCCATAACCGAGTTTCCTTTCTTTACCTTTCTTTACGCCGATTTGCATGCCCATATGATTGCTCTACCCATCGCACTCCTGGTGGTAGCCTGGGCGTTGGCTGTGGTTTTGGGCAAAGCCTGGTCGCGTCAGGGTGGGCGTTCACCTTTGCAAATTAGTTTGAGTCTTTTGTTAGGCGGCCTGACAATCGGCGCCATGTACCCGGTTAATCTCTCCGATATTTACACCTACCTCCCATTGGGAGTAGTTGCCGCAGCCTATGCTGTTTGGCGCTACTGGAAGCTGCCCGATGATGCCTATGCTGCGATCAAGCGCTTCGGGCTGGTCGTGGCAGTAATTGCAGGGTTGTGGGCGCTTTCAACCAATCTATACGAACCCTATACCCACTGGTACAGCCAGGGCTATAACCGCGTTGGCATTTGGCCCGGCACGAATACACCCCTGGCCGACTACCTCACTCACTGGGGTTTGTTCCTCTTTGCTATTGTCAGTTGGATGTTTGTTGAGACGGTGGATTGGATGGCGAAAACGCCGCTCTCAGCGTTGCGCAAGCTGGCTCCTCATCGGGGCTGGATATGGGGAGGGCTGCTGGCGCTTTTGGTTGTGATTCTGTCTCTGAGCATTGACCTGCCCCTCGGGGAAAAGCCGCTTCCCTTCGGGTTGGGTGTCCACATCACCGGGTTGGTGTTGCCCCTGGCAGTTTGGGCGGCGGTGTTGCTCTTCCGCCCGAATATGCCCGATCATAAACGATTTGTGCTGTTTCTGGTTGGCACGGCTCTAATGCTTTCCCTGATGGTTGAGATCGTATCTGTCGAGGGCGATATTGGCCGGATGAACACAGTCTTCAAATTTTACCTGCAAGCCTGGGGGTTCTTTGCCGTCAGCGCGGCGGCAGCCTTTGGCTGGCTGCTTGCCGATTTGCCCCGTTGGGGGGCACGGCGGCGCCTCATCTGGCAAATTGCTTTTGTATTTCTGGCGGCTGTTGCCGGGCTGTACCCCATCTTGGGCAGTTTTGCCAAAATCGAAGATCGCATGGCTATGGATGCCCCCCACACGCTCGATGGTATGGCGTATATGCAATACGCGACCTATTATGATGAGGGCGCTGAATTAGACCTCAGTGAAGATTATGCCGCCATCCGTTGGATGCAGGAAAATATTGTCGGCTCACCGGTGATTGTCGAAGCCAACCAGGTAGAATATCATTGGGGTACGCGTTATACCATTTACACCGGTTTGCCCGGCGTGGTCGGATGGAACTGGCACATGCGCCAGCAGCGCACGGTTATCCCGCATGATTGGGTGTACGAGCGCGTCGATGGCGTGCAAGAATTCTATACGACCGATGATATTGCCTGGGCAGTAGATTTTTTACAGCGCTACGAAGTCAGTTATATTATGCTGGGGCAGTTCGAACGCGCCAAATATGACGGGCCAGGTCTGGAGAAATTCCAGGCCTATGAGGGCCAGCTTTGGAGTGCGGTCTTCCGGGAGGGAGATACCGAGATTTATCAGGTGATGGATAAATAGATATCGAGAGAGGCAAATGTCCAACTGGTTTCGTCTTTTCTGGCTGTTTATCAAAGTCAACTTGCTAACTACCTCCGGTCCGGCGTCGGTAGGATTGATCTATGAAGAAACGGTCGGCACGTTGCTCAGTGAAAGCGAATTCGTAGAGGCGGTTGGCTTTTCGAGTGTGCTGCCCGGAAGCGATGCACTGCAACTGGCGATGTTTGTCGGTTATGCTGCAGGGGGAGTGTCTGGGGCTTTGGCTGCATTGATGGGATCCATCATTCCTCCCACGGTGTTGATGCTGACAGTAATCTCTATTTTGCAGCGTCTGCGCGGCGAAGCATGGGTAGGCAATTTTGTGCGCGGCCTGGCTCCCGCTGTAGCTGCGTTGATGGTGTTGGTCGCCTGGCAGGTATTCCGCGGTGAAGGGGGCGGGCGCCTCGAAATCTCAGTGATGATCGCGGCATTGAGCGTAGTCGCCTTGTTGTTGAAAGCGCCGCCTACCCTGGTTCTATTGGCAGCAGGCGTTGTGGGAGTAATATTCTTCCGATGAACGCAGTAGATAAGAGTTTTCTATTGCTCACCAATGGGGCTGTAGATAGCCTGCCAGCATTGGATTACGGCATTTGGCTAGCGGCGTTGTTGCGGGTTCCAGTGACTTTGCTGGGCATCATCGAAAAGACCTCGTCGCGTCCGGCTGTTGAAACGGTCATAGAGAATGTGCGGCAGAGACTTGAACGGGAGAATATCCGGTACAACATCAAAATTCAGCACGGCAGCAGTCGAAAGTTGCTCTGTGCCCAAGCAATCGAAGGGAGCCACCTGGCAATCGTCGGCCCGCTAGGCCGCCCTTCGGTACGGCGCTGGCTGCGCGGGCGGTCCTTTCGTCGAATTCTCAAAGAAATCAACACACCTTTGTTGTATGTTAAAGAAGCGTATTCTCATTTGAGACGAATCTTATTGTGTATGGGCGGCCTCGGATATGCGGTAACAGCCGAACAATGGGCTGTCTACTTGGCGCGCCAAACCGGTGCGGCTTTAACAATCTTGCACGTTGTGGAGCCGATTGCATATGATTACCCGGTGACACAAGCTATCCAGAACCATTGGGAAGAAATTCTTGAAACCGACACCCCCCAGGGCCAAAATCTACGCGCTGCCCTGAATGATGCCCGTTCTGCTAACATTCAGACGACCATTCATCTGCGTCAGGGCGACATTGTGCATGAGATCGAAGCCGAAGTACGCGCCCACGATTATGATCTTATAGTGATGGGGTCTCCCCATAGTTCGCAGAGCTTACGCCACTTATTCATGCCCAATGTGACTGCGGACATTGCTGAATTGGTTGCTTGTCCAGTGATGGTAGTTGAGTTTGGGCAAGGGGTAATCTTCGATTGAATATGCTTGCATTCTTCCTGTGGTACCTGTTGATCTCGTTCATCGGTCTGCTGACTTTTCCGTTGGCATATCAACTTTTTGCGCGGCTGACCGACCGCGGCTATGCTTTTAGCCGCGCCCTGGGATGGCTGTTGTGGGGGTATATCTATTGGTTGTTGGCCTCGTTGGGGGTATTGCAAAATAACACCGGCGGCGAACTCTTCGCTTTGCTAGTCGTGGCCGCAGCCAGCGTATGGGCTGCGCGCCGCGCCGGATGGCGTCAGATCGTAGACTGGTTAGCGTCACAGCGCAGGGTCATTATTACCGTCGAAATCCTTTTTGGGGTGGCATTCGGATTGTGGGCGGTGGTGCGTGCCGCCAACCCGGAAATCGTCGGCACTGAGAAGCCCATGGAGCTGGCTTTTATCAATGCTATTTTGCGCTCACCGACGTTTCCGCCCCACGATCCCTGGCTATCGGGTTACGCAATTTCTTACTATCATTTTGGCTATATCCTGGTTGCCATGCTGGCCCGCCTGACCCTCACCACCGGTGGTGTGGCCTTCAACCTGGCGATTGCGTTGGTCTTTGGGCTGGCGGCAGTGGGGTCGTATGGACTTTTATACAACTTGCTGGCTCGCCGGATGGACGATCATCCATCACAAACTTCAGATCGCGGCCTGGCTTCCGTTGTCCGCCCTCTCCTCGCTCCCTTCTTCGTTTTGATCGTCTCCAACCTGGGCGGATTGCTGCACCTGTTACGCCTGGGCGGAGTCTTCTGGCGACTGGATGAAAACGGGCAGATGGTTTCGCCAATTTGGGCCTGGCTGGATATGGGGCGCTTTAGTCAGCCGCCCCCTGCCGACCCCTTCCCGCATTGGTGGTGGTGGCAGGCCTCCCGTGTGGTGCAAGATTTTGACTTCAATTGGGCCAACAAAGGCGATGTGATTGATGAGTTCCCGTTCTTCTCTTTCTTGCTGGGCGACTTGCATCCGCATGTGCTTGCGATGCCTTTTGCCTTCCTCATCATGGGCTGGATCTTCAACATGTATCAGACGCGCCGCGAATCCGACTGGGTGCTTCCGAATCTTAATCTCAGCCCACTCACCTTTGGGGTAAGCGCCTTGTTGCTGGGGAGTCTTGGATTTCTCAATACCTGGGATGCCCCTTTTTATGTGACTCTTTTTTCCGGGGCATATGTGCTCAGGCAAATGCAAGAAGGCGGAGAATGGTATGGCGCTATCTTCAGCGGCTCGTCTGCGGTCTTCATGCTGAAAGAATTCTTTAGGGTAGCAATTGCCCTCGGTCTGGCCGCAATTGTCCTTTACCTGCCCTTCTATCTGAGTTTTTCATCCCAGGCGGGTGGCTTACTGCCGAACCTGATCTACGTCACTCGCGGGGTGTATTTATGGGTCATGTTCCTGCCTCTACTTGTGCCGATCTTCGTGTTCATCGGCTTCTTGTGGCGCTCACGAAAATCGTCCGAGGCATTGAAGGGAGGTCTGACCGTCACCGGCAGCCTGATCGCTAGCTTACTATTGCTCTCGCTGATTTTAGCTGGAATCATTTCGAATCTTAATCTGTTTAGCGCTATTGCGCCCGAAGCGGCCTTTGCCGCGGATGCTTTTTTAAGCTCACAGGCCGCGCCGGGGTGGGGGGCGCTGATTGGTGAGGGCTTGTTGCGTCGTCTGAAAGTCCCCGGAACATTGTTGACTCTGGCTGCGCTCCTGACGCTCGTGATTGCCAATTTATGGCATCGCCGCGCAGATGACGAAGATGAACCCACCCCGCGATCCTCGGCGGATGCTTTTGTGTTACTGTTGATATTAACAGCCGGATTGCTGGTCTTGGGGCCGGAGTTCATCTATCTACGGGATCTTTTTGGCTACCGTATCAACACGATCTTTAAATTCTATTTTTTGGTTTGGTTGATGTGGGGTATCGCCGCGGCATATGCCTGTGGGGTGTTGTGGCGGCGTTTGCAGGGTACGGGCCGGATCGTTTTTCAGATTAGTATGGTTATTATCCTACTCGTGAGTTTGATATACCCGATCTTGGGGTTATGGAGTAAAACCAATCAGTTCAATCCATCCCAGTGGACGCTGGATGGCACGGCCTATCTGCAAAACAATAATCCCGATGAAGCCGCGGCGATGGCCTGGCTGCGCCAGGCTCCCCTGGGCGTGGTGGCCGAGGCCGTTGGCGGCAGTTATACATCATTTGCCCGCATGGCCTCGCATAGCGGTCAGCCCACCGTGTTGGGGTGGGAATTTCACGAGGTGCAGTGGCGCGGCGGCACAACCGAGATGGGTTCTCGCAAGAGCGATATTGAACGGTTGTATTGCCTTCCCAATTGGCAAGAGGCCGAATGGATTTTGCAGCAATATGATATTCGCTATGTGGTTGTTGGGAGCATGGAGCGCACCCACTACATAACCGGCGCGGCCAATTGCCCGGCAGGGTTAAGCGAGACCAAATTTGCTCGCAATCTAGAAATTGCTTTTCAAATGGGTGATGTGGTGATCTATGAGTACATCGCTGCAGAATGATAGATTTTTGGCTTTCGCTATTCTAGACGTACAACGCCGAATATAATAGGGCTTACGTAGTTCGATGAAAAATATTCCGGAAATAGGGGTGTGTGGGGCGCGAAGCGCCCCACACACCCCTATTTCCGGGCTTTCCTTGTGCAAGTGTGAAACTTCAATATAATTAACCCTAAAAGTTATGGACCTCCGAAAATTATCTTTCCAAGATGTACTATTTCTTCTCGCATTTGTCATCGCGCTAGGCTTGCGCCTGCTAAATTTAGGCGCTGCGCCGCTCTCCGACTTTGAAGCAAGCTGGGCGCTCCAGGCCCTGGAGATTGCCCACGGGGAGCCAGTTACCCCCGGCCCGCAGCCCGGATATTTGGCGTTGACCAGCCTGGGGTTTTCACTCTTGGGTGCCACCAATTTCTTTGCCCGTTTGTGGCCGGCTTTGGCGGGAAGCCTGTTGGTGTTAGCGGTGATCGTTGCCCGGCGGCAGCTAGGGCAGAAAGCTGCTTTGATCCTGGCTTTTGCATTGGCCGTAGACCCTGGCTTGGTGGCACTCTCGCGCCTGGCGGGCGGCCCGATGATGGCACTCGGCTTTACCACCCTGGCGTTGGCGCTGGCCTTCGAGAGCCGACCGGCCGCTGCCGGAATCTCTACCGGGCTGGCGCTGCTCTCCGGGCCATCCATATGGTTGGGTTTGTTAGGCCTTGCGGCAGCCTGGGGAGCGGCGCGCTGGTTCAAATTTGCCTGGGACGCAGGAGAGCCTCACCCGGCCTCACCCGCCACGCCCTTCGCCAGGTTGCCTGCGGAAATTCTTCGGGAAGGCATTTTCTTTGCTATGGGAACCCTCCTCATTATCGGCTCCCGCTTCTTCACGTTCCCCGCCGGGTTGGGCGCGTGGGCAGCCTCGCTCCCAGAATTCTTGCGCGCATGGGTGGAGTCATCAGGCATTCCCGCCGGGCGCGTGCTGGTTGCATTGGCAGTCTATCAACCCCTGGCGCTGCTCTTTGCCATTGTAGCGGTGATTTCACTCCGCAAGGGGCGCGGGTGGATGGCCTGGTTCGTTGCGGCCAGCGTCTTGGCTGTGCTTCTCCCCGGACGCGCCGTCGCAGACGTGGCCTGGGCAGTTATTCCCCTATGGGTTTTGGCGGCATCGAGTTTGGCGGCCTGGCTCGATGAAGAAGCCAAGTCGCCCATTGTTTGGGGGCAGGCGGGGGCCTGGTTTGTATTATTCGTGCTGGCCTGGCTGACCCTGGCCGGTTTGCGCCTGAGTGTGGAAGATGCCCTGCGCTTGCGCTGGTTTTTAATATTAGGCATTGTGGCGTTGGGCACGCTCTCGACGGTTTTTGTTGGTTTGGGGTGGTCTTGGCAGAAAGCTCGTGCCGGGGTAGTGTTAGGCTGGCTGGCGGCACTGGGCATGTATACCCTGGCCACGACCATGAGTGTTTCGCAGGTGCGCCCAAATAGCCCGCAAGAGTTGTGGACACCGCCCCCAGCCACCGCATCTACGGCTATGCTGTCGCATACGCTGCGCGACTTGGCGTTGATGTATACGGGTGAAGAGAATACCCTGGAGATTGTCTCATTGATCGATTCCCCGGCGCTGCAATGGGTATTGCGAGATTTTTCAGAGGTCAGTTTTCAAGCTTCGCTAGGGGGGGCTGGCGCGCTGCCCCCGGTGGTGATTGCCTTCCCAGGCAGTGAAACGGCTGCCTGGGCCGCAAGTTATCGCGGTCAAGATTTCGCCTGGCGCCATGCCCCCGCCTGGAGCGGGGCGTTGCCTGAGGATTTGATCAACTGGCTGATTTTCCGCAACGCGCCCATGCAAACAGATTCAGTGATCCTATGGGCGCGCCTGGATATTTTCCCAGATAGCGGAAATATAGAAGATGGAAACCAATAATGCCGGATGCGCCTGCATCCCTGTCACACTACTGGAGTCACGATGACATTACCTCGTACAATAGCAATTGATGGCCCGGCGGCGTCGGGCAAATCAACGCTGGCGAAGCGCCTGGCCGATTCGCTGGGTTATTTATTTTTTGACACCGGTGTGATGTACCGCGCCGTGACCTGGGCGGCGTTGTCTCATGAATTATCAATGGAGGATGAAACAGGCATTACCAGGTTGTCACAAACTGTTCAGATTGATGTGCAGCCGCCTTCGGTGGATGATGGCCGCGGTTACGACGTGCTCTTGAACGGAGCAGACATCACCTGGGAGATTCGCCGTCCCGAAGTGGATGCCAACGTATCGGTTGTTTCGGCGTATCCTGGTGTGCGGGCAGCCCTGACCATTCAGCAGCGCCGTATTGGTCAGCGCGGGGAGGTTGTGATGGTGGGGCGCGATATTGGCACAGTGGTGCTGCCGGAAGCCGACTTGAAGATCTATCTGGATGCGTCCGTAGAAGAACGCTCACGACGGCGGTTCGAAGAGTGCAAAGCACGCGGTGATGATGTCACCCTGGCATCCGTCTTGGAGGCCATGCGCAGACGCGATGAAATTGACTCAACCCGCGATGTCGCGCCGCTGCGCCCTGCCGCTGATGCAGTGATTCTCGATTCGGACTCTCTGTCGATTGAGGAAGTAATGTCGCGTACATTAGCGCTGGTGCAGGGTTTGTGATTTCACATGAAGAGCGGTTACCTTCCTCCATTAAGGGCGCGCATTTTCCGCCCCATGGTGCGCCCGTTATTCCGCGGTATATTCCATCTCATCAGCCGGGTGAAAGTAGCGGGTCTGGAAAATGTCCCCAAGAAGGGGGCGTATCTAATCGCCATTAATCATATCTCGCTGTACGAAGCCCCCTTTGTGGTCGCCTTCTGGCCGATTGCGCCAGAAGTTGCCGGAGCTGCCGATGTGTGGCAGCGTCCCGGTCAATCGCTGCTGGCGCGCTACTATGGGGGAATTCCCATTCATCGTGGTCATGTCGATCGTCAGATGGTCGAACAGACTTTGTTAGTGCTGCGGTCGGGCTACCCATTGCTGATTGCCCCCGAAGGGGGGCGTTCACATACGCCTGGGATGCGGCAAGCGAAACCCGGAGTGGCCTACCTGATGGATAAAGCTGGAGTGCCGGTAGTGCCCGTGGGCATTGTCGGCAGCACGGATGACTTTCTGGCGCGCGGCTTGCGCGGAGAACGTCCAATGATTGAAATGCACATCGGGAATCCCATTGTATTGCCGCTGGTTAGCGGGCGTGGCCAGGCCCGCCGGGATGCGCGCCAGCGTAACGCCGACTCCGTGATGGAGCATATCGCAGCCCTTTTACCCCCAGATTATCGCGGCATTTACCAATTGTCTACAGAAAACGAAGGAAAACCTGTTTGAATACAAAGAAAAAATCAACATCAAAACACTATCGTCATCGTGCCTGGGAGCCAAGTCGTCGGTTTTTACGGTTCTTGCTGAAGACAATTGGCTTCACGGTGTTGGTGCGCCTCGACCATGTTAGCGGGCTGGAGAATATTCCCGCGCAAGGGCCGGTGATTTTCCTCATCAACCATATTGCCTTTGTAGATCCAATAGTTGTCTTGCACGTCGTGCCGCGCAATATTGTGCCAATGGCAAAAGTCGAAGTGTATGATTATCCTTTTGTGGGCATTTTCCCCAAAATGTGGGGGGTAATTCCTGTGCGGCGCGATGAAGTTGATCGGGCATCGATCCGCAAAGCGTTGGATGTGTTAAAAGCGGGGGAATGTCTGCTGGTTGCGCCGGAGGGCACTCGCGGCACGGCTTTGCAAAACGGGCGTGAGGGGGCAGCTTATCTGGCCTCCCGTTCAGGGGCCGCAATTATCCCGACAGCAATCGAAGGAACGGTCGGTTTTCCCGCATTTCGAACCGCAAAGCGTTGGAAACAACCCGGTGCTCAAATTACGTTTGGCAAGTCGTTCCGCTATAAAGAAACATACCAACGCGCCCGAGGCGCTGAATTACAAAAGATGACCAGCGAAGCCCTGTACGTGCTGTCATCGCTGCTTCCCGAACATCGCCGGGGTGCTTATGCAGACCTGGAAAGAGCTACTCAAGATACCTTCGAATGGGTGTAAGGTTATTTTTTTGAAACCACCCTTCGGGAGTTCATTGTACAGTGGGGATGCTCACGAAATGGATTCGTAAACTCCTCTGACGTCGTTGCTTCGAACCGTATTGAGTAGTGCTATAATTTCCCGAGAGATTGCGATAACAGATTGCGGCAGTGTTCCACATTGATTGGTTAACCTTTCACTAAAAAATCCATGTCCTTGCTTATTACCCTGATCAATACGCCTGCTTTTATTGTCTTTCCCCGAAGTTGGGAAGGGTGGTTTGGATTGCTTATTTGGATCGGCGTCATTGGTTGGTTATTGTATTTTTGGCGTAATTATCGACGTGCCTGGAATTCAGCGCATTGGCTGGTCTTTGTGGCTTTGCTTCTGCTTGTGCCAATTCTGAGTTTGTTTATTGGTTTAAAATTGACGGCTGCTCAAAATTTACCTCTGCCTGGAATGACGCTGGAACTTGGTAGCTTGCCGTTAATGCTATTCTCGGCGTTGCCCTGGGTAGTCGCCGGAGGGATATTAGGGCCATTCGCTGCAGTAATCATTGCGGTTTTTACAGGATTATTGTTGGGCTTGTGGGGGACGCACAACATATTTACCGCCCTTGAATTGGGAACCATGGCGATCTTATTCTCAGTTGCCAGCCAACAGCGTTACCGAACGTCATGGTATAAAGGGCTGCGACATCCGTTCATCGCGGCAACAGCCGTGGGCATTATATACCCGTCTCTATTTGTGCTTAGTTCCATTTGGTCCATTACTGGATCTGTGGTGGATAAGTTGAATTATGCCCTGGTTTATGTGGGGACAGTTTCTCTTGCTACCGCAATACCAATCTTAATTGCCGGATTGATTGCCGAATTTGCCAAAGTGGGGTTTCCCAAAGCCTGGGGCGGACAGCCTCCTTACCGGCCTTCGCCTGCTGAAATAAGCCTAGGCGCGCGCTTTTCATATTTGCTGACACCATTACTTGTCGGTTTATTGTTGGTGTTTATGATTGGTGATTGGGTGATCGCCGGTAACGCTGCGCGTCAGATGCTTGAATCGCGCATGGCCTCAGCGGCCGATGTCGTTTCAACCGGTATGCCCTATTACTTGAATACCGGGCAAAACTTGATCCTGGAATTAGGCAACCAGCTTGATCCGGGCAATTCATTGCCGGAACAGATGCAAGAAATTTTGGAAAGCGGCCAGCATTCGGTGCCTTTCTTTCAGCAACTCATCATCCTGGATGCCCAGTTGGAGCTACTTGCAGAATATCCCTCTGGGGCATACGAAAATCTTATCTCGTCTTTTGAAGAACAAATCGGCTTGACCAAAGCACTAGAGGGAGTGCCGGTTCAAGTATACGCCATTCCTTCGCTGGAAAGCCGCCAGGCAGCTCAATTCTCTTTTTTGGCTGGCTTGTCTTCAGAAGATAGCGGAACCATATCTGCTGTTCTAATTGGGCGGGCTGACCTGATTGCTAACCCATTGGGTCAGCCTATCGTGGCGAGCCTCGATAGCATTACCGATCTTGGCGGGGTGGGATTGTTAGTAGATGAGAGCGGCAACATCCTTTACCAATCTGCATCGGAGAGAACATTGCAGGAATATCCTGGGGGTGTTTTGCGGGAAGCAAGTTTTTACGAGGAAACTGCCACCGATGGGACGCGTCAATTCGTGTATTTTAGCCCGGTGGTTGGCCGTACCTGGGGAACGCTGATGATGGTGCCGTCTCGCCAAGCCCAGCAATTGGCGTTGAATATTGCTGTTCCTGTGCTGGGAATGATTCTGTTCTTGATGGCAGTTGCCGCATTTCTGATGCGAATCAGCCTGCAAATGGTCACCTCGTCGTTACGATCTTTGACAGTCGAAGCGGAACACATTGCGCAAGGTCAATTTGGGCAATCCATCCCCATAGAAGGAATGGATGAAGCAGGGCGGCTGCGAAATTCCTTCGAAAAAATGCGACAGAGTTTAAAAGCTCGCCTGGATGAACTCAACCGACTGTTGTTGGTTAGTCAGGGGGTAGCATCGAACCTGGAAATTGGCGAAGCCATTCGGCCAATCATCGAATCTGCTTTGGGTATGGGGGCTGGTTCGGCTCATCTTGTCCTGGTACCTGATATATTGCCAGATAGCGACACAAACGGCCTGTTTGAATCTCGTTTTGCTGTCGGTAGCGATGCTGAAACCTTCCGGTATTTTGATGATCAATTGTTAGCTTTAATGAAAGACCAGACTCGCGACCGGATTGTATTGACCAATCCTGCCCGCACCCCCTTGCTAAACTTTGAAGGCAATGCCCCGCAAATTGGCAGCCTGATGGCAGTTGCCCTGCGACATGAGCGCATGTATTTTGGCGTTTTATGGGTCGGGTACGCACAACCACATGCTTTTACCGACGAAGAAGTGCAGTTCATGGTGACACTGGGGGGGCAAGCTGCTTTGGCTACGGCGAACGCGCGCTTGTTTATGACAGCTGAATTCGAGCGAGAACGGCTTGCCGCGATCCTGGCCTCCACGCCTGACCCCGTGTTAGTCACCGATCAACAAGACCGTTTACTATTGATCAATACCGCAGCCTGGCAGATGCTCGGTATCGGGCTTGATGCCAGTTTAGGCAAACCTGTTGGTAATGTCATCCACCAAGAAGAACTGGTAGATTTGATGAAACTCTCGAACGATCGTCAAGAGCCTACCGAAGTGGCCTTACATGATGGGCGCGTTTTTATGGCTACAGCATCAACCATTCAAGTAGAGGGGCGTAAAATTGGGCGGGTATGTGTACTGAAAGATGTAACGCAATTCAAGGAATTGGATGCACTCAAATCGGAGTTTGTCTCTACGGTCAGCCACGACTTGCGTTCGCCATTGACACTCATGCGCGGGTATGCAACCATGCTCGAAACAGTTGGCGAACTCAACAAACAGCAGACCGATTATGTCCGCAAAATTGTTGTAGGGGTCGAGAATATCTCTCGGTTGGTAAACAACTTGCTCGATTTGGGCCGCATCGAGGCAGGGGTGGGATTGCAGCTAGAAATTTTGCCGGTTCGTGACATTGTTGAATGGGTGATCGATTCTTTCCAATTGCAGGCGCAGCAGAAAAAAATCACCCTCCAGGCTAACCTTTCAGAGAATCTTCCATCGATCATTGAGGCCGATCAAGCCTTGTTACAACAAGCCTTGCACAATCTGGTCGAAAACGCGGTGAAATATACATCTGATGGGGGGAAAATTATCGTGCGGGTCATGCCCCGAAGGGAACATTTACTGTTCTCCGTTGAAGATACTGGAATAGGGATATCCCCGGTAGATCAACCCCGTTTGTTCGAAAAATTTTATCGCAGTGCCGATCGAGATGCTAAACGTGAGAGTGGTACAGGTTTAGGGTTGGCAATTGTCAAATCAATTGTCGAGCGACATGGCGGTCAAATTGGTGTTGAAAGTAAGCTGGGCGAGGGAAGTAAATTCTATTTTGAGATTCCAATTCGTCAGCCCAAGAATTGAGGATGTTCTACGTAAAGATATGCCTGCGCAAGGGCATAATTCCTGCCCCTGTTTATTTTCCATCAGCGCTTGAAGATTCGCCTTGACGTATACGGGATGGTCTTGTATAATTCCGCCCGCATGCAAAATATAAAAGTATGCTAATTTTCAGCGAGCGCTTGAGGTCATACATACTCATGCGCTTGCTTTTGTTTGTCTAGGCTTTAGCACATATGTTCGAGTCCTGTATGGCTGTTTAGCCTCTTCGGGCATGCTCATCTAGAGCAATTATTCAATTATCGGCTTTTACGGAACTGTCACACTCTGGCAGATTTATAAATAGCCAAGTCATCTTCAGGAGGTTGCCGCGTGGAAACTAAGGGGCTTAAATCACTGCGTATTGGTTTAGCTTCACCCGAAACGATCCGAAGTTGGTCCTATGGTGAAGTGTTAAAACCAGAAACCATTAACTACAGACGGTTACGCCCAGAGAAAGATGGTCTGTTTTGCGAAGCCATCTTCGGGCCTCAGCGGGATTGGCAATGTTATTGCGGTAAGTATAAAAACGTCCGATATAAAGGGATTGTCTGCGATAAGTGTGGCGTTGAAGTCACACGTTCTTCGGTTCGCCGAGAGCGGATGGGACATATCGAATTAGCAGCCCCTGTGGCGCACATCTGGTATGCCCGCCGGTTGCCTTCCCATCTTGGCCTGTTGCTAGATATCTCTCGCCGTAACCTCGACCGCGTGCTCTATTTTGCGCAGTATGTTGTTACCTACGTAGATGAAGACGCGCGCGAACGCGCTTTAAAGCGCCTGGAAGAAGAATACTCGGGTGGCGACAGCGACATCAAAGATGAAACCGATACCCAACTCGAAGAGCTTCAGCAAGAACGCGATGAGCAACTTGAGAGTCTGAAGGCGCGTGAAGATGAAATTAAGGCCCGTTACGATGAATTGATTGCTGCCGAATTAGATCCGGTCATGCAAAAAGGGCAGCAACTGGAAATGGACTTGCAAGAAAAAATTGGTGATGAACCTCGCCGTGCAATCGCATTCCCAGGCACTGATATTGTCATCGTAGATGCCGGAGAAGCGATCACCAACCAACATCTTGGCAGTGTTCAACAAGTTGTCAAAGAACGCCTGGAAGACATCGAGAAAGATTTAAAAGATCAACGCCAGCGCGAACTTGAACATATCAAGTTAGATATGGCTCGTCTGCGCGCCGAGACCGAACAAAGACTCGGCGAAATGCGCGACGATTTGGAAGGCGAGATCGCTGCCTCTCGCAGCGAGTACCGCCGTCTGCGTGATGAGTTGATAGATTTGCAGCCGCTGACCTATATGGGCGAGTTGCGCTATCGTGAACTTAAGTCGCGCTGGGGCCAAGTCTTCCAGGCTGATATGGGCGCTGAAGCCATCCTCGATATTCTGCGGCGCCTCGACCTCGATGCACTGACCGAAGAACTGCGCCATACTTTGCGCACATCGGGCAGCAAACAAAAACGTAAGAAGGCCACCCGGCGCTTGAAGATTGCCGAAGCCTTCCGGCAGTCGGGCAACAAACCCGAATGGATGGTACTGACTGTCTTGCCGGTCATTCCGCCTGATCTGCGCCCGATGGTGCAGCTCGATGGCGGCCGCTTTGCCACATCCGACCTGAACGATCTCTACCGACGAGTGATTAACCGTAACAACCGGCTCAAGCGTTTGCTCGAGTTGGGCGCACCCGATGTGATTGTGCGCAACGAGAAGCGCATGTTACAAGAGGCCGTTGACTCATTGGTGGATAATTCCCAGCGCGGGAAAGCACGTTCACGTCGCGGGCGTCGCGAGTTGAAATCCCTCAGTGATATGCTCAAGGGCAAAAAAGGCCGCTTCCGCCGCAACTTGCTGGGTAAACGCGTGGACTATTCGGGCCGTTCGGTGATTGTTGCCGGCCCGAAGTTGAAGATCCACCAATGCGGTTTGCCAAAGACAATGGCCCTTGAACTCTATCGCCCCTTTGTGATCTCACGCCTGGTGGAAAACGGTTATGCGACCAATGTCAAAGGCGCTAAGCGCCTGATCGAACGCGGCCGCCCCGAAGTTTGGGAGGCTCTCGAAGAAGCCATTCAGGATCGCCCGGTTTTGTTGAATCGTGCCCCAACGTTGCACCGTCTGGGTATCCAGGCTTTTGAGCCAATCTTAATTGAAGGTAAAGCTATTCAGTTGCACCCCCTGGTTTGTACGGCATTCAACGCCGACTTCGATGGCGATCAAATGGCTGTGCATGTACCCCTGTCTGACAAGGCTGTCGTCGAGGCGCGCCAATTGATGCTCTCCAGCAAGAACCTGCTCAAACCCGCTAGCGGTGAGCCGATCGTCAGCCCCTCGAAGGACATGGTTTTGGGGGTCTATTACCTGACCAAGGAAGATGACCGCCAGCACTTGGGTGACGGGCGCGTTTTTGCCTCGTTCGATGAAGTGGAGATGGCCTATAGCCTGGGGCAGGTGGAGATCCCCAGCGAGATTAACCTGCACACCCTGACATGGTACGATGAAGACGGCAGTTGGTTGTCACAGCCTGAGGAACGGCTGATTAAGACCACAGTTGGGCGCGTGCTTTTTAACCGTGTCTTGCCCAAAAACGTTCGCTTCGTGAATGAGACATTGGAAAAAGGCGGCATCAAGGACTTGATTGCAGATGTGTATGAGGTGTGCGGTGAAGAAGAGACCGTACGCGCTGCCGACCGCATCAAGGATATTGGTTTTCAGTACGCCACGGTTTCTGGCTTTACTATCGCAGTAGCTGATATTACTATTCCGCCTAACAAGCAAGAGATTATCAATAGTGCTCTTGACGAAGTAGAAGTTGTCGAGCGCAACTTCCGGCGAGGCTTGCTGACTGAGCAAGAACAAAACGAGCGCGTGATTGAGATATGGCAGAGTACCACCTCGAATGTGGGTGGCGCTGTACGCCAATATATGGATCCACATGGCGATCTGGCAACAATGGCCGATTCCGGCGCTACAAAAGGCGGCTTTGGTCAACTCTCGCAGTTAGCAGGTATGCGCGGCTTGATGGCCGACCCCTCTGGCCGCATTATCCCTTACCCCATCCGCTCAAATTTCCGTGAAGGCCTGACATCGCTGGAATATTTCATCTCCTCACACGGCGCTCGAAAGGGTTTGGCGGATACAGCACTGCGTACTGCAGATGCTGGATATCTCACCCGCCGTTTGGTAGATGTTTCTCAGGATATTATTATCAACGGCGATGATTGCGGCACCAATCGCAGCATCGTTATCCGCCGTTCCGATGATGTGGCCGGTCAATCGATGGGCAGCCGTTTGTACAGTCGCATTGTGGCCGAGAATGTAATCGACCCGCAGACCGGTGAAGTCATTCTGGAAAAAGGGGATCTGATTGACCGAGAAGAGACGCGCAAGATTGTTTCGGCAGGCGTTGAGGACGTTAAGGTCTTTTCGCCGCTAACCTGTGAAATGGAACATGGCGCATGCGTGAAGTGCTATGGCCTCGATTTGGGCCGCGGCCAGATGGTAGGCATTGGCTCTGCGGTTGGTATCGTTGCCGCGCAATCCATCGGTGAACCGGGGACCCAGCTTACCTTGCGGACTTTCCACACCGGTGGTGTGGCTGCAGGCAGCGATATAACCACCGGTCTCCCCCGTGTAGAAGAGATCTTCGAGGCCCGTAAAGCTCCCAAAGGTGAAGCCGTGGTCAGTGAGATTGCGGGGGTTGTCAATATCGAGCAGTCTGAACGCTATGATGATCTGCGGCTTGTGCGCGTGGTTCACAGCGAAATGACCAGCGATAGCTATGATATCGCCAGAGGCTGGGAGGCTGTTGTCAAAGATGAAGACGAAGTCGAACGCGGCGCGGAGGTAATTGTTCACAAGAAAGAACGTGAAAATACCATCGTTGCTGAAAACGAAGGCCGTGTTCGCATCGAGGATGGTAAAGTAATTATCTCGCGCGAAATTCGCGACGAAGAAGAATACGAAATTCCCAGCAATGCTCGTATTACCATCAAAGAAGGCGATCATGTTCAACCGGGCCAGCCCTTAACCGAAGGTTCTTTGAACACACACGACTTGCTGCGAATCCGAGGGCGCGAAGCCACGCAAATGTACTTGCTCTCTGAGGTACAAAATGTCTATCGCTCACAGGGGCAGAATATTCACGATAAACACTTCGAAGTTATTATTCGCAAGATGATGTCCCGCGTGATTGTGGGAAATCCCGGCGATAGTGAATATCTCCCCGGCGATATGGTCAACCGTCTGGAGTTGTTGCACGTCAATGAAATCTTACTCAGCGAAGGCAACCGCCCAGCCAAATATCGTGAAGTGCTATTGGGCATCACCAAAGCCTCCCTGAGCACCGATTCCTTCTTATCGGCGGCCTCCTTCCAGCACACCATCCGGGTGCTGACGCGAGCTGCAGCCGGAGGAGCGGAAGATCCGCTCTTTGGTTTGAAGGAAAACGTCATTATCGGTAAGCTCATTCCGGCCGGTACCGGTTTCGAAGAAGGTCCCTTTGCCCCTGGCGCACCTCATCAACCTGAATCCTATGTCGATTTACCCGTCGCAGTGGCATCTCCTACTGAAGAGGATGACGATGCGGCGGATCTTGCCGTAGACCTCGATGATGAACTCGACGAGGACTAGGGGTACTTTCTGAAATATAATCCCCTCTTGCTGACCTGGTGAGAGGGGATTTTTTTATGCATGTTATAATCACTGCACAAATGTTTCAGTTTTCGTTTTGTGTATTTTGTTCAGTAATTCCCCATAGCTGGAGTGTAGGTTTTTAACCTAGTTGCCATCTTGAATACACACATCCTGAGCAGAGGCGCCGCAAGCAATCTTCGATTTTTGCTTCGGCTCACTCCGCGCTGGCTCAGGCAGATTGCGGCTTATGGCCTTATCTTCGGGCGTCGCAGTCAAAGAAAGATTGAACAGGTAGCAACTTGCGTTATTTAATAAATATCGGGGCTTACGCAATTTGGTGAAGGGTATTCCACAAAGAGATGTGCGGCCTTTTCTTACGCAAGTGCGTAACTCCGAATACATTAGAAAGTGGAGCGTTTCATGGAAATTGGCCTGGTTCGCAAAATTGACATTGATACTGAAATGCAACAGTCCTATCTGGACTATGCAATGAGTGTAATCGTGTCGCGCGCCTTGCCGGATGCGCGCGATGGCCTCAAACCGGTACACCGCAGAATTCTATATGCCATGCACGATATGGGCATCCGCCCCGAGACATCCTATAAAAAATCGGCGCGTATTGTTGGCGAGGTGTTGGGCAAGTACCACCCGCATGGTGATATGGCTGTCTATGATGCTATGGCACGTATGGCGCAAGACTTTTCAATGCGTTACTTGCTGGTTGACGGACAGGGAAATTTCGGCAGTATGGACGGCGATTCACCTGCAGCCATGCGTTACACCGAAGCTCGTATGGCTCCGTTGGCAATGCACATGCTCTCCGATATTGACAAGGCAACGGTTGAGTTCTCTACGAATTTCGACGACACCCTCTTAGAGCCAGATGTGCTTCCGGCTGCGCTGCCGAATTTATTGGTTAATGGGATTACCGGTATTGCCGTTGGGATGTCTACCAGTATTCCACCCCACAATTTGGGGGAGGTTGTAGATGCGCTAGTCTATATGCTAGAGAATTGGAAAAAACTGGATGATGTCAGTGTTGCTGACCTGATGACATTCATCAAAGGGCCAGATTTCCCTACCGGTGGGATCATCGTCAACCGGGCCGAGGATGGCGATCTGCAAAAAGCATATGGATCGGGCCGCGGGCGGATTCGAGTTCAGGCGCGTGCCCATATCGAAGAAATGAGCCGCGGGCGCAACCGCATCGTGGTGACGGAAATCCCCTACATGGTCAATAAAACAACCCTGCTGGAACGTATTGCATCGCTGGCGCGGGATGAGAAAATTGAAGGCATTGCTGATTTGCGCGATGAATCCGACCGTCAGGGGGTGCGCGTGGTCATTGAGTTGACCAAAACCGCCGACCCCAAAAAGGTACTCGAAGACCTCTATAAATACAGCACCATGCGCACAACCTTCAGCCTGATTATGCTGGCTTTGGTAGAAGGTGAGCCGCGCATGCTGAATTTGAAACAGGCCTTGCGCGTATACCTTAATCACCGTCAAGATATTGTCAAGCGCCGTGGCGAATTTGAATTGGACCGCGCGCGCAAACGTGAGCATATTCTGGCCGGTTTGATGATTGCCCTGGCTAATCTTGATGAAGTGATCGAAATCATTCGTAAATCGCGCCGGGTAGAAACAGCCCGTCAAAATCTACGCAAGCGTTTCAAACTCAGCGAAGAACAAGCGCAGGCAATCCTTGATATGCCGTTGCGCCGTTTGGCGGCCCTAGAACGTCAGAAAATAGACCAAGAATACAAAGATGTAAAAAAGAAGATCAGAGAACTTGTGGCTCTTCTGAAATCTCCTGCCAAGATGCGCAAAGTTATCGCCGACGAGCTGCATACCGTAAAAGAAAACTTTAGTGATGCGCGGCGCACACAAATTGTTTCGGTGGAAGGCGATCAGAGCCAGACCGCGGTGACCCTGACAGATCTGGCGCCCGATCAAATGGTGTGGGTGTCACTCTCTCCCAAAGGGCTGATCTCGCGTAGCCTGAAGGATGCCCGTCCGCGTATTAGCGGTAGTGCAGCGCCCCAGCAATTGATTCGCGTCAACACGCGTGATACCCTTTACCTTGTCACCGATGATGGGCAGGCGGCCTCATTGCCGGTAATGTCACTTCCCGAAGCAGAAAAGCCCACCGATGGCGTGCCGTTCTACCAAATTTCACCTTTGCTAGAGCGCGATAATCTGACTGTGCTTTTTGCGTTGCCTCCCAAAGATCAGTTGGCGGAGGGCTGGTACGTTGTATCGGTTACGCGGCAGGGCATGGTCAAGAAAACGGCCGTCGATGAATTACCCGGCCCCGCGGCAACGCCGTTTACAATGGTACGCGTTAATGATGGTGACGCGCTGGGATGGCTGCAGTTAAGTAATGGTAAAAACGATCTATTGTTGGCCGCAGCCAATGGGATGGCGATCCGCTTCTCGGAGGAGGATGTCCGCCCGATGGGGTTGGTGGCCGCCGGTGTGATGGGTATCAAGCTCGATGAGGGGGATACCATCATTGGCGTAGAGCTATTGCCCCAGCGCGGTGAAATTTTCTTGTTAGCTTCGAATGGGCGTGCTAAACGCGTCAGGGCCGATGATTTCCCCGTTCAGGGGCGCTATGGCAAAGGCGTCATCGCCTGGAAATTGCCCGATGGCGTATCGTTGATGGGGTGTGTAGTGGGGACGAAGACAAAACAGTTTACCCTGCACTTGAAGAAATTTGCCGCCAAGATGGTCAATCTTGGCGAGGCTCCCATTCAAACGCGGGCAGCCACGCGCGGGAGTGAAGTTCAGGAAATCCGTTCAGGGGATCAGATCACCGGGGTGACCATTCCTAACGATTTGATCCGGCCTTTACGAAAAAGTTAAGAAAATTGGCAGTGCGCAATAAAGCCGTCCAGGGTATTTATCGCCCTGGACGGCTTTTCATTTGGGTAGAATGAGTTCTACCGATGAGGGGATCTCAATGCTACTTTGTTACACTAAAATGTGCGTAATGGTAGGTGATCTTTCCATCCATCAACCCGAGTGTGTCATTTCCGTCATTAACGCTTCCGGCGGTCGAGCGTGCCGTCCACGATAGGTGGCGCGAGTTTCCGGTCCCCGAAAACCCTGAGAGAATGAAGACCCCGTTGGGAAGAACCTGATTGAAAAGTGTATGGTACCAGGTGCGGATTTTTTCTTTGCCGACGATCGTGCGGGCCGAGGTAACGTGGACGGCTCTGTCGGTATATAGATTGGCGACGCGGTTAGGATCACGCGAGTTAAGCGCATCGATAAACTCAGCAGTGATATCCTGCGGAGGTGTTGATCCGGTTTCCCAGTTATATTCTGCAATCGTGTTCCAGGCTTGGCGGCTGGGTTTTAGCACTACTCGGGCATTCCACCATTCCCAAAAGTTTGCCGCCGACAAATTAAATGAACGTGCTGTGATTAGAAATTCCAACACATCTTGGGCGGTCGCCGACCAGCCATGCTCGGTAAAGGCTGCCCCGGTGGGAATGATGGGGGGGCGATGATTTAGGTTAGCAAACTCTTGCAAAGTTCGGGCGAGTTGCGCGCCGGGGTTGTGCGCACCCATCCAATAGACTTGCGGCATGTTGTAATCACATTTTGAGAGGAATTCATTCCAAGGGATGGGGTGCAAAGACGGGTAGCGGTACGAAGATAGCGCCACCGGCACATTGCTGCCGATGCCGTTGCGCAACGCGCTCATGAATTGTCTGGCCGCAGCCGCTTTGCCCGATTCTTTGTATTGATGTTCGGCGTTGATAACATAACCATCTAAGTTGAGGCCTTTGATGCGCTGAACGGCGATGCTGGCCTCTTTGCCGGGGTTATCTCCATAAACATAGTGCCAGCCCCAGACTTGAATCCCCATTGCGCGCAACGCGCTGGCAACAGGGGGCACCAGATCTACCCGTGCGTTCCAGTCATAGTTATAGGTGTAAATGCCATCAGCTACTTTGATGAGTACATGACTCAAACCAGCTTCTTTGGCCTCAAGCGCAATGGCATTCGCGTTGCCGCCTTCGCAATCCTTGATCTTCCAGATATAAAACCCTTTCCCTTTCAATGCCATCGGTTATCTCCTATTGCACAATCCCTTCCATAAAAATAATATTCTCAGGTGTTACGCGCTCCAAATAGAGCAGCCCCTCCATGTGTGGGGAATCTTCCAGAAAATTGCGTAAAGCCCAATTTAATCCATGCTGCTTTCGGACATTTCACGATTTCCCCCTAGTTATAGCATATTTTTATTGAGAATGGGGCTTACGGTATACCAAGTGCCTGTTGCAACACGGCATGCACAGCATATTCTTGGGGCAAAAGCACTTGCGCGCCGCCAGGCGTTGTCCAGGGGATGACTTGCCCCGGGCCGATGTAATAATGTTGAATATTTGATGGATCACCTACTTGAGCCGCCACTGGAAGTAATGGCGCGATATCGATCCACTTCATATCTGATGAGACGTGTTTGGAATAGATATCATACAACTCGTCACCTTTTTCCAAGGCGTCCAGGCTGAGCAGACGACTTGCCAATGCTTGAACGACTTCTTGCTGGCGGCGCGTGCGGTCAAAATCGCTGGTTGTGTAACGAGAACGCACATACCATAGGGCTGTTGAACCATCCATATGGACATTCCCTGCCTTTACGGTGTAGTAGCCAAAAGCCGTGCGATGATCAGAAAGTGTTTGGCCCACATGGACGTCGATGCCCCCCAAGCTGTCAATCGTTTCGATGAACGCGTTCAAGCCCACCAGTACATGATAATCTAATCGAACGCCAAAATTGTACTCGAAGGTTTGTGCCAACAATGGGAAGCCGCCATGATACATGGCTGTGTTGATACGTTGATATGTCCAACCGGGGATGTAGACGTAAAGATCGCGCGGGAAAGAAACCATGCTGGCTGTTTTGTTGCGGGTGTTGATGCTGAGAAGCACAATCGTATCGGTACGGAAGCCAATTTCACCAATCCGTTGATCGGAGCCTAATAGAAGGATATTGACCTGATCTTGCGGATGGTTGATGGGCTGTGCAGAGACGCCGCCTTCTTGAACGGGGGGGGAGCTTGGTGCAGGCGCAGGTGTGGCCGTTGGTACTGGCGTGGGGAAAGCGGTAGGAATGTAGGTTGGGGTTGGCGGCACAGGCTGAAAAGGTGTGGCCGTTGGGGTTGCATCTTGTGCGATTGTTGCCAGCGCCCTGGTGCTGGTACTCTGAGATTGAATTTGGGTTGTATCTTCAGGAACCGCGCTGGCATAGTATGAAAAATTGCATGCCATCAAGAATGTTGCAATGAAGATTATCCAGATCAACGGTTTGCGCTGTTTCATGGCTGTGAAGTAAGGATGCTGTTCCTATGAGTGTTGCCTGGATTTCCCATCTAGGGAGAAGTAGTGGGCGTGTTCGATGGAAGCGGCGAGGCGGTGGCGGTTGCGCTAGGCACCAGGGTGTTGGTGGCTGTCGGTGTGAGTGTTGCTGTGGGTGCAAGCGTGGCGCTGGACGTTGGGCTGGGTGTCGCGCTCGGTAGGGTGGTTGATGTTGCTGTTGGTGTAGCAGCGGTCGTGGCCGTGGCGGTTGAGGTCGGTGGAGCCGAAGTGCTGGTTTTCGTGGGCGTGGACGTTTGGGTGAATGTGGCAGTAATGGTCGCTACATTAGGCACATAAATTTGTTGCCCCGCTTGAATATAGGTAGAATTTCCCAGGCAATTCGCTTGTTGTAGTTCGCCAACAGAAACACCATAAGCCAGCCCAATACGATAAAGGTTTTCGCCGGACTTAACTGTGTAAAGTATCCACCCTGATGGAGGCGGTCCGCAGACAATTACAGGAGGCGGAGTAGGTGATTTGTAGGTGACAACAGTTGTTGATGTTGCAGAAGCTGCTAGCTGTGGCACAAACAAGGTTGTGTTTTCGGGTAAATGATTGGACAACAAACAATTGCCTTCGGCGATTTCTTCTGCGCTGGTATCGTAAGCAGCAGCCAGGCTTTTGAGTGTATCTCCCGAACGGATGGTGATTTCGTGCCACCCAGACGGAACCGGGCACGTGGTCGATGTGGGTGGGGATGTGGCTGTCTCGGTGGGGAGGGCGGTTGGTGAGGGGGTGTAGGTTGGGTCGCCGGGCCTGGTCGTTGGCAATGGGGTTGGCGATCGCGTATTGCTGGGGGCTGCCATTTGAGCAATTGTTGCAGGATCTTCAGCAATTGCCGCGACTAAACTCCCGCCTAAGATCATTGTAGAAACCAACGCGGTCAATATTCCTACCAGAAGTTCGCGGCGACCGCCAATCAAGCGCTCCCCTCCTCACGCTGCGGAGCTGACTGCCCATCATAAAGCGGCAGCATCAAGTTAAAGGCCGAGCCAGTGCCCATTTCCGTATCTACCCAAATTCGACCTTCGTGGGCTTCAACAAGTGTTTTTGCAATGGACAACCCCACACCGGTATCGCCGACTCCCTCAATCAGCGGATTGTCGGCGCGGTAAAGCCGTGAAAAGACACGTGGTAATTCTTCCTGGGGTATGCCGCCGCCCTGGTCGGCCACCTGGATGAGTATGTATCTATGGCTATCGCCTGGATCTTGAATTTCGGCACGCAGGTAGATTTCTCCCTCAACTGGAGAAACCCCCCCGGCGTTCTTCAGCAAATGAATCAAAATTTGCTGGAGCGCATCCCGGTCGGCGTGAATGTAGGGTAGCTCTTGGGGTAAATCTACCCGTAAGATGATATTTTTCTCGCGCATTTGTGCACTGGTGTCGGATATGGCTTTGTCGATCGCGCTCCCCAGGTCAACGGCTTCGGGGTTGAGTTGATATTGTTCGCCATCCATAATTGTGACTCGGATCAAATCCTCGAGCAGAATTTCCATCCGTTCTGTCGAAGCGCGTATACGCTCTAGGAATTTTCGTTGCAGCGCGCCCAGAATGCCCACCGATTCACCCAATAACAAATCGGCGTAGCCGACAATCGAAGACATTGGTTGTCGTAGATCCTGTGCAATGGATGCGAAAATTTCTGTTTGCGCTTCGGTCATTGTACTCGTTGTTGCGGGTGTTTCGGCCAGTTCGAAGACTTGTTGTTCTACAACTGCAATTTGATTTTTTAGGCGGGCATTTTCTTCGAGGGCGGTTTGGAGTTCTTTGCGCAGTTGTCCCGATGTGGTTAATTCATGGGTGTCTGCTGCGCTGATTAGGCTTTCGACCATTTCACCCAGACGGCGGTTTTCAACTTGTAGCCGAGAGATGGTATCTTGGCCTTTCTTATACTCTTCTCGGAGCTCCTCAAGCTCACCGACGGCTCGTTCGCCTAGTGCTTCTTTGCTGAGTGTTTGTTGATCGGATTGCAGGCTGGCATTCTCCGCCTGGGCTTGCTCCAACATGGTTTGGAAAGTGATCAAGTTATTCTTGGTTTTTTCAAGTTCTTCTTGCGTCGATTGCCATGCTTGGGCTTGGTGCAAGATCGGGGCCAAGCTATTGGTGATCTCTTCGAGATAATTCTGATCGGCTTTGCTCCAGCGCCGGTCAGAGTGCGGAGATAGCAGAATTATGCCCAGGATTGGGTCATCATCTGGAGAGGGGACGAACCCTGCCAGGAGGTGACCGGTACTCCCCAACCCGAGGCTGTTACCCAAGTTGCTTAGATCTTGCGATGTGCTGCTAGACGGCAGGCGGAGCGGGCGCGACTTCCTTAGCGCGGTTGTCAGCAAGGGGAGTTTTTCTTGGTCGAGGGCCATGCTCCCCAAGATTTCTTCCCGAATTAAATCGTAGCCGCATTGAATGGTGAATTGCCCGGTTTCTGTCGGCGGGTAAACGACCAGACAAATATCCGCCAGCATGGTTTCACCGATAGCGCGGGTAATGGAGCGACAGAGTTTCGGTAACGATGTATCTGCCAGCATCGCCAAGATCGTTTGAAAGTGTTCTGGATCAATGCCGTAACGGGGCCTTTCTTGGATCGTTTCCAGCGTTACCGGGGGCGTAAGTTCAGCAACGGATGCAGCTGTTGGGGGCGAGGGAAGGCTGAAACGGCGCGGCAATGTAAACAATAATGGATAAGCGGCCATTTGTGCCAGCCGCACAAAGCCGGGAAAATCGCTATTCGCGGTCGGGTTGATCAAATGCAAGATATGCCCCAGCAGGACAGATAATATCATCCCCAGGCCATATTCCCAGCCGTTAGGGCGACGGAGGATCAGCAAGGTCAGTCCTAGCAGGATCAAAGCGACAGCAAAAAATTCCCAACCAATGTCAAGCCAGGATGTATTAAAAGCCGCCTCGGCGTAGTGGCCTTGCCACCACACCCAGCTAAGTGCAAAAACAGTTAAAGTTAGCAGACTCAACAATCCGCTGGCCGCGTCTGCCAGGCGGGTGGGTTCTGGGAAAATCCACAACCACAGAATTACAATCAAACTCAATGTTGTAACGGCGCGGTCAAACAACGGTAAGAGAATGTGCGGATTTGACAACCCTTGTTGGGCAAGACCCGCACTCAAGAAGATCACGAACCGCATTCCCAGTAATAACCCCAAGCCGATTACCATGCGCCGTCCTTGGGGGAACTCGCTGTCGCGCCATAAGGTTAACGATGCTTGCAAAGCGCCAGCAACAGAAAAGGCCAGGGTCATATGGTAAACCAAATTGCCTGGAAATGTAGTTAGCACATTGAGTATTTGCTGGATGGTATTACCCATAACTGATCAATGCTCTTGTCTTGAATTGCCTGAATTGCTTCTTCAGGAATTATAGCATGGCGGTACGGTGCGGCAAAATCAAATCCGTTGACAAATATATGAAACCGAGTACAATATCGCCTGTATGCCGAAGTGGCGGAACAGGCAGACGCGCTACGTTCAGGGCGTAGTTCCCATTACGGGAGTGTGGGTTCGACTCCCACCTTCGGCACTACAAGCTCTTGGTTTATGCCAGGAGCTTTTGGTTTTAAGGAGCTTTTGTTGTGTGCCCATTTGCGGCGGTAAAAGTCCCATACTTATGTAATTCTGATGCAAGGTTCGTGCAGGGCTTTCTTAAAGTCGAAACGAAAAGCGCTTTTACCGCTGAGAGCGCAAA
>CAYFMI010000031.1:0-44310 GCA_964344175.1 uncultured Anaerolineales bacterium
ATTTTTACTCGCCTACAGCTTTATGTGCTTGCAGGTGGCAACTTGAGTTAAGTTATTTATTTGTCCTTCTGTTGATCGTCTAGCAAAGATTGCAGCGCCGAAAAGCGCGCATCCACAGGCGCGATACTGTGACCGCAATCCTGATCGTTGCGGTTGCTGCCGCATTGCGGGCATAGCCCCTTGCAGTCGGGACGGCATAGGGTGTTCATGGGAACTTCTAGCAGCATGTATTCCCGCACAATCGGGCCGAAATCAATTTTCCCATTAGCGGGGACCACCAGTTCGGTATGCGCATCGGCTTGTGAATGCAGGGTGAACAGCTCTGAAAACTCACAATCCAGGTTCGGATACGCAACTTCCAGGCAGCGTACGCAGGTAGCCTCGATCGTACCGGTAAAATTTGCCTGTGTGAGCAGGCCATCGCGAGTGCGCGAGATGGTGATTTGGCCGCCGACTTCGTTGATGTCCAGATCGCCATCAACGTTAAGGTGCGCAAACTCAAACTCAAACGTGCGGCTGTAGCCAATATCGGCGTGAACGATAAAGCCGATTTCGAGCAAGAGAGTGTGATCGGGTTTGGACATTTTTGTCACCTGACCGTAATGTTAAAGATGGCGGCATTATAGCATAGAGCCGCCAAAAAGAGTGTGATATGCTTTGGGCGTTTGTAGACATTGATGGAGTGTTGATGTTCGCAGAACGTGTGGAGTTTTTATGCAACTAAAATTACTGATAGCGACACAAAATTGTGGGAAGCTCGAAGAAATTCAGGCATTACTCAGAAACTTGCCCATCACGCTGGTGATGCCTGCCGATTTGGGACTTAATCTACATGTTGACGAAATCGGGTCAACCTATGCCGAAAATGCGGCCCTTAAAGCGCAAGCCTTTATGCAGGCATCCGGGTTGCTGACGCTGGCGGATGATTCAGGTCTTGAGGTAGAAGCATTAGGTGGCGCGCCAGGGCTGCATTCGGCCCGTTATCTCCCGCGCGAAAATGCTACCGATGCCGATCGTCGGGCCTTTTTGCTGGAAAATTTACAAGGGGTGCCGCGTCCCTGGGAGGCGCGCTTTATCTGTGTGGTGGCGCTGGCTGCGCCGGAGGGGGACACTCGTTTTTATGAGGGCATCTGCCCCGGTGAGATCATCTCAGAAGAGCGCGGCGAGTTTGGCTTTGGCTACGATCCCATCTTCCTGGTAGCGGGAACGGGCCGCACAATGGCAGAACTCTCCATGGAGAAGAAGAATCAACTCAGCCACAGGGGGCGGGCTGTACTTAAGGTGCGGAGTGAGTTGATCTAATTGATAGACTCGTTTTCGTCAATCTCCGCCAACTGCGGCTCCAACGAGGTTCGGCATCGCCGGAGTGCTGTATCTGTGGGGCAAAGGGGGCGAAGCGGCTTGTTGGGCAGTGGCCTCTAAAAACTTGCTGCTGTCGGCCAGTTGCGCAATGGCTGCCCGGTCGGTAATCACATTACTGACTTTGCCATCCACCATCTGGATAACTTTGTCTACATATTTGCACATGCGCAAGTCGTGAGTCACCATAATGCCGGCCTTGTTCTGCTCGTGGATCAGATCGGCAAAGATGCCGACGACCTGATTGGCGCGTTCGGTGTCCAGGCTGGCGGTAGGCTCATCGGCCAGCACCACGCTGGGGTTATGGATCAACGAACGAGCAATCGCCACGCGTTGCTGTTGCCCCCCAGAAAGCTGGCCGGGTAGGTTGTGCAGGCGGTCCCCCAGCCCCAGGCGGATGAGCAAATCATGGGCGCGTTGGCGGTTGCGGCGATCGTACATCTTGTTCAGGCGTAGCATTAACTCGACATTCTCTAGGGCGGTGAGGTAAGGCACCAGATTGTTCGACTGAAATGTAAAGCCGATGTGCTGGCGGCGGAAGCGTGTGCGTTGGGTGTCATTCATGTCGTTGAGATTTTGCCCGTCGATATTCAGCGCACCCTCGCTGGCATACAAGAGAGCTGCCAGCATTGCCAGCATGGTGGTCTTGCCAGAACCGCTAGGTCCCACCAATCCCACAAATTCTCCCGCCTTCACGTTGATCGAAACGCCATCCACGGCGCGGACGACTAAATTGCCGGTCTCATAAACTTTTGCTACACTACGTGTTTCTAAAATTGTGTTTTCCATTTTATCCTTCAATCTGGTTACCTGACATTTTGAAATTGGACGCGGATTGACGCGGAATAACGCGGATATTTCAATGACTTTCAGTTCAAAATTACAAGTTCTCGGCCTGTTTTTAGCTTTTCCGCGTCCTATTCGAAGAAATTGTCCGGTAGCCAGTCCTTCAACTAATAATTTGCAACTTGTTGTTACAATCTACATCCCCAATGCCCGCAGGGGTTCGACTTTTAAGGCCAATCGGATTGAGACCATCCCGCCAATGGGGCCGATCAAGAGCAGGGCAATTGCCGCGACCAACACCGATGTGCCGGTAAACAAAATGGGAATGCCCGCCGGAAGCCCCAGCGCCATGCCCAGCGTAGCGGCTCCGCCTAGGGCAACCCCAAACACGGTCACAAAGATAATCTGTAATACTGCTGTTGTAGCGATTGTGGGATTGGATGTCCCAATGGCTTTTAGCATACCGATCAGAGGGACTTTTTGGAGTGTTTGTATTTGGAAGAAACCGCCAATAACCAGCACGCCGATGAGGAAGGTGAAGCCTTTCATGGTGTTCAGGGTGGCCTGCTGCTCGGCGTAGCCCGGTGATGCTTCGTAGGCGGTGCGAATATCGGTGACTTCAATGCCGTCTATTCGATTCTCTAGTAAACTCGATACACGGTTGATGGCTGATGGATCATTGAGTTGTACAGCCAGGATGTTGGGCAACAGCGGGGTGGTAGTGTTGGCTGCTTCAGCTTTCGGGCGGATTTCATCCCAGACTTGCAGCGCAACAAAAACGGAGGGCTGGAAGAAGTATTGCCGCCCGTCAGTGATGCCGGTAATTTTAATTTCGTAGAATTGATCATCTGTGCCCTGCGTGCTTTTGAGAGTGATGATGTCGCCAATCTGTAAATTGGCTTGATCGGCAATGCGCTCATCGATTACGGCGACTTTGGCTTGTCGTGTGCGCAAGGCTTGTCCTTCGAATGCGGGGGGCGAACCGGGTTTTCCGGGTTCGACACCAATTAAGGAAACATCAATCGGCTCACTGCCATTTTGGAACACCAGAGATGCGTTACTAAACCCGATTGCCCCAACTGCGGCGACACCATCCCAGCGACGCACATTTTGCAGGATTTTATAATCCAGGCGACTCTCCAGGGTTGAGTAGCCGGTATCTTCTTGAAAAACGAGCACATCAGCATTGATTTTTTCCAGGTATTCCTTGTTTGCCGAAGCAAGGCCTTCACCCAGTCCGGCAGTAAAGAGTACCAGTACGGTTATGAGGGCAATAACAAGGCTAAACAATAGATAGCGGCTTTTATTGCGCCAGATTTCTTTAAAACTTAGATATGCGGCCATAATACTATTCTCTCTGAGTACCATAATTTAGTTTGTGGTTATGATGCCAGTTTATCGCATTGAATGTATTTTGTCAAGTAATTGCACATATATAATCAATATTGATATATGCCTGAATGAAGTCGTTGAACATGCGCTACAAGACATCTTCCATGAATAAACATAATCCGCTTTTGGATTGGGTATGGGTATCTTGAACAGCGTATGTATGAGGAGATCATGAATACCGGAAATTTCGTTCCAAATTACTTGGATTTTGATGTTTGGATTATTTTCAAGATAAAGATGCCATTGCCCCGCATAAAAAAAGCCCGGTTTAAAAAAACCGGGCTTTGAGCGTATGTAGATTCGGGTGCGTTTAGGGTGTGGGGGTTGGCTCCTCGGCGGGAACTTCTTCAGGGGCGGCCTCCCCTGCTGGGAGCGGTTCACTTAATGCGGCGGCTTCATCAGCAGTTTCGGGCATACCAGCCAGGATCCAGCGCTCAAACATATCAATATATTCGGCTTTCAGATCTTTGCTGGGTGGCATGGGGCCGATGATTTCTTGCCCGCTGTCATCGTAAATGGATTGTCGGTGCAGGGTCACAATGAGATAACTCTCCAGATCACCGGCAATGACATTGTGACCTACATTGTCCCCGGTTTTGAGAATTTCCTCATACGTCTGCATCAGATATTCGTTGTTTTCTTTGCCGGGGCGGTGGCAGGAAACACAATAGCGTTTGGCAACCGCCGAGATATGCACCTCGTAGGATGGCACTTCGCCCTCGGCCAATGCGGGAATGCCGATGATCGCCTCTTCGGGGATTTCAGCGCGCTCATCCCAGGTGTAGCGCATAAAGGCCACAAGGGCTTCGATCTCGCTGCGTTGCAACTCGCCGCCATAACCCAGGCCGTAGGGCGGCATGCCCAAGTCTTGCTGACCCATATCGACGATGTTGAAGAGTGTTTCATCGGTGCGCGTCCACATCTCATCCTGGCTGTTGATCGGTTTGATATAAACGCCTTCCAGCCCTTCAACGCCAACGACCTCACCACCCTCGCCATCGGGCTGATGGCATTCGGCACAGTAAATGGAATACAGGTCTTGCCCTTGCACCACTTGTTCGGCGATCGATCCGGCCAGGGAAACCTCCTCCTGCTCGGGTGTGGTTGCCACGGCGCGTACAGTTAAACCGATGATGCCGAGTACGATTACACTCATTACAGAAATACCCACCTTGCGCTTTTTCCAGTTGCGGTAGGGGTTTTTGTCGAGGAAGGGCAGCAGGAATAGGGCCAGTACGGCAATTCCGGGCACCAGCGCCGTGCCCACCCACTCGATTGAGCCGGGTACAAACTTGAGCGCCTCGAACAGAAATAGGAAGTACCATTCAGGGCGGGGAATGTACGCTGTATCATTGGGATCTGCTTTGGGTTCTTGTGCCACCCCAATGAAGGTTGCCAACCCAACTAAAAGTATGAACAACCCAAATGAGACGATCAGGTCTTTGTAGATGATGTCCGGCCAAAACTTAACACCCTTCTGCTTGGCGGCGGTATATTTCTCGTGGTATTTTTTCTTGAATTCTTCGTTCACGATAGGTCTCCTTCCCTCCGGCGCTTATTCGTCTTCCGAGGGGACGTTGGAAATCCCCAAACGGATGATGAGATACATATGCACGCTAATTGCCAACAGGATGCCCAGGGGCAAAATCCAAATATGCGCTGAGAAGAAGCGCGCCAGTGTCACCGCGCTCAGGTCGGTTCCGCCCCGCAGAACTTTGAGGATGAATTCGCCAATCCCGGGCACGGTGCCGGCGATCTCAGTACCAACGGTCGTAGCCCAATAGGCTCGCTGGTTCCAGGGCAGCAAATAGCCGGTGAAGCCCATCCCCAGGGTGAAGAGCAGCAAGAGAACGCCTGTCAGCCAGGTGACCTCGCGGGGATATTTATAGGCGCCGTAAAAGAAGGTGCGCAGCATGTGAATGAAGACAATCAGCACCATCAGGCTGGCTCCCCAATGGTGAATGCCGCGGATCAGCCAGCCGAAGGCTACGCCGTTCATGATGTATTGCACACTGTCGTAGGCTTTGTCGGGAGAGGGTACATAATACATGGTCAGGAAGATGCCGGTGATGCCTTGCATGACAAATAAGAACAGGCTGGCGCTGCCCAGGGTGAACCACCAGTTTACTTTGGGTACTTTGCGGTCCAATACAGCGCTGTAAATGGCCTCTAAGCCGAGGCGTTCATCTAACCAATTGAAGATTTTTTCAGCCATGGCTATGCCTCCGTTAAGTGAATGAGAATGTTTCCATCTTCGATCTTGAACTCATATTCATCCATGGGCCGGGGGGGCGGCCCGTAGATGACATCGCCATTCACATCGAATTGGGCATCATGGCAAGGGCAGAGATAAGCCTGTTCGTCATCGCTCCAATTCACACGGCAACTCAGGTGCGTGCAAACATTGGAATAGACACTCATCTCACTTGCTGATTTTCGCATCACAAACACGCCAAAACTATTGGTTGTGCGTTCCCAACCATTGATCTTCGTGCGCGTGAAACTGAATAACTTGGGCATTCCAATGGGATACCCTTCCAGCGGCCCTAAGGAAACCCAATCGTCAACTTCCTGGGCCTTGAGTGCCGGTGAAATAATGTAGCCGATAAGTGGAAAGCCGACAATGGCCCCCATGATCGACCCTAGAAACGTCATCACAATTTTCGAAAAATCGCGACGACTTAGCGTAGGGGATGAAACTTTCTTCGCCATCCTTGCCTCCTGGTGGATTGCTTCTGATCGGTATATACCGGTAATGAAATCCCGAAAATAGGGGTGTGCAGGGAACACGCTCCCGCACACCCCTATTTTAAGGTTATTTTGAAATTTATAACATCACCCCGTATTATAAAACAGAAGATTGAGAATGTTGAGGAAACCTGGAACTAACAAACCATGTACTCTGTCACTTAATCGAAGGAAATATCTTTGCGATAATAGGTAGAGGCCCTATGCAGCATATTGCAAGGAGAAGGTTTTAGGAAGAAGTAGTACGGATAAATATTGGGAGTTTTATTCTCTCCATCATATATCACGAGAAAAAGCAATCGTAAGTGTCCTGAGTGGAGGCAGAGCATGTCGCAGTGGAAGTGGAAGAATACTCAAAGAAACTCGTTGAGCAGAATTTTCGCATTTCTCGCTCGCTTTTCTTGTCAAATGTACGGTAAAAAAAAAGCGAATAACTTTCTCTTGCGAAATTGCGAACCGCAATTCCGAAAATCTATGAACGAACATAGCGGTATAATAACGCAGATGTAATTTCGCGCCGGCATCGGCCAGTGCAGCAATTAACTAACCTAATCACCTCACAAATGAGAGGAGGCGTTCAATGACGCTTGACAGGAAAGTCGGTTTCTTTGATGGATTAACGTATAAAGGCGGGGGGCCAATGTTGGCCTGGATCCTTCATCGAATCTCCGGCCTGGGTATGATCGTCTTTGTCAGTTTGCACGTGGTGGCTTCATTTTTCACCCAGCAAATGGGCAGCGACTGGGCCATCGACATCAATATCATTTATGAGTCCGTTTTCTTCCAGCTATTCATCGTGTTCAGCGTGCTATTCCATGCCCTCAATGGCATGCGCATCATCATTCTGGATATATGGCCGAAGATGATCCGCTATCAGCGTGAAATGACCTGGTTGCAATGGCTTGTTTTTGTGCCGCTGTATGGGCTGACCATTTTCGTCATGTTGCAGCGCTTTATTTCGGGCGGCTAAAGGATGGGATGAAAATTATGCAAACGAAAAAAATTCCTCACCCAGGGTGGAATCTCGAATACATGATGTGGATGTTCACGCGCCTCTCGGGGTTGGCCTTCTTTTTCTTGGCGATCGTGGGCATGGCGGCGGCTCTCGTTATGGGGGCGCGCACCCAAATGGATTTAGGCACCTTGATGCGTTGGACCTTCTTCCCCAATTCGAATCACGTACTCGATAGCAATATTCCCGACGTGACATTGGGCTGGGCAAACGGCTTCTGGCAGATTATGCAGTTCCTGGCTATTTTCTTTGGTGGGACGCATGGCCTGAATGGTTTGCGCGTTGTCCTGGAAGATTACATCCAGCGCCCCTTCTGGGCGGTTGTCCTTCGCCTGGTCATTTTCGTGCTCTGGATCTTCATGGTCTTAGTAGCCGTGTACGTGATTCTGGGTTCCTGAGGCAGAGTGGAGAAAACGTTATGAAACAGCATCAATACGAAGTAGTAATTGTCGGCGGTGGCGGCGCCGGATTAATGGCAGCCCTGTACGCATCCAAAGGCGCCAGCACCGCGGTTCTTAGCAAACTGTACCCAACGCGCTCCCATACCGGAGCCGCTCAGGGCGGCGTTGGCGCGGCTTTGGGCAACGCCGAAGAAGACCGCCCCGAATGGCACACCTTCGACACCGTCAAAGGCAGTGATTATCTGGGCGATCAGGACGCCATCGAATTTATGTGCGATGTGGCTCCTGAAGTGGTCTATGAGTTGGAACATATGGGGCTGCCCTTTTCGCGCAACCCCGATGGCACCATCGCACAACGCCCCTTTGGCGGGCATACCAACAACCTGACCAAAAAGCCCGTCACCCGGGCTTGCTACGCGGCCGACCGCACAGGGCACATGATCTTGCAAACCCTGTATCAGCAATGCATCAAGCACAATGTCACCTTTTACGATGAGTTCCACGTCGTCGATATGATTACGGTCAATGGTGCCGCGGCTGGGGTGGTTGCGTTAGAACTGGCAACCGGCGAGTTCCATGTTTTCCATGCTAAGGCCGTGATCTTCGCCACCGGTGGGCATGGCCGCGTTTGGGAAATTACCTCCAACGCCTATGCCTACACCGGTGATGGTGTGGCAATAACCCTGCGGCGCGGCATTCCGGCAGAGGATATGGAGTTCTTCCAATTCCATCCGACCGGCATTTACAAGATGGGCATTCTGATTACCGAGGGCGTGCGTGGCGAGGGCGGCGTGCTGCTCAATGGTCGCGGCGAACGCTTCATGGACCGTTACGCCCCCACAGTCAAAGACCTGGCTTCGCGCGATGTCGTCAGCCGGGCAATGTACTTGGAAATGAAAGAGGGGCTGGGCATCAATGGCAGACGCTATCTTTATCTGGATGTCACCCCAGAGACGGTTAATAAATTTGCCGCTCTCGATAACCGTACTCGCCCGGATGGCTCTCCCTTCAGAATCACCGCCGAAGAAATTCTCGCTAAACTGCCCGACATTATCGATTTCTGCCATACCTATCTGGGCGTTGACCCGGTGACCCAGCCCATGCCGGTGCAGCCTACGGCGCACTATGCTATGGGCGGCATTCCCACTAACATGCGCACGGAAGTGTTCATCGATGAGAAAAACACCATCATGCCGGGGGCCTATGCCGCCGGAGAAGTGGCTTGTGTTTCGGTGCATGGCGCTAACCGCCTGGGCACGAACTCGTTGTTGGATATTGTCGTCTTTGGCAAAGAGGCCGGTATCCGGGCTGCGGAATTTGCCCGCGGGGCTTCTTTCCAGCCGTTGCCCGGTGATGTAGCCGATTTTGCCCGTTCCCAGTTTGCTGCCCTTCGTAATGGCAGCGGCAAGGAAAAGACCGCCGATATTGCCAGGGAAATGAAAGATGTCATGTTTGAGCATGTCAGTGTTTTCCGGGTCGAAGAGGGCATGCAGATGGCGCTTGAGAAAGTCCGCGAACTTCAGGAACGTTTCAAAGATGTGCGGGTTGAAGACCAGGGAACGCTCTACAACACCGCCATATTGAATACCTGGGAGTTGAGTAACCTGCTGGATCTGGCTGAGGTTACGGCTGTCTCGGCGCTGGCCCGCAAAGAGAGCCGCGGTGCGCACGCCCGTGACGATTACCCCGAACGCGACGACAAGCGCTGGCTCAAACACACCCTGGCCTGGATGCGTGATGGCGAAGTCATGTTGAAGTATAAGCCGGTCACAATAACCGATTACAAACCGATGAAGCGGGTGTATTAGGAGAAGGTCTCATGCAAGTAACACTAAAAATCTTCCGCTTTGATCCTGAAAAGGACAAAAAACCGCATTTCGATAAATTTGTTGTCGAAGCCGAACCTACTGACCGAGTCCTGGATTTATTGGAAACCATCAAAGATTATCAGGATGAGACACTCTCTTATCGGCGCTCCTGCGCGCATGGTGTCTGCGGTTCCGATGCCGTGCGTATCAATGGTGTCAATCGTCTGGCGTGCAAAGTGCTGGTTCAAGATGTCGGCACGACCATCAAGATCGAGCCGATTTTGGGGTTGCCGGTTGAGCGTGATCTTATTGTGGATATGGAGCCGTTTTTCGATCACTACAAATCGGTGATGCCCTATTTCATGGCCGATAGTGAAACGCCTCAGCGTGAGCAGTTGCAAAGCCCCGAAGACCGCGAGCGTTTTGATGACACCACCAAGTGCATTTTGTGCGCGGCTTGCACGACGTCTTGCCCATCCTTCTGGGCCAATGGCGAGTATGTTGGCCCGGCGGCCATTGTCAATGCCCATCGTTTTATCTTCGATAGCCGTGATAAAGCCGCTGTTGACCGCCTGAAAATCCTCAACGATCAGTTTGGGGTATACCGTTGTCATACCATTTTTAACTGTACGGTGGCCTGTCCTCGCGAAATCGAGGTTACTCAGGCAATTGGCGAAGTCAAGAAAGCGATTGCAACCAGCCAGTTAGACTAAACCAAGAACTGACGCAATTTACTGTGCAATTGCCCAAGAGATGAAAGATATTCCGAAAATAGGGGTGTGCGGGGCGCTTCGCGCCCCGCACACCCCTATTTTCGGGCTTCCCCATAAAAAACTGCCCTTTTAGTGGATCATGGATTTTAGAACCGAATTCTCTCGTTCGCCAAATGTCCTGATAGCCGATGATGATTGGTTTATTCGCGACGTCTTGGAAAATTATCTCACCAATGCCGGTTGCCGGGTGCGAGCATGTGCCGATGGGATTCAGGCCTGGGAATCTATCCAGGAAGAACGCCCGGATATGGTCTTGTTGGATATTCGCATGCCGCGCATGGACGGCCTCACCGTGTGCAAGCGCCTAAAAAACGATGTGCAGACCCAATTTATTCCCGTGATCATCGTCACCGCTTTGGATGCTCAGGATGAGGAACTCAAAGCCATTGAGGCCGGCGCCGATGATTTTATTACCAAGCCCTTTAGTTCGGTGATATTACTGACTCGCGTGCGTTCGTTGTTGCGGCTGAAACGATTGCACGACGATCTCGAAAGTCGTAATGCGTTATTGCGGCAGGTACTCAACCGCTATGTAGATCAGGAGATTGCCGACACCATCCTGACCGATCCAGAACGCCACCTGAAATTGGGCGGCGAGACTCGTCAGGTCACGGTGCTCTTTGCCGACCTGCGCCATTTCACCCGCTTCAGCGCTCTGCACCCCGCGCCGCAAGTTGTCGATATGCTTAATTTGATTTTTACAGAATTGGTTGAGATCGTTGTTAGCAACAAGGGTACGTTCGATAAATTTCTTGGGGATGCGATTATGGCCTTTTATGGCGCGCCGATCAGCGGAGAGAATGACGCCGAACGCGCCTTGCGCACTGCGCTTGAGATGCAGCAATGCTTCCGCCAACTTCAAACCCTATCACAAGATCAATTGTTGGCGCCGTTAGGGTTGGGTGTGGGCATTCATTCTGGGGAGGCCATTGTTGGCAATATTGGTTCTGAGCGGGTGATGGATTACACGGTGATTGGTGATACGGTCAACATCGCCCGGCGCCTGCAAGAATCGGCCAAAGGTGGCGAAATTTGGATCAGCGCAACAACCCATCAACTTGTGCCGCATGCCCAGGTTGATGATCTTGGTGCAAAAAATTTGCAAGGTCGCGATGAGCCAGTGAACGTATATTCATTGCGCGAACTGTAGCCTGGCTGTTGTCTTGCCACGGCTTTCTTAAATTTGTGCTATACCAGAAATTTACCGCAGAGAACGCCGGGTTCGCTGAGTTTTTTAAATTTTTCTCTGCGTTCTTTGCGCTCTCAGCGGTAAAAGCGCTTTTCGTTTCGACTTTAAGAAAGCCCTGGTTGTCTTGCTGGGCGCGGCCCCAAATGCTATAATTTTCTTCAAGCCCTGGTAGCTCAATAGGATAGAGCAAGGCTCTCCTAAAGCCTAGGTTGTGGGTTCGACTCCCGCCCAGGGCATCATCGTCAATGGGATATGAGCGTACGCTGTATATCCCATTGTTGTTCGTATGGTACAGAGCTTGCACCGTAGGGGGAAGAAGGAGATAACCAGGTGCTGACCGGCAAAGGCTTTTTTATTTCAGAAATTCAACAATGCGAGAAGGGCGACCCTGCGGATATTGCTCTGCGCGCGGGGAGAGCAGATCTTAGCCATGTGATTATCAAGATCGCTGACCGAACTACGCCCATCAATCAACACCCTATCCAGCCGGTTGCCTGGGCGCTACGGGACGCGCGTATCCAGGTTTGGGGCTGGCAATTTGTTACCGGCGATGATCCGCGAGGTGAAGCGCGCACCGCTATTCAGCAGATTAAAGAGTTGAAATTAGATGGGTTCGTGATATGCGCTGAAGATGCCTATGAAGAAGCCGGAAAAGCTGCTGCCGCCCAAGCCTATATGGCCGCCTTGCGCGCCTCATTACCGGCATTGCCAACAGCCTTCAGCTCCTATCGTTTTCCTTCTTACCATCCGCGCATTCCCTGGCGAGAATTTTTGAATTATTGTGACTATAACATGCCCAAAGTCTTCTGGGTGCAGGCGCATAACCCCAAGACACAACTCGAACGGAGTTTCAACGAATTTGATGCCTTACGCCCTACTCGACCGGTCATCCCTGTGGGAGCAGCCTATGCCACCTCTAGTTGGCAGCCAACCCCGGGCGAGATCAAGAACTTCCTTCTCGCCGCGCAAGAGCTAAATCTCAGCGCAGTCAATTTTTGGGATTGGGATTCGGCTCGATCAGGGGCCATCGCTCACGCCTGGGATGAAGTGAAGAATCACCCCTGGCTAATCACCGCCCTCCCCGATGAAATGCTGGAAAATTACCTGCACACGCTGAACGCTAAAGATCCCGCGCAAATGGTGGGCCTGTATGCTGAACGAGGCGTGCATGTGACCGCCGAACGGACCATTCGTGGCGCTGCTAAAATCCGAGCCTGGTATGATGAATTGTTCGCGCGCATTTTGCCGGATACCGATTTTGAGATGATCAGTTATCGTGGAATGGGAAATGTGCGCCATTTGCATTGGAGGGCTGTTTCTGTGCCTCAAGCGATGGCTGCTCCCCCAGTTGTGCCTGCCGAGATTCTTGATGCCGGGTACACACAGTTGTTTCAGGGCGTTTTCTACCGAAAGGTTTGCCATTCGTCCCCCCGTGAGTATACTGCCCATATCGCGCTGATTGACTTAGCTGACCCGGAGATTGATTTGGTGGTTACGCCGCGGGTGGCTCTCGGACGCACAACCTCGAAATTTTTGAGACAGTATGGGCTTCAGTTGGCGGTTAATGGCGATGAATGGCTGGCCGTGGATGACCCGAAAGGATTAGCCGCTTGCGAAGGGGATGTCTATTCAGCGGCTTCGGTAGAGCCGACCGTTTTTATTTCACCGGACAATGAAGTGCAAATCGGGGGGCCATCAGGCGAGGTGTGGAACGCGATTTCAGGGTCACATACATTAGTGATCGATGGTGCGGTGAACCCGAAATTGCTCACCTGCCGCAAACCCGAATATTGTGAAATTCTTGCCCCGCGCACCGCACTGGGAATCACGGCGAAAAACTTCTTGGTGTTGGTCGTTGCCGAAGGCCCCCCTTTAAAATTGCGCGCTGCACTCAGCCTGAAAGAATTGGCCGAACTGTTAGTTGGGCTGGGGGTTCGTCAGGGCATTTCTTTCGACGGGGGGGGGTCGAGCACGATGGTGCACGAACAGCATGATAGCAGTAGGGTGGTCAATATGCCCAGTGATGGCCGCGAACGGGTAGTTGCCAATCATATGGGGATCCGGGCGGCAAAATTAATTTCAGATGTGTCGAGGCCGCTGGCCGAGGGGAGAGATACTTTAGGCTACATGGGTGAGAAAATCGTTTACCATTTATCGCTGTTTGCCTGAGGTGCATTTGGCACGCCCTGGAATGAAGGCAACTCAATGGTGAAAGTCGTTCCTTCGCCTGGCGCACTTTTTACGCTGACCGTGCCATGATGCGCTTCGATAATGGATTGGACAATAGCTAAGCCCAGGCCGGTTCCTGATGGGCGGCCATTGAGGGGGCGTGTTTGATCAATGCGGTAGAAGCGCTCAAAAATGTGTGGGATATGTCTGGCCGCGATGCCGCGCCCTGTGTCTTCCACTTCTAGGTGGAGCCAACCGGTGTTGGGCGCTAAATTCAGCCGCAGTTCGACAGTCCCGTTTTCTGGCGTGTAGTTGAGGGCGTTTATGATGAGATTGTCGAGTACCCGCCGGAGTTGATCTTCGTTGCCGAGCACGAAGGGAAATCTAACTTCGACTTGGTGTTGCAACTTTATGGCGGATTTTTTAGCGCGCACGCTGAAGATTTCGCAAACTTCTCTTATCAATAAGCCAAGATCGACGGTTTCATATACTTGACGGTCAAATTCGGATTCAATTTTCGACAAATCTAATAGATCGTTGACCATTGCGGTGAGGCGGTCAACTTCGCTTTCAATATCGCCCAGGAAGCGTTGTGCTGTTTGGGCGTCATCCAGCGCACCGCCGCGCAGCGCTTCGACGCGCAGTTTGATCGACGTGAGCGGGGTGCGCAGCTCATGGCTGGCGTTGGCAACAAATGTGCGTAAATTGTCAACGTGTTCCTGCAAACGCCCGGCCATACTGTTGAAATTTTCGGCGAGTAAATGGAGTTCTTGCGGCCCGGCAGGGATTGCGCGGGCTTCTAGATTGCCGTGGGTGAGGCGCTTGGTTGTTTCGGTCAGATGCACAATGGGAGACGCCAAGTTGCGGGCCAACAGCCAACCTGCTAACCCCACGCCGATTAAGATCATTACCGCGAAGCCCATCAGGGTGTTGACATCGCCGCGCGCTGGAGCCAGCGCGTTTTGATAGGGAATGCCCAGCCGCAAAATGCCGAGAAGCTCATCTTCGTGTTCAATGCGCACAGCCACATAAAGGGTTTCGGTGCCGCTTTGATCCAGGCGAATGACATCCCCCTCGCCAATTCGGTCTTGGATTGCGAGAAATATTTCGGGGTCAGTCTCGATATTGGGAAACGAAGGCGACGCGTAGACATTGTCGATAATTGGCGTGCCATCGGGCAAGTAGACGGTGTAATGTAGATCGGCTTCGTCGGCCAGCCAATGAGCTACGGCTACCTGAATGTTGGTCAGAGAACTTTCTCCTTGAAGAAATTTCTCCATCGGGTCTTCCAGGGCGTTGCTGGTGGCAAAGGCCAGATCTTCCAGACGGTTCTCGGCCTGTTGGTGAGCTGCCCGGAAGATGGCTTGCCCGGCAATGGCATAGACAAGCACAACACTGACTAAAGCCACAATGAGGTGTGAGAAAATCAAGCGTTTGTTAAGCGTGTAGAGCATTTTTACTCTAACTCCTCAGGCGTAGCAAAGCGATAGCCATAGCCACGAACGGTTTGGATTAAATGCGGGCTGGCGGGGTCCTCTTCGAGTTTCATTCGCAGCCAGCGGATATGCACATTCAGTGTACGCGGGTCTCCGATCCAGTCTTGTCCCCAAATTTGATCGAGCAGGGTTTCTCGGCTGATGGCTACGCCAGATCCTTGCATTAGCATTGCTAACAGGTCGAACTCGCGGGCCGATAATTCGATTTCTGTCGAACCGTTGAAAACACGGCGTGCCTGGGTGTCGAGGCTGATATTCCCAATTTGTAGCGTCTGTTGGTTAAATCCCTGAAGGTCCAATTGGATACGGCGCAATATCGCCCGGATGCGGGCGATCAGTTCGCGAGATGCAAAGGGCTTGGCGAGGTAATCGTCTGCCCCGATTTCGAGGCCCATGACGCGGTCAATTTCCTCATCCCGCGCCGTGAGCATAATTACCGGAACAGCGCTGCTCCCCCGAATTTTTCGGCAGACTTCCATACCGCTAATGTCGGGCAACATAATATCGAGCACCACTAAATCGGGATCGAAGTTGGTCATTGCCGATAGCGCATCGTTCCCGGTGCTGACCGTCTTAACATCGAAACCTTCACCCGATAACGAGTAGCAAAGCGAGTCGGCAATGATTTCATCATCATCAACAACTAATATGCGTGTCACAGGAGGGCCTCCATTGCATTTACCATAGTTTTTAAGAGTCTGCAAATTCTCCTGGTATAGAGTATAGCCGAGAAATATAAAACAGTAACGAATCCCTTAATCAAACCTTTAACTATCTATTTCGGGTTGTTAACCATCCTTCATTGGAATCTCACTAAACTTAACCGCAGATGAGAAAAACGACATTTCTATCTCCCCTGAGTATAGGAATTACAATTTTCCTGTTCGCATTGTTCGGCGGACTGGCCTTTTTGCGCGGCGGGGAACTATTTAGCCCTGGAAAGGTCAGCGCTAAATCGCAGCCGGAGGTAATTTTGGGCGGTTTCTCCTCGCATGCAGAGTTCGAACGGGAATGTGAGCGTTGTCACCTTCCGTTGGAGACCACGCAGAATGTGCTTTGTTTGGCGTGTCATACGAACATCGAGACACAAATCACCCACCAACGCGGCACCCATGCGAGGATCGAGTCTGTCGGCCAGTGTTTTGAATGTCACGCCGAACATCGTGGGCGAGAGTTTGATCCGACTGAAACAGCCTACGCCCATTTCGACCACTCCCTGACGGCATTCAGCCTGAACTGGCATGCCTTCGATTACAACGCGTCTCCCCTGGGGTGTACATCTTGCCATACAATGGGTGAAGATTTTGGGGTTCTCGAATATGCCTGTCAAGATTGCCATCAAGCGCATGATGCTGATTTTATGACTCAGCATGAGAGCAATTTTGGTGCCGACTGTCTGGCTTGCCATGATGGGCTGGATACGATGACGCGTTTCAATCATCGCGTGACAAAGTTCCCATTGGACGGCGGACATGTTCAAACACCCTGTGCGAATTGTCATGTGAATGGGCAATTCCAGAATGTATCCACAGATTGTTTTGCCTGTCATGCAGAACCAGCCGCCCATAACGGTTTGTTCGACCCTGATTGTTCGTTGTGCCATACCACAATCTCATGGAAGCCAGCCATTATGGATGGCACAGCATTCGACCACACCGAGAATACTCGTTTTAGTTTGAACCGGCATCCCATACATTTCGATTCCAGTCCCCTCACTTGCGCGGAATGCCATTCAGAGGATATGAGAGCATTCAAGTTGGACGATTGCGCGGGCTGTCATGGGCAACAAGATGAGCAGTTCATGGGCGAACATCAGACGCTGTTTGGCAGTGCCTGTTTAGATTGCCATGATGGGGTGGATCGTTTTAGCGATTTTGATCATGCGCTGGTGTTTGCTTTGGAAGGTCGTCATGCGGAGTTGGCCTGTGATATTTGCCATGCAAGTCAGGTATTTCGGGGAACGCCTTCCCAATGCGGGGACTGTCATCAAGAACCGCAGATCCACGCCGGTTGGTTTGGTTTGCAATGCCAGAATTGCCACACTGCTACGGCTTGGGCTCCTGCACGGATGGTGGCGCATACTTTTCCAATCGATCATGGTGAAGACGGTCAACTTGCATGTGAAGTGTGTCATGAAAGCGCCTATGTGGAATATGTTTGTTACGGGTGTCATGAGCATCAACCTGTTCCAATGCTGGATCTTCATCGAGAGGCCGGAATATTGGAGCAAGAAATTACGAATTGTGCCCAATGCCACCCGGCAGGTGAGATTGAGACATCAAATTAGAGAATATGAGGTGAAGCGATGCGCAGGTTTTTAGTGTTAGCATTTTTACTGGTTGCTGTGTTGGTTGCGCTAGGAATGACCTCTGGCGTGGCGCTGGCTGAAGCGGCTCCTTTTGGCCCCGGCGATGTCTTGTTCCCTATTCAGCATTATGCAGAACAGCAGGCCTTTTTTCGGTCCGGGCAAGATCAAAAAGCAGGCTGGTTTCTCGAAGTAGCCGAACGCCGGGCAGCCGATGCTGGCACCCTGCTGGGAACCGAAGACCAGCAGCTTGCCCTGGCATACTTTAGCGATTCACTGACGCAAATTGCCATAGCCCTTTCGGAGGCATCACCAGACACGATTGACGCATTGCATAGCCGTTTGACGGCCATGTTGACGGAAGCCGATGCGTTTTTTGCAGGAGTTACCCCTGGATCGGAAAGCGAACGAGAGCAAATTGTAGCGCTGCGAGCGAAAATCAGCACCTTTCAGGAATTGGTGAGCGATTCGAATGTGACCGCCGATGATCTTACTCGTATCGTTAGTTTTGATTCATCGGCCTCGAAATTGGATGTTTTGGCGGGGGCGTCTCTAGCTCCTGCAGAGAATAGCAATTTGCCCGATCCTTTAGCAGTTCCTTTTCCCGAAGGTAGCCCTGGTGATGAACATGAATTTTTCCCATTGGTGGGCGCTCATGGCTCGGTTGACTGTGAAGCTTGCCACAGTGATGGAAATTATCAGGGTACGCCAAGCGCCTGTGAAAGTTGCCACGCCAATGATATTCCCCAAGACCACTACCAGGGTGATTGTGCTTTGTGCCATGCTGCGACAACCTGGGACGATGTGATTTTTGACCACGCTGCGGCGATGGCGACAGATTGTGAGAGCTGTCACCTGGATGATCGTCCAGCCGACCATTATCCGGGTCAGTGCGCCAATTGTCATGCGACGGATAATTGGAGCAATGTTCACTTTAACCATGCCGGCTTTACCGATTGCCAATCGTGCCACAGCGTGCCCGTGGATCATTATCCGGGCCAATGTTCCAGTTGCCACATGACCGACAATTGGAGCAATGTTCACTTTAACCATGCCGGTTTTAGCGACTGTCAGGGTTGTCATGCCCCGCCTGCCGGGCATTATAGTGGTCAGTGTTCGCAATGCCACACGACCAATAATTGGGACTTTACTCATCCTGATAATGGCGATTGCCAGGCGTGTCATGCGCCTCCCAACGGGCATTTTAGCGGCCAGTGTTCTTTGTGTCATACGACCGATAATTGGAGCAATGTTCACTTTAACCATGCCGGTTTTAGCGACTGTCAGGGTTGTCATGCCCCGCCTGCCGGGCATTACAGCGATCAGTGTTCCAAATGTCACAGCACCAATAATTGGAGTTTCAACCATGCTGGCAATTCCGACTGCCGATCTTGCCATACCCCTCCCAGTGGGCATTATGGCGGGCAGTGTTCTCAATGTCATAGCACCAACAACTGGAGTTTCGATCACTCCGATAATTCCGACTGCCAGGCTTGCCATAGCCTGCCTGGTGATCACGAAGGCGGCAGCGGTCAGTGTTCGGATTGTCATAGCACAGGCACCTGGGATGGCGCAGAGGGAGATGAAGGCGGCGACGGTAGTGATGATGGCGGTGACGATGATGGCGGTGACGATGATGATGACGACGATGACGATGATTAGGTTTTAGCGCTCTCGGTGTGCGAAGGTGTTTCTTGCGCTATCATGTAACGTGAGAAACACTTTCGTACATCCGCACAACTTAAGAAATGGATGATGGCTGTGAGTTTTAAGGATGTATTCAATTATGAAAGTACACGTCGTCAGGTATTAGCCGAAGGCTATGTGGTACCTGATAACGCGCGTTGCGTGCAGTGTGGCATTTGCTCGTTCCATTGCCCAATTGAGATTAACGTGCGGCTTCATGCCTGGAGGGGGGAGCCGGTCAAAGATCAGCATTGCCTGACCTGCGGCGAATGCGTTGCGCGCTGCCCGCGAGGCGTATTGCGTTTTGAGCGTACGCGCCTCTTTGAGCAGGGGGGCAAGTGATGGATCCCTATATCATCATCGGAACGGGGGTCGCCGGTATCTCTGCCGCTCAAGCAATCCGCCAGATCGACGCCACGGCCAAAGTTTTACTCATTGGTGATGAGGCCGCGGTCTACTATTCTCGCCCGGGTTTGGCCTATTATCTGACCAAAGAACTACCCGAACGCGGCTTGTTCCCATTTCGCCTGGAAGACTTCGAACGCAATGGTTATCAAATAGTGCGCGGTGGGGTTGAAAAAATCGATCCCGAATTAAAACAAGTCCAGTTGACCAACGGAGACCGCTATCGCTACGAGCGCTTATTGATTGCCACCGGATCAAGCGCCGCTACGCTGAGTATCCCCGGTGCAGATTTAGAAGGCGTCCTCACGTTGGATAATCTGGCCGACGCTCGCCGTATCGCTAAAATGGCAAAGAAAGCCCGCACGGCTGTGGTAATTGGCGGTGGAATCACCTCTCTGGAAATCGTTGAAGGGCTTATTGCCCGTGGCGTTCGCACGCATTATTTTTTGCGCGGGGATCGCTATTGGGCGAACGTGCTTGACGAGAGTGAATCACGCATCATCGAGCAGCGCCTCACAGAAGAAGGCGTGCAGATCCACTATCATACCGAAGCGCTTCAAATTGAGGGCAAGCGCGGGCGCGTGTCGGGTGTGGTGACGAAAGCGGGGCAGCGCCTGAAATGCCAGATTGTAGCCGTGGCGGTTGGCATCCGCCCGCGCATCGAATTAGCCCAACAGATTGGCTTACAAACAGAGCGCGGCATCTTGGTCAATGAGTATCTGCAAACCGATGATGCCAATATCTACGCGGCCGGGGATGTGGCCCAAGTATTCGATCCGCTGACCGGCTCCTATAATATTGATAGTCTTTGGGACCCGGCGCGGCGGCAGGGCTTTGCCGCTGGCTTGAATATGGCCGGGGAAAAATCAATCTATCGCAAATCACCTCCCTTTAATGTGACCCGTCTGGCCGGTCTGACGACGACTATCATTGGCACGGTCGGACGCGGAGTAGATGAAGACCTGATGGGGATAGCCCGCGGCGATAGTGAAACCTGGCGGCAACTGCCCGATGCCATTGCCGCACAAAGGGGCTTCGATGTCAATCAATTACGCATTCTAGTGGGTAAAAAACGCCTCTTAGGCGCAGTTGTTATGGGAGATCAAACCCTCTCACAGCCTTTGCAATTCCTGATCGCAGGGCAAGCAGATATTACCCATATCCGTAATTCGTTACTGCAACCTCGGGCCGATATTCCTGAGATCTTGCTCGATTTTTGGATTCGTTGGAGGAGTGAACATGCAACGCAGCAATCGTGAGCTTTGGCTGGCTTTTTGGGCAATGGTGGTCATTACCCTGCTTTATCTCTTTGTGGTGGCGCGCCTCGATCAGATCCCCGCCGCCAGTGGATTTTTTGGACATTCGCTGGGCGTTTTAGGATTTTTGCTCATGCTGATGACCGAAACCCTATATTCGCTGCGCAAACGCAGCCGCAGCGCCCGCTGGGGGCGTATGTCTTCCTGGCTGCGGTTTCATATCTTTACGGGGCTGGTTGGCCCCTACATGGTCTTATTGCATAGTTCATGGAAGTTTAATGGCCTGGCCGGAATTGTAACCTTGTTGACACTGATTATCGTCATCAGCGGTATTGTTGGACGCTATATCTACACCGCAATTCCGCGCACGCCGGATGGGGTGGAGGTTGAATCCTTTGAATTAGAACAACAGATTGCAACGGTCGAAGACCGTCTGGCGCAATGGAAATCGGCCAGCAGCCAATCTACACAAGAGTTAGCCCGCCGCATCGAGAAAATCCCCGAATCTTCGGGTACGCCATTTTTGGGGGTACTCACTCGTCAGTTCTACGAGTGGGATTACCGCATCCAATGGTGGTTAGAGAAACGCCGTCTCGATGCCGCAGGCCGTGCCCAGGCAGAACAGCTCCAAAAACTATTTAACCGTCGGCGGGCATTAAGGCGGCAAATAAAAACGCTGATGGTAATGCGGCGCTTGTTGTCACTCTGGCATGCCGTTCATATTCCCATTGGTATGGCTTTGTTTATCTCGGCATTTGTGCATATCGGCGCGGCAATATACTATGCCACGTTATTGCGATAAGGAGGCCTATCGTGGACAATCGACCGGGTTGTCTTTCGGCGAGTGGGTTGATTTTCGCAACCCTGACTCTGGCGCTCATTGGCGGGTTGTTGCTGGTTAATGGCGGGGAAATGTTCAGCCCAGGAGATCTTAACGCACAGGCTGGCGATACGCCATTGGGGGGCGTGTGGTCTCATGCCGAGACGCAAAAATGCCGCGCCTGCCACACGGCTCCGTGGGGGAGCGCGGTCATGGCGGATCGCTGTGTTGCGTGCCATGTTGAGATTACGCCTCAACTCTCCGATGCGCAAAGCTTGCATGGTGTCCTTTTGCAAGACCAGGCCTTGACCTGTAACGACTGTCATCCCGATCATCGCGGTGTCAGCGCCCCCCTGACTATTCTAGATCCCGGCGATTTCCCCCACGAAGCGGTTGGATTTTCACTGCAGGCGCACACCCAAAACGCGGATGGAACACGATTTGATTGCGCTGATTGTCATCTGGAGAGTCTGACTCAGTTTGAGGTGGCTGCCTGCGAAGAATGTCATCAAAACCTCGATGCTGATTTCACTCAATTCCACGTGGCCGCTTTTGGGCGGGCATGTTTAGGCTGTCATGATGGCATTGATACCTATGGCGCCGATTTCGATCATAATCCGTTCTTCGCTTTGGATGGCACACATGCCTCCGGCACATGCGGCGGCTGCCATGAAGGCGCCCGCACAATTGCAGAGTTTCGCGACGCGCCTCAGGATTGTTATGCCTGTCATGCCGAAGACGATGAACATAATGGCCGATTTGGTGAGAATTGCGCCATGTGCCACACCGCCGCCGATTGGGAGCAAGCCACGTTTGATCACGCGCTGTCGACCTTCCCGTTAATCGGCAAACACACCGATGTAGAATGCGAAGCCTGCCATCGAAATGATGTGTACGTTGGCACACCCCAGGAATGCTACGCCTGCCACGAAGAAGATGATGAGCACAAGGGTGAATTCGGCACCGATTGTGCCGCCTGTCACACCCCCGAAACCTGGGAAGATGCCATCTTCGATCACACCCTGTCTGCCTTCCCCTTAACGGGCGCGCATGTCGATGTGGATTGCGAGCAATGTCATGTGGATAATCGCTTCGCCGGTACGCCGCAAGAATGTCTTTCCTGTCATGAAGATCCCATATATCACCGTGACCGCTTTGGCACAGATTGCGCCCTTTGCCATACGACAGCAGCCTGGTCTCCGGCGGAATATAACGAACCGCATACCTTTCCATTCAATCATGGCGAAAGCGGCACAAATGCTTGCCGAGTTTGTCATCCCGAAAGCTTGGATGTGTATACGTGTTACGAGTGCCATGAGCATAATGCTGCTGAGGTAGAAAGTAAGCATCGCGAAGAAGGCATCACCAATTTTGCGAATTGTATGGAATGTCATCCCACAGGGCGCGAAGATGAAGGCGGCAATCGGGGAGATGGAGACGGTGATGATGACTAAAAAAATTACTTTTTGCAACAAAAGAATAACTATAAAGTTCTTGTGCCGCAATGTTTTTCGAGTAAGATAATAGCGACAAATGCCGGGGTGCCCCCCTCACTTCGGCATTTGTCATTTAACGCACACAACACCTCTGGCAAAACCAGGGGTGTTTTTTTATGCCACATTTTGCTTGAGGGATTGGTAATTGAACCCCCCGACGTATTCCTGTATACTGAAAGTGAAGCCATATGCAGAGAGGAGGTGTGGGATGTACCAGAATATTCTTCTAGCAGTGGATGGCTCTGAACATGCACTCGAGGCGGCTCATCTGGCCGGGGAGATGGCGCGTTTTCATCAGGCTGCGCTGTGGATTGTGGTAGCTTACAGCCCGCTGCCGGCATATTTGGGAGAGCCAGATTTCCAACGAGTGGTCAGAGCGCGTTTGGATCATGCTGCCGAAATTCTGAATGAAGCGCTGGCAACTGCGGGTGATATTCCCGAGGGTGTCGATACAGAAGTTTTGGAAGGCCCTGAAGCAGAAGCGATATTAAATGTTGCCAAGACACGCAAAAGTGATCTGATTGTGATGGGCACGCGCGGCTTGGGCCGCCTGACCGGGTTCTTCTTGGGCAGCGTCAGCCAAAAAGTGGTTGCCCATGCCCCTTGCCCGGTGCTTCTCGTCCGGTAGCGGGGCGTTCTGATCGGACTAATTGGATTCTCTTGCCAATGCCTCGGCTTGCTGAAATTCTTCGGGTGTATTGATATTCATAAAGGCCAGGCCTTCGGGGTCGTGGCGCTGGATTTCTGCAGGGGAAATGCGGTGAATGCGCGCCTGCTTATGCCAGGCAATCATGCGCCATTGGTCGGCGTCAAGTGCGGCTTTGATGGCTGGCAGGCAGGTCTCTCGGCGGTAGACGGCGTGCAGCGGCTCCAGGCCGTGTTCGCTGCAGGGGATGGTTGCATCGATGTTGAGATTGGCGCGTAGGATTGTATTGCAAGCGGTCAGGATTTTGCCATTGGCGAAGGGCATGTCACAGGCTACGACAGCCACCCGATCGCCGCGCGCCGCGCTCAGGGCGGTATAAAGCCCCCCCAGGGCGCCGCGTCCCGGAATCAGGTCTGGGAACAGGGGAATGTTCAGATAACGGAACCCGGCCGGGGCGTTGGTGGTGATCAGCGTCTCATCGGCCAGGTGAATCAACCGGCCCACGACGTGCTCAATGAGCGGTTTTCCCAAAAAAGGTAATAGGGCTTTATCCTGCCCCATGCGGCTGGATTCTCCACCAGCCTGGATGACGATGGTGAACATGTTGCGATTATAATACGAGTATGAGTACGCTTGCAGACATGCTAGATGCCCTGACGCAGGAAGGCGAGCTTTACGAGAAACTCGATCACAAAGCCGTGCGCTGTTACGCTTGCGGGCATCGCTGTCTGATTCGGGAGGGGCGGCGGGGAGTCTGCAAAGTGCGTTTCAATTGGGGCGGGGAGCTGCGCGTGCCCTGGGGTTACGTGGCCGGGTTGCAGGTGGACCCGATTGAGAAGAAGCCGCTCTATCATATGCTTTCGGGGGGGGATGCCCTCAGCTTTGGGATGTTGGGCTGTGATTTCCATTGCGATTATTGCCAGAACTGGCTCAGTTCGCAGACATTGCGCGACCCGGCTTCGGATGTCTCTGGGCATTATATTCGCGAGATCACGCCGGAGCAATTGGTGAATTTTGGCGTGCGTGGCGGGGCTTCGGTAGTGGCTTCGACCTACAACGAGCCGTTAATTACCTCGGAATGGGCTGTGGCAATTTTCAGGTTGGCGCAGCAGGCGGGAATGAAGTGTGTCTTTGTTTCAAACGGCAATACCACCCCCGAAGTGCTGGATTACCTGCGCCCGTATCTTTCGGCCTATAAAATTGACCTGAAGACTATGCAGGACAAGCAGTATCGCCGTTTGGGCGGGGTTTTGCAGCACGTACTGGATAGCATTCAAAGGGCGCACGACCTGGGTTTGTGGGTGGAGGTGGTGACTTTGGTGGTTCCCGGCTTCAACGATTCGACCGAGGAATTAATGGATACGGCCCGCTTTGTGGCTTCGGTTTCCCCCAATATCCCCTGGCATGTTTCGGCCTTTCATCCAGATTATAAGATGACCGCTCCATCGCGTACTCCGGCGAAAACTTTGCTGCGGGCGGCAGAGATCGGCCAGGAGGCCGGTCTGCGGTATGTGTACACGGGCAACCTGCCGGGAAACTTCCCAGAATATGAGCACACCTATTGTCATACTTGCCGGATGCGTTTGATCGAACGGCATGGCTATGTGATTCGCTCTTACAAATTGACTACCGAAGGGACTTGCCCGGGTTGTGGTACCCAAATCCCCGGCATCTGGAGCGACCGTCCCGATCAGGTGCGCATTGGCGGGCCGGGCTTTCCGCGCGCGTTATAATCTTAGGACTTACGCAGTTCGTTGAAAATTTACCGAAAAATAGGGGTGTGTGGGGTGCGGAGCACCCCACACACCCCTATTTTTCGGACTTTCCTCTCGCAAGTGCGTAACTCCTAAATCTATAAAAGGGTGAGTGGCCCAACCGCTGCACACCTCTCTTCCGGCCAAATCCACCGAGGTGAAAAATGAACCACGAAAGCTACAAAAGATTCGCCGCACGCCTGAACGCACTCCCTAATGGATTCCCCGCTACGGAGGACGGCGCGGAACTGCGCCTGCTGGAGAAAATTTGCACCCCGGAAGAAGCAGAGCTGGCCGCGCAATTGCGCCTGACGCTGGAAACTCCTGAAGATGTTGCTGCCCGTATCGGCGGCGATCCGAAAGCATTAAAAGCCATACTCAAAACGATGCTCCGTAAAGGACTGATTAAAGCCGGTCGCGCTGAGGGCGGCCTGGGGTTTGGATTGATGCCTTTTGTGGTTGGTATTTATGAGATGCAGATCGGCAGGATCGATGTCGAATTGGCGCGGCTTTTTGAGGCGTATTATTTACAGGCTTTTGGGCATGTACTGGCTACCCAACCCGCGGTACACCGCGTGATCCCGGTTAATCAGACGGTTAAGTCGGGGATAGAAGTGCATCCTTTCGAGAGTGCCACAGATATTGTCGAACGCGCCAATGCCTGGGGCGTGCAAGATTGCATTTGCCGCAAGCAGAAGGCTTTGATTGATGATGCTTGTGACCACCCGATGGATAATTGCATGGTCTTCAGCAGCCGTCCTGGGGCGTTCGAGCGCGTTTCTTTTATTCAGTCGATCACCCAGGATGAAGCCCTGGCGAAGTTGAAGAGCGCCGCCGAAGCCGGTCTGGTACATTCGGTTAACAACACGCAGGATGGTAATTACTATCTCTGTAATTGCTGCACTTGTTCGTGCGGTATTCTGCGCGGCATGGCAGATATGGGCATTGCCAACGTGGTGGCGCGCTCGGCTTTTGTGAATGTGGTGAATGAAGACCTGTGTCAGGGCTGTGAGATGTGCATCGATGACTGCCAGTTCGACGCTCTCACAATGAGTGAGACAGCGCTGCTGATTGAGATCAATACGACATCGTGTGTGGGCTGCGGGGTGTGTGTCCCGGCCTGTCCAGATGAAGCCCTGAGCCTGGTGCGCCGCCCCGAGGATGAAGTACTCCCAATCCCAGACACCGAGGCAGACTGGATGGCGGAACGCGCCGCAGCGCGCGGTCTGGATATGAAGGCAGTCTTGTAAAAAAAGAGATCGCCCCGGCGCAGCCGGGGCGATCTCTTTTTTTACTTTTCACTCATCGTTTAATTTGTGCCCGCACCACAAAGCGGTCTACGCCGCCGAAGCGATATTTGTAGACCTCATCACCGCGCATCATATCGAAGGTGGTTCGGCCGCGTTCAATGGCCCACTGGATCAGGTGTGCCAGCAATACCCAGCCGGGGGAGAGTTCCTGAAATTTGAAATTCAGCCCGGAGTTGTAAACCCAGATCTGGCCCTCATAATCGAAATTGAGATAGGCGGCGGCTTTTTCGTCCCCTACGGTGAGGAACGCCAGTTGCAGCCACCCGGCGCGGAAGGCACTGTGGACGGCAGCGCGCATTTGGGATTTCATCACTTCGGTAAGAAAGCGCTCTTTTTCGGGGTCGTAGGCCATCAACGACATGAAGGCATCCATCTCGGCGTCGAGTTGCGCCTCATCTTCAACGATGTACCAATTGACGGGAGCATAAAAGCCCTCGGCGCGGCGCAGCTTGCGGCGGATCTCGCGGCGCTGTTTGCCCTGGATCGACTCTAAATAGGCTTCCCAGTTTTCGGCCAGGGCGATGCGCGGCGCGGGCTGAATTTGCTCTTGGGTGTACTGCAACCCCCATTTGTGCGCGCCAGCTTCGAGGGCCTCCAGTGTGGCCGAGTCTTCGATCAGGTTGTACAAATCCAACACGTCCCAGGCGGGGGCATCGGGGCCGGTTAAGTGTTCGAAGAGTGCATCCACAAATTGGGGTAAAGTCTCTGTTAGCGCGATGAAATCCAAATAATCTGAAATTTCGTGACTGCCGATCAACATCAGCGCGTTATCCCCCAGCGGGGTTTTTGTTCGAAAGAGTGGGGCAATTCCGACAAAGTCAGCGGCATTTTTTGCTGTGAAGATAAACAATTTGCCTTGGGGCCATTCACCGCCGCCCAGGGTCTGCCACCAGGTGGTTAGATATTCGTGCCGCAAAAAGGGCACGTTGTTGGCGCTGGTCTCCAAGAATTGGTTCCAGGGGCCAGCCAGTTTGTTCCATTCAGATAAAGTGCGTATGATGTGTGTCTGCATGATTTTTTCTGGTGTCTTTGAAAAACACTTTTTTCAAAGAACTAGTATCAGAGTCCCATTTTACCAGTATAATGGGGGAGTTGGTTGCTATTGAAGCGCAATAAAACTCTTGCTTATGACATCTTCTATTGATTTGGTCTTACTTCCACTCGTGCGCCAGGCCGGGAAAGATCGCTCGAAATTGCCGGGTTTGTACAGCGCTGCGGCCCCTCGGCGTTGTGCGCGCGGCCGTTCTTCAGATCGCTTCTTAATTTACTTGACCATGGAAGGGAACGCGCCGCTCTCGCCAAAAGAACTGGAAAAGTTGCTGGCGCACATGGCAAATGTCTATTTTAAAACAACCGGTTCAGCTACTGCCGCCATGCGCACGGTAGCAGAGGCGCTGAACGAGTTGTTGCTAAAGCGCAATTTAAACGCCGTCAATCGCGGCAGACAGGCTGTTGGCGTGCTGGCGTTGGGAGTGGTGCGCTTTAATCATTTATATTTGTTGCAAAGCGGCACTTCTCATGCCTATTTGATCTCTGCGGAGGGGGCACAGCAATTATACGACCCGGCTGCCTCCGGGCGGGGTTTGGGGTTGAGCCGGGCGACCAACTTGCGTTTTCATCAGGCCGAAATGAAAGCAGGCGATGTGCTGCTGATTTCCCCCGACCCGCCTATGGCCTGGAATACGACCACGTTACGCAACCTGCACGGATTATCGTTGGGAGATTTATATCGTCGGTTGGCGCGCCGCGCCGGGGGGGACTTTGAGGCCACCTTGATGCTGGCAAAACGCGGTAAGGGTAATTTACGCATGATGATTCCCCAATCTTCGCGTGAGACGGTGGGAGATGATGTATCGCCCCAGGCGGAGGGGGAAGTACAAAAAACGCCCGCGCCGGTTGCTGCCTCCGAGAAGGTTGCCTCGGCTCCCGTACAGGCGTCACCTCCTCCCCCGTTAGGCGTTCCGGGGATCGAGGTTTCTCCGGCAAAACCACCCGAAGACTTGGCCCCACCGCCCCTACAAAAAGAAAACTCTCCTCAAAAAGAAGAAAATCTATGGGCTACGACCATCCGCCCTGGAATATCCACCCTGGGGCGCGCCTTAGGTACAACAATCCGCCAGGCGGCACAAGGGTTCAGCACGCTCATTGAGCGCACCCTGCCCGATGAGCATTTGTTGGCTTTACCAGGTTCCACAATGGCATTCATTGCCGTAGCTGTGCCCATTGTTGTTGTGGCGGTTTCCGCGGCGGTTTACTTCCAGCGCGGCCGCAGCACTTTTTACGAAACCTACATGATCGAAGCGCAGAAATCTGCCGCACAAGCGCAGCAGACCGAAGACTCAGAAGAACAGCACGATGCCTGGGAAGATGCCCTCATGTATTTGGATATGGCCGAAACCTACCGGATCACCGATGATTCGCAGGCTTTGCGCAACGCTGCCGTGCTGGCATTCGATAGTTTTGATAAAGCCTTGCGTCTCAGCTATCGCCCGGCGATTGTGGACGGTTTACCGGCTTCGGTGAATATCACCCGCATCGAAATCTCGCTCGAAAATGAGCTATATCTACTGGATGGAAACTCCGGCGAAATCTACCGGGCGGTTTTCACCGGGCAGGGTTACTCGCTGGATGAAGCCTTCCGCTGCGGCCCGGTGCCCGGCCCGCTGATTGTTGGCCCCCTTGTCGATATGACTGCCCTCATGCCGGGGCATCCCACCGGAGCCACCCTTATGGCAATGGATTCGACCTGGAATTTGATCTATTGTATCCCCGGCGGTGAAGACCCGCTGACGTTCCAGATGTCGCCCCCTTTCGATGCAAATTTGGGGGTGTCGCAAGCCTTTGCCTACGATAGCGGGGATTTGTACATTTTTGACCCGCTGGTAAATTCAATTTGGGTTTATGACGGCGCAACAGAGTTTCGCGAATCGCCTGGCTTATTTTTCGGCGAGTACGATCCCCCCTCGATGCAAGATGTGGTCGATCTTACCGTCAGTGATGGCAAGCTGTATTTATTGTATGTTGATGGACACTTGGTGACCAGCCTCGCCAACGCCGGTGATTTTGCTGACCCGGCCATGTATGAAGACAGCCGTGAAGGGTATCCGGCTACGGCCATCATGCCAGATGCCAGTTTCCGAGAAATCCAATTTGCGCCGCCTCCCGATCCCTCGATTTATATGCTGGACGCGGCAGGGCGTTCGATTTATCATTTTAGCTTGACGCTTGTCTATCAACGGCAGTACCGCCCTCAAAGTGGTTTGCCCGAGAGCGAGGCAACAGCTTTCGCGGTGGGGCCTAATCGTCAGGCATTTATCGCCTTGGGAAATCAGATCTTCTTTGCCCTCCTATTGCCTTAATATCAATTGGGGTCGCGCACTTGTGCAGGGAAAGCCCGAAATATGAGGCGCCCCAAAGTTAGGCTTTCTTTCGATCATTCGTAAAATAACCTGAGTATTGGATCGGAATCTACGGCAGCGCGTTGAGCGGAGATTAAGCCGTAAGCGTAGTCGAAACGCCGCAATCATGCGCTTCGACTACGCTCTGCGCGATGATACCTATAGACTGATCCGAAACTGAGGTTAGAATACACTACCCGGCACGCATGCCACGCTCTCGAAAACATAACACCCCGAATATTAACTTCGGGGTGTTATGTTTTCGAGTAAAGCTTCTACAAACTGCGTATGTCTTATTGGTTTAAGGCGTCGATGTCGGCCAGGGCGTGTATGTCTCGCGGCTGGGCGTATTTCGGGGCGATGAAGAAGGCGTAAGGGTAGGCTGGATAATCTCGGTGGCGGGGAGGCTGGTTTCTACGATAAGCGGAACCGTTTCTTGCAGGTGAGGCGTGGGTGTTACCTCCGGGCGAGTGAGTTGCCAGGCCAGAATTCCCAGGGCAATCACCAGGATGGTTGTCAGAATTGCAGCCAGAATCCCGGCTATCCAGAGTGTGCGCCGGGAAGATGATTTATCTTTTTCCTGTTCAGGCGTAGGCTGCGGAACTTCTAAAGCCACAATGGTGATGTTATCGTGCCCGCCGCGTTGATTGGCGAGATCCACCAATTCTTGGAGCGCTTTCTCCAGGTTGTCGTTCTCAACTTTGGCAAGGATTTCGGCATCTTCGACCAGGTCGGTCAGGCCATCACTGCATAACACCAGCCCATCGCCGGGCTCCAGGCGATGCCCCTGATTTTCGATGGCCTGCTCGTCACTATCTTCTGCTGCCAATACCATACGGAAATCCACTTCGGTTGGTTTTTGAGATCCTAGATAGCGGCGGATAATATGCGACTGAGGGTGCCCGCGGGCCTGATCAGGGGTGATAATGCCAAATTCAATGGCTTCTTGCACCCAGGTATGGTCAATCGTGATCTGGCGGATCGAATTATCACGCAGCAAATAGATGCGCGAATCCCCCACGGATGCGGTATACAGTCGATCCTCAATCACCCACACACACGCGCAAGTTGATCCCATACCTTGCCGGGCGGCATCCTTGACCGATTGTGCATGAACAGCCTGGCCGGCCTGGATGATCGCGGTGTTGAGAGTGCCAATGGGATCGCTGGCATCGCTATTGGCAACGGCGTGGCTAATGGTTTCGGTGACAATCTCGGCGGCAATTTCGCCGGCCTGATGCCCGCCGATACCATCGGCAACGATGGCAAACAGTGAGACCGTTGCATCATCTTCGCCGACCTGATAAGCAGAGACGGCATAGCGATCTTCGTTATTCTTGCCGCTCATCCCTTGATGGGTGATTGCAGCAACTTGGAGGTGGGCGTGTTCTTTAGGGATCACAACGACTCCTGGGGCGTGATTTTTGGTTTGGGAATCTGGTGGGGATCATTCAATTTAAATTGCAATCTGACCCGCCCAATGTGGATGATGTCGCCATGTTTTAGCGCACCTCCATCTATGGTGGTCAGGGTGTGATTCACCCAGGTTCCGGCAATTGAGTCTTCATCGGCAATATGGAAGATACCATCCTCATCTTGAACTAAACGGGCGTGGAGTCCTTCTACCGAAGCATCGTCCAATGGGATGGTGGCCTGGCGCGGATCGCTGCCAAACGTGATTTCACGTTGGGTGATCGGAATGCGCCTGGTTTTCAGATTGCCATTTTGAGAGCGGCTGATTTCAATATATGCTTGAGGGGGAACGGCCTCCTGGCGCTTGTACCAGGGCAGACGCGTCATCCAGGTAGATTTGCGTTCCTTGATCGGGGTCTCTTGTGGGGGGGATACTGGCGTTTCCAGAGGTGTTTTTTCAACGATCTCTTCGGTGGGTTGACGTCGTTTCCGGAAAATCAAACGACCGGTTGTGCGCGGCTGAATACGTCCGCCGATGATGAGTAAAAGTACAAAAACACTTAATGCCAATGTAGCCACAATGCCAATTGCCAGGAATGCATTTTGCCTCACACCATGGAGGATATTGAAGGGGGCTTCTTGCACTAAGATTTGCACATTGTGTTCAATGGTAGCGCCCCGTAGTCCTAATTGATCAACTGCCTCGACCTGGATTAAACGAGCGGAAGAACGGGTATATTCGCTTAAATCCCAGGTGAATTTTTCGTATGGAGGGGCGGTGTTCTCAGCGACGATTTCTCCATCGACATACAGTGTGGTTTGTTTGAGAGAGCGGGGGAAGCCATCGGGGAATTCGATCAGGATTTCCAATTCCTGGGCGATGGGGGCAAACACCGGGTTTTGGCCGGGGAGGGCGTTTTCGTTGGCTTGTTCGTTACGTTGAATCTCGATGGGCGGCGCGATAAAGATAGGATTCGGCGGCTGGACACTGAGGATAAATTCAACAAGCTGACTAGCAATGTCGATGTCTGGTGTGGTGATGCGGGCGCGCGCCTGGTGGGTGTCTCCACTGGCGAGCTGCGATTCGTAGGTCAGGGAGTAGGTATAACGCAGCGCATCCACATAGGGATCAACATTGGGGAGAGTCTCCTCCCCCGAAAAGGCGAACAGAGTTCCCCCGGTTTGGGCGGCAAAATCGGCCAGTTGGGTGGCTCCCACACTATTAAAATATGCCCGGGATGAGACCATCCAGATATATACGCGCACATTATTTTGTGCTGCCAGGGATGCCAAACTCGGCAGCGCGGCGAGACTATCTTGACTGGGAATTGACGTGACGAATAAGATGCCGCGTCCAGAATTGGGTTGAGCAACAGGATCCGACGCGGTTGTTATCGCTCTGGCAAGTAGATCGAGGCTGGGGAGCGCGCCATCGTAATTGGGCGCATAGCTGTTAAATTTAGATAACCAGGCTACCGGGCGGTTAAAGTGCAGGCCATCGAGACCATCATTGGTCAGCAGGCTTAAATCATCGGCAGGGTTTGATGGATAACTGTCAATCCAATGTGTGAGAGATTGCTCAACGCGCTCGTAACGATTGAAGCCCTCAGCATCGAGGATGGCGAAAGCAGGCCCCATATTGATGGCGACCACAAACTGCGCTCCCGTGTGGATCTCGGAGATGGTCTCGATGGGGATGGGGGATTCATCCTCAACAATTTGCACGTTCTGCGGGGTCAGGCCGTGAACGAAATTTCCATCGCCATCAAATACCTTGAGCAGGGCAGATATTTGTGGAAAAGCTTCGGTGTTTGGGGGGGAAAGTACCGCCCAGGCCGCTTCTTGCGCAGCAACAGGAACGGCGATGAGAGCGAATAATAAACTCAGCAGCAGGGTTCTGCCAGTAGTCTTGGGCATGGCTACATTCTAGCATAGAACCCCGTTGAAAGTGCGTAACTTTCAAGAGCACTGCAAAGCCAGAATTAGAAAAGGTGCGACGCACTTCGCCTATTGTGGGTAGCCCAAAAAGGAGTTAAAACAAGTGCGTTGCACCAGGTAAGATGCTGTTGTTAAATGGCTGAATTATTTAGCATCTAAATCTTGACCGTCGGTTTCATCTGCTACAGGCACAGGGACAACCAACCGTTGATAGGTTAACGTCCAGGCGGAATGAATATAGGCTTGCAAAATGCCGCTGAGAACAACAAGCACAGGGGCATAGCCCAGCATACATAACCCGGCGACGCCTAGCGTGGTGCCCATGGTGGAGCCTGAACCGTTTGCGCTGCCTATAATCAGGGCAAGTACCGCTGGGAAGACAACAAAAATAATGGGTAGCGCGAGGATGAACCCTATCACGGCTCCGCCGATCCCAAGAATGATTCCCATGATAAGCAGGTTGCCCCATTGGGCACGGAAGAAGTTCCAGCCGCGTTGTAAACTCTCGAAAATTCCCACATCTTCGACAACCAGAATGATATTGGCCTGTTGGATGATGATGCTGATCACCCACCCTAAGGGAACAAGGACGCACAGCAATGGAATGAAGCACAAGAACGCTACTCCGGCGGTGAGCGCGCCGATGGCGACCAATGGTACAACGAAAATTAATACCAATACAAACCCTGCCAGACCGATGAGCAGGTTCAACCCCAACAATCGCCAGAAAAAGGGTTTGCCCTGATTGAATAATTCGCCAAACGCGAAGCGTTCAGTGGTTTCACTATCAGCTTGAAGCGTACCCTGGATAAGGCCAATACGGCCAATCGTACTCAGAGCCAGCATGATGAACCATAATGCAAGAATCGCCAGCACTGCGATGGCAATCCAGCCGATGATTTCCCAGGCTTCTACCTGGGCGAAGAAGCGCTCCATATTGAAGAAGAAGCGTTTCATTTCCGGGGGGAGATTAGGATCACCAGATGAGAACTCGTACCCAGAGTTGCCGCCTCCGCTGCCCCCTCCGCTACCCTGGCCGCAGCCCGCTAAGATCCCAAAAAGCCACAGGATTTTATGTTTCCAGATAATTTTCCAGGCTCGGGAGAGAATTTCACCAAAGTCCATTACTGCCTCCATTTGGTCAAAAATACTTCATCTAAAAGATACGGGATTGTAACCCTGAGGTTCATTGTGGGTGAATTGCACAAATGCTATTGTGATATACGCACATAAATCAGGATAGTTTCATTCCCACTCGATAGTCGCCGGTGGTTTACTGGTAATGTCGTAAACCACTCGGTTAACCCCAGCGACTTCATTGACAATGCGATTGGAAACGCGAGCAAGAAGTTTGTGTGATAACCGTGCCCAGTCGGCGGTCATAAAGTCTTCGGTAGTGACGGCGCGCAGGGCAATGGTTTCTTGGTAGGTGCGCTGGTCTCCCATCACGCCGACGGATTGCACAGGGAGCAGGACAGCAAAGGCCTGGGATGTGCCTGCATGGGCAGGGGTATGAGGTGTGGGGGAATAATGCAGCAGCCCGGCTTGCTCCAACTCTTCGGTGAAAATAGCATCTGCCGCGCGCAGCCGTTCGAGTCGCTCCCAGGTAACTTTGCCCAGGCAGCGCACGGCCAGCCCGGGGCCGGGGAAGGGCTGACGCCATACTAGCGATGCTGGTAATCCCAATGCTTCGCCCACCGCGCGTACTTCATCTTTAAAGAGATAACGTAACGGTTCGACAAGCTCAAATTGCATGTCTTCTGGCAGACCGCCCACATTGTGATGTGATTTGATGCGCTGCGCTTTTGAGCGGTCGGCGGCGCTGGATTCAACTACGTCAGGATATATGGTTCCTTGCACCAGAAATTTTGGTTTTCCTAATTTGGCGGCCTGCTCTTCGAAGATGCGGATAAAGCGTTCGCCAATGATGTGGCGCTTGTGTTCGGGGTCGGTGACCCTGGCGAGAGCATCTAAAAAACTCTCAACGGCATCCACTGAATGCAAACGCACTCCCAGATTGTCTTGAAAAGTTGCGACAACTTGCTCGGCTTCGCCGGCGCGCAGCAAACCGTTATTTACAAAGACAGCTTCCAGCTGATCGCCTATGGCGCGGTGTGCCAGGGCTGTGGCGACGCTGGAATCAACCCCGCCGCTGACAGCCGAGAGCAAGCGCTCAGACCCAACCCGGGCGCGAATACGCTGAATGCTTTCTTCGATGATCGATGCCGGAGTCCATTGGGGTTGCAGGTTGCAAATATTTTGCACGAAGCGGCGGAGAATTTCGGCACCCTGGGGGGTGTGATGAACCTCGGGATGAAACTGCACCCCAAAGTAGCCGCGCGCCACATGCCCCATTGCCGCAATGGGCGAATTCGCGGACTCGGCCAGGGGGGTGAACCCTGGGGGCAACGCTTCAATGCGGTCGCCGTGCGACATCCACACTTGTTGCAACGCTGGGGGCAGTAAAGCGTTTGGGGTCAATGCCCTCACATGGGCTAACCCGTACTCCTGTTCGGGGGCAGGAGCCACCTTCCCCCCCAGGGCATGCGTCAGGGCCTGCATCCCATAACAGATTCCCAAAATAGGCCGCCCGGATTCAAGTACATAGGCCGGGATCTGCGGCGCGTCGGGCGCGTAGACCGAGGCAGGGCCGCCCGAAAGGATGAAGCCTTTGGGAGAGATGTTGAGGACTTGCTGGCTGGGTGCATCCCAGGGGAATAGTTCGCAATACACCTGCTGTTCGCGCACGCGCCGGGCGATGAGCTGTGAGTATTGTGAACCGAAGTCGAGAATGGCTATGCTATCCATAATGAATCTTGAAATGTCTGATGATGCCTTACGCTTTGAACGTAATCGTGTCATCTTCCATGGATGCTATCGCTGCCAGTGAAATTATCGGAACCTCCAGGGGTTCTAAGAGCTGGCGTCCGGTTTCGAAGCATTTTTCGATAAGTGTGCCAATGCCGACGATGTTGGCTCCGGCAGCCTCGGCTAGGCGCACCAGCCCCATGATGGTCGCTCCGCTAGCGAGAAAGTCGTCAATAATCAGCACGCGCTCGCCCCCGGCTAAATATTCGGGCGAGACGATCAATTCGACGGTGCGGCCTTTGGTATGTGAAGGTGCCAGGGTAAGCAGCACTTGATCGGGCATGGTGATGGGCTTATGTTTGCGGGCATAGACGACGGGCAATTCCATGTGATAGCCGGTCATGACAGCCGGAGCAATTCCGGATATTTCAGCGGTAAGAATTTTGGATGCTCCTGCGCCCTTGAAGGCACGGGCGAACGCTTGCCCGGCTTCGTGCATCAGGTGAGCGTCTACCTGATGGTTGACAAAACTATCCACTTTCAAGATGCCGCCCCCCAGATTGTTGCCTTCGTTCAAGATGCGGTTTTTTAATAATTGCATGATGCCTCCTGTTTTAGCTCGTTCGATGCCTAAAAAATCGAGTTGTCTGGTCAAGCGCGATTTTTCCATTGATTGTACTATACGAGGAACCTGCGCGGATATGATAGAATCCAGCCCTGTGGATTGGATATTAGCTTCGAACTCCCCGCGCCGTCGGGAATTGTTGAAATTATTGCGCCTGGATTTTAGCGTTTGTCCGGCAGATGTGGACGAAAATACGCGCGCAGGTGAAGCGCCCCCAGCCTATGTGTTGCGTCTGGCGGAGCAAAAGGCGCGGGCGGTTGCATCGAAACTCGATGGCGCGCGTGTGATTATCTCTGCTGACACAACGGTAGTGGATGAGGGCGAAATTCTTGGAAAGCCGCGCAATGCCGAAGATGCCGAAAAAATGCTCACCAGGCTGCGCGGGCGTTCTCACCAGGTGCTGACAGGGATTTCAGTCCATTTCCCACAGGAGAATGTGCTAATCAACGACATGGGGGTAACAGAGGTTCCGATGCGCGCTTATAGCGATGATGAAATACAGGCCTATATCGCCAGCGGCGATCCAATGGATAAAGCCGGTGCTTATGCTATTCAGCATAGCGGTTTTCATCCAGTAGAAAATTTAAAAGGCTGTTATGCCAATGTCGTCGGTTTACCTCTCTGTCACCTGGCCCGCACGCTGCACAAGGCAGGCATGCCGCTCCAATGGAATGTGGCCGGGGAGTGCCAAAAGGCACTGCATTATTTATGTTCGATCTATGAGCAAGTTTTGCGAGAAGAGCTATGAGTCTTCGAAAATGGATTTTGATTTTTATTATATTTGCCGTGGTACTATCGGGGTGTGCCGAGTCAACGCCGACAGCAACTCCAACAATGGCCCTTACAGAAACACCAACGGCCTTGCCTGCGGTTGTGCCGCAAACAACGCCGGTTCCCGATGTGGAGAGTGCCGTGCGCGCCTACCTCGATGCGTGGAAAGCAGATGACTACGAGAGCATGTATGCTATGCTGACTTCTGTGAGTCGGGATGCAATTTCGTTCGAAGATTTTTCCGAACGTTATCGCTCTGTCGCCGCAGAAATAGCCCTCGATAACGTAGAATATGAAATTCTCTCTTCGTTGGTGCGCAATGCGCAAAGCGCGCAGACGAGTTATCGAGTCATTTTGAACAGTGTTTTAGTGGATGCCCTTCAGCGGGATACGCTGATGAACCTCACTCTGGAGGATGGCAGTTGGCGCGTGCAATGGGCTGATGAGTTGATCTTGCCGGAGTTGGCGGGGGGCAACACTCTATGGATGGAACGGCATGTCCCTTCCAGAGCGAATATTTACGATCGGGATGGCAACGCCATTGTTGCCTATGCCGAAGCTGTCTCGGTGGGCATTGTGCCGGGACACCTCGACCCTGAACAGACCGATGCCTTTTTGGAAGATTTGCAGTGGATCACCGGTATTCAGCCGGGTACAATCGCCGCGATGTACGAAGATTTTCCCCTGGGGGTAGATTGGTATCTGCCGCTTGGCGAGGTTCTGCGGGAACATGTCGAACGTTATTACAACGTAGATCCGCTATATGATGACGGCATACTATATATGTATCCCTATGAGGCGCGTTTCTATTTCGAGCATGGCATCGCGCCGCAGACCATCGGTTATGTTTCGCGCATTCAGGCCGAGGAAGAAGAAGAATACCTGCGTAAAGGTTTTCGACGTGATGAAATGGTCGGTCGTCAGGGGATCGAAAAGTGGGGTGAACCCTATCTGGCGGGCAACCGCGGGGGCAGTTTGTATGTGCTCGGCCCGGATAACCAGGTGGTTACCCAATTGGCCGATGTCGAGGCGCAGCCTTCTATTCCAATCTATACAACCCTGGATGCCGATTTGCAATTGGCTGCGCAGACCGCCCTGACAAAATATGCCGGGGCCGTAGTTGTAATCGAAATGGATACCGGCAGGGTGCTGGCGCTGGCATCGTCTCCCTGGTTTGACCCCAACGCCTTCGAGCCAACCAACTACAACTACAGTTATCAACTTGAAGACATCTATTCGCCCTATAGTAATCTACCCTTGTTAAACCGCGCCACCCAGGGGCAGTACCCACTTGGGTCGGTTTTTAAGATCATTACCATGGCCGCCGCGTTGGAAAGCGGTCTCTATTCAGCCGATACCGAATATGACTGCCAGTACACCTTTACCGAAATCCCCGACATCCTACCGCGCTATGACTGGACGTGGGAACACTGTCAGGATGAATTAGCTACCGAAGGGGAATGTAAGACCGAGCCTAGTGGCGTGCTGACCCTTTCGGAAGGCCTAATGCGTTCCTGTAACCCGTATTTCTGGCATATTGGTCTGGATTTATACCGTCAGGGCTTAACCGATGCCATCTCGGAGATGGCGCGTGGCTTTGGGTTGGGCAGCCCGACCGGAATTCAGGGTGTGGAGGAAGAAGCCGGGCTGATTCCTGACCCCCAAGAAGAAATCGACGCCATCAATAACGCCATTGGCCAGGGAGACACATTAGTAACGCCCTTGCAAGTTGCGCAGTTCATTGCCGCCCTGGGGAATGGCGGCACTATTTACCAACCACAAATTGTCGAGACGATTGGTATTCAGGGCGAGGAGCCGATTTTCCAATTTGAACCGGTCGAAAAAGGCCAGTTGCCAATCAGCCCTGAGACATTAGATACAATCCGACGCTCAATGATAACCGTTGTAGAAAATCGCCGTGGTACCGCTCAGTATATCCTGGGTGCGTATAGTTCTAATGTGATCCCTCTGGCAGGGAAAACAGGCACCGCCGAAACCGGCATTGGCGAATCGCATGCCTGGTTTGCCGGGTTCACACGCCGCAATCGTGCTGATAAACCCGATGTTGCCATTGTTGTGGTTGCCGAATTTGCCGGTGAAGGTTCCGAAATTGCCGCCCCGATATTCCGGGCGGTATCGCAACAATATTTCGAGGGGCGGCGAAATTATCTCTTACCCTGGGAAGCGGCGGTCGGTGTGATTGCCACACCAGAACCTGAAGAGCCTCCCGAACCACATTAAGGAGAATTAACTGAAAGAAACACATAAAAGCGGATTAGTTGTCAAAGCACAATCGGGTTTTTTTACCGTCGAAACGCATGACGGACTGGTTGTGTGTCGCTTGCGGGGTCGGCTGAAGCAAGGTCGTCGCCGCGGCGACATTATTGCGGTGGGGGATTGGGTGCAGATTTCGGTGTTGCAAGATGACACCGGAATGATTGAGGAGATCGAGGAACGCCGGACAATGTTCACTCGAATGGCTCCGACGCCTAGTGGGGAATATCAGCAAATTTTGATTGCAAACCCTGACCAAGCCGTATTTGTTTTTGCCTGCGCCGAACCAGAGCCGCGTTTGCGCATGTTAGATCGCTTCTTAATTGTCTCTGAAAAAGCAGGCATTCCCCCACTGATTGTTTTCAACAAAGTTGATTTAATTGGAAAACGAACGGCGCGCAAATGGTACGGTCATTATGTTGAATTTGGGTATACAGTATTGTTTACCTCGGCGCAGACCGGGCAAGGGGTGCGCGATTTGCGCAAACACTTGCAGGACAAAATTTCGGTGCTGGCTGGTCCCTCGGGTGTAGGAAAATCCAGCTTGTTGAACGCAATCCAGCCCGAGCTGGGTTTGGCTGTGCGAGATGTGAGTCAGGCTACCCGCAAGGGACGGCATACGACCGTAGTGCGCGAAATGTTCCCTCTGAAAAAGGGGGGCTATGTCGCCGACACACCGGGGTTGAAGGCCCTCGCTCTTTGGGATATTGAGCCTGAGGAAGTGGATGGTTATTTCCCCGAATTGCGCGATCTGGTCGCAGAATGCAAATTCAGCAATTGCACGCATCTGCACGAGCCTGGCTGTGCGGTAAAAGACGCCGTAGAAGATGGCCGGGTGCATTTTGACCGCTACGAGTCGTATATCCGCTTGCGGTATGGCGAGGAAGATTACGAATAACAGCCGATCTGAAAATTATGCCGCCGCTTGAGCCTGTTGATGCCGATGTCTGGCTTGATTTTCGTAGCATCTAATTGCGCGGTATCGGGTTAGAATGTTGGCCTGATTCGTTTGACAGATACCCCGGTGTATTGCATAATACCAATGCTGCGGAACAAGCTAATACAGTAGTTCTGTACAACCGAGCATCCTATGAAAAACGCTCATGTGGAAACCTTCCCTCTATACATTCATCATCTCAATGGAGCAAACGCATCATCCTGGGCAAACATTTGTCGGGGAACTTCTCTTTGAATTGAACCTTTTTGAATTGAGAGAGTATTAAATGCAAATACCGAGAGGAAAACTACAAGTGTTGAGCGATCGCGACTTGGTAATAAGGCTTCAGGATGGTCACCTGGATGCTTTGGGTGAGCTGTATGATCGATACCATCATATCGTTTTTCGGACGGCATTAGCCATCACAGGCGATGAGGCCGCGGCAGCCGATCTGTTGCAAGATGTGTTTTTGCGCGTACATCGCTTTTCGATGCGCATCGACCCGGAGCGCCCATTAGAACCCTGGCTTTATCGTGTGACAACCAATCTAACCTATACCTGGGTCAAACGACGAAAGCGCTGGCTACTACGGCCCATAGAAGATATGGCCGAGTGGCTTACCGGGAGCAAGCGAAATTCTCCCGCCTATCAGGTTGAGAAAAACGAAGAATGGCGTAATATTTATCAGGCTGTTGAAATGTTGCCCATCCGTCATCGAGTAGTGATCGTACTACACTATTTTAACGACCTCTCTTTACAAGAAATTTCCGATGTTTTAGAAGTCCCGGTAGGAACCGTGAAATCACGGTTACATTATGGTAGGCGTGCGTTGAAGTTACACCTGGAGGCTGAGGATGATACTGGCCTCAGGGAAGTACAGTATGAATTCACCTAAACACGCGTATAACGAAATGCTCGATCTTCGCCTACGGCGGGGGTTGAAGAAATGGCTAGGCCAAAAACATCCCCCGCTACATTCACGGGAGCGTTTATTAGAAGCAGCCGCAGAAAATGTATTGCCGCGTGCATCTTTGCTGGCTTATTGGTTATCCATTTCTTGGAATCGTGAATATTCTTCACAGTCCTTCGAGCGCTTGGCAAAAGCTACAGCGTACTCTCTTCAAGTTGGTGTGCTGATTTTATGAAAATTTCCTTCTTACCACTGAATTGAAAGATTTGCGGCACAGGCATGACCTGCGCAGTTTTATTGCATATGCTAAAAATACTCAAATATTTTGTTGTTGCCCTGGTGATTGGAACCTTAACAGCTTGCGCACAGCCAAATTCATTATCGGATGAAGATGCCATGGCGACTGCCTTAGTACTCGTCGCAGCAGAAGCAACACCAACCCCCTTGCCCTCCCCAACCCCTTTGCCACCGCATGTGCTAACGGTATGTATGGGGCAGGAGCCAGCTTCCCTTTTCTTATATGCCGATACGTCTGCCGCGGCGCGCAGTGTCCTTCAAGCAGTTTACGATGGTCCTTTCGATACACAGGTGACCGGAGAAATCACGCCGGTTATTCTTGAGCGAATCCCGTCTTTCGAAAATGGCAATGCGGAACTTCGCCCTGTCGAAGTGCGACCAGGCGAAGTGATCGTCGGTGCGTTGGGAAATTGGGTGAGTCTGCAAGAGGGCGTGAACTACCGCCCAAGCGGGTGCACCAGCCCCGATTGTGCCCAGACTTTTGCCGGTGGGGACGAGTCAATTCTAATGGATGAGCTGGTGGTCCGTTTCCGCCTGAAACCCGACCTGCTCTGGTCGGATGGCATGCCCCTCACCGCGAGCGATTCGGTATATTCGTACACGGTTGCGAAAGCGCTCTACGGAAATACCCTGGATGTGCTGCGCTATACGGCATCGTACACACCCCTCGATGAGCACACCGTTGAATGGGTTGCTGCACCGGGGTATCAAGGCATCTATGCAGCCAACTTTTTCTCCCCACTGCCTCACCATCAACTTAGCGCGATGCCTGTCGAAGAATTGCTGACCGCAGAAATTTCGGCACGTATACCCCTGGGATGGGGGCCCTACACGGTGGCAGAGTGGATCCCTGGCGATCATATTACCCTGGATCGTAATGCTAATTATTTTCGTGCAGCTGAGGGCTTGCCCTTTTTCGATCATGTTGTATTTCGTTTTGTCGCATCGGGAGATGCTGCAATCAATGCGTTGCTTGTGGGAGAATGCGACCTTGTAGATCAAACGGCACTGACCTATGCTCAAATTCCGCAACTCTCCGAAGCGCAAATGCAACTTCAGGCAAAGGTAACGTATCAGATCAGTACATCGTGGGAGCAAGCCGCGTTTGGAATCGATTCGTTGGATGAAAGCCATTTAGATTTCTTCGAGCGAAAGGAGTTTCGCCAGGCGTTGACAATGTGCATTGACCGTCAGGGTTTGGTTGACGAACTCCTTTTGGGCTGGTCGTCGGTTCCCAATGGGTATCTACCGGTAGAGCATGTGAGTTATGCTCCCGAAGCAGCACATTATGATTTCGACCCGGCGGCGGCGCGTGCCCTTTTGGCCGCCGAAGGCTGGGTAGACGACGACCAGAATGTTGCTACACCACTGACTGCGGTTGGTATTCCAGGAATTGCCGATGGCACGCCACTGGCCTTTACATATATTGTGCCTGCCGACTCAGAACGAGAAGCTGCCGCAAATTATGTCAAAGAATCGCTGTCTCAATGCGGAATCGCGCTTGATGTGCAAGTGCAACCCTGGGATCAATTCCTCAGCCCCGGGCCAGATGGCGATCTCTTCGGGCGTAATTTTGAAATGGCACAATTTGCCTGGGCCGAGTCCCAGATCCCGGCATGCTTCCTCTATCTAAGTGAGGAAATACCCGGCCCCTATCCCGACTATGACAAGGGGTGGGGCGGTGGGAATGTGGCCGGGTATAGCAACCCCGAATTTGATCGTGCTTGCCAAGCTGCCCTGCATACGCTACCGGGTACGCCTGAAAACCTGCAGGCACATCAGCAAGCACTGAGAATATTTTCCGAAGACCTTCCGGCTATCCCGCTTTACTGGCGATCGAAGATTATGGCAATGCGGCCAGATTTGTGTGCGCCTGTTGCCGATGGTCGTCCACATGTTAATTTGTCTATGATCGAAATGCTGGATTATGGCGAAAACTGCTCTGAGTAGATGCAAATACACCCTTGTTTTGGTTACGTTTTACCCTCTCTCTTGGCAAGTTTTCCTATGATATAATCGTTGGGCTTTGATATGGGTGCTGCATGGATACCAAAATATAACATTGAATATTAACTAGCCACCTGACACTTTAACAAAAGAATAGTTGATCGGCAGAGAAACACCGGAT
>CAYFMI010000032.1:0-44185 GCA_964344175.1 uncultured Anaerolineales bacterium
GACGAGTGTCATTTCGAGCGCCAGCGAGAAATCCTTAATCCTATTGGTAAGATTTCTCCCTTCGGTCGAAATGACAGGAAACGAGAGATCTTACATCCCTTCGGTCGAAATGACATTTCAGGTTATTTTCACTTGGTAAGGTAGTTGCCGGAAGGTGATCTCCATCGCTTGCAAGGTGGCAGGGCTGAGCAGGCAGCCTTCGCCGTAAATGGTTTTGGGGCCTTCATGCGGGGGGAGATTCGCAAGAATTTGACGGGTGAGGACATTGCCGCCGGTTGTGGACTTATCGCCCAGGATGCCGTTGAACAGCAAGTAAACGGCATGGTCATTGGCGACACCTAATAGCGGGGAACCCCCACCCCGGCCCTCCCCCGCAACAGGGGAGGGGGAAGCCGGCAATGGCTCGCCGGTTTCGGTAAAGAAAACATGCCGGGCGAGTTCACCGAACGTGACTTCCGGGCGGATTTGTCCGTCTGCGCCGAAAAGGGGTTCATCGAGTGTACAAAAGCTGAAACCACCACCACCTTTCCAAGCATAGTCACTGGATACGCCAGTTTTATCGCCATCAATAACATTTGTCAGTCTTGGGAGCGTATGGGAAAAACAATGCTCACCCATTTCTATAGTTATCCATTTTCTCTTCATTTTGTGAGAAACTGCCGCAGTGGTACCACTTCCTGCAAAAGAATCCAGCACTAAATCTCCATCGAGGCTCAAATGAGTTAGCAGTAGAGTCAATAGGCTTTCTGGTTTCTTACCACTTTTAAATTCTACTCCCCCCTCATGGCGAATATTCCCAAAATCAGCCGCCATATCAAAAAAATTGGAGATAGGCAAATTAGATCTGACAACATTTGTATTAAGTTTATCGATTGGCACTCCTTGGTAATACTTTCCACGAATAGCGCCTCTTCTTTTTGGCCCTGTAAAATACCGATAATCGTACATGTCATCCCCTATTCCATATACTTTATACATTACTCCTAAACCATCTTCGATGGATCTGCCAGTTAGATAATCTCTAAAAAATCTCCCTGAAGAATTTCCATCTAAGATTGCACCAGATGCCCAAATTTCCTTTAGTCCAGCTTCGGAAGGATCGCCTTCATAAATTTCATATTCTTCTTGTGAGAATATTTCAACATCTTTACCGCCAAGTCGAATTTTTCTACCAGGATTCTTTTCCCTTACATACCAACAGAATTTTTCAAATGAGTAACTTCTCTCCAATAAAATCGGTTCAGCACTTGAGCCAGAACGGTAAATAAATATTTGTTCTATTTGTTTATGGATATCCATATCTTGCTTGAGTGTTTTACCCTCGTATCGAACCTTGATGTACAATGTCCCCAGGTAATTTGAGGGCGAAAATATCTCGTCTAATAGATGTCGCAGGTTAGCACTCTCGCTATCGTCAATTTGCACACAAATGAAACCATCGTCTCTGAGCAACGATCTCAGTAAATAAAGGCGCGGGTACATCATGCAGAGCCATTTATCGTGGCGAGAGAGGTCTGCAAGGTCTTTACCAACCACCTGCCCTAACCAGGCTTGAATCTCTGGACTAGTGACATTGTCGTTATAGACCCAACTTTCGTTGCCGGTATTGTAGGGTGGGTCAATATAAATACATTTGACTTTGCCCGCGTAGTAGGGCAAGAGTGCTTTGAGGGCTAAAAGATTATCCCCATGAATGAGCAAATTGCCGCTACCAGGATCGCCTACGGATAGCTCCGGGTCACAGCGCAGCAGGTGATAGGGGACTTCTTTGTGGTGTTCAACGACGGCGTCTTTGCCGATCCAGTTTAAGGTGGGCATAGGGCATGATTTCCGATGGTGGCCAATGTGAATAGGGTATGACTAAATCTGGCTGACGTCATTCTGAGCGACACCACAGCGCTTTGGGTGCTGCTCAAACAGAAATGACAATTGGTCTTTCACTCTGAGCGGAGCTTTGCGGAGCGAAGAGTCTCCTTCTCGGCAAACGAGATGCTTCGCCTTCGGCAGATGCATGACACATTATGTATGTCATTCGTAGCGCAGCGAAGAATCTTGCATTTTGGGTGAGGCGACCCTTCGCTGCGCTCAGGGTGAACAAAGGGCCGCCCATGCAGGTCTTTGCATGAGCGGCCCCGTTTTTATGAACTTGGCACAACGCAATTGCCTGCATGGTTTTTGGTTTGTCTAAAGTATAGGTGAGATAGGCGTTAACAGCAAGGGATCACCATTGAACGTACACGGCTTTCTTAAATTTGTGCTATACCAGAAATTTACCGCAGAGAACGCCGGGTTCGCTGAGTTTTTTAAATTTTTCTCTGCGTTCTTTGCGCTCTCAGCGGTAAAAGCGCTTTTCGTTTCGACTTTAAGAAAGCCCTGATTGAACGTAAGTTCGAGCTAATCTACCTGGCCACCTTTATATCTTCGACCGCCTCAGGATTGACCAGTGAAGATACATCCCCCGGATCTTCCCCCAGATAGGCGGCCCGAATCATACGGCGCATCACTTTACCGTTGCGGGTCATTGGCAGGGCGCTGACGAAGAGCACTGCTCCGGGCGCCAGGGGTTTACCCATAGCGTAGGCTACCTGCGCAATCAGTTCCTGGCGCAGGGCATCGCCGGCTTCGGCATCGGGGAGCAAGACACAAAAAGCCACGATTTCGCTGCCTTTTACCTCATGCGGCACCCCGATAGCCGCTGCTTCGACAACCTGGGGGTGGCTGACCAATATCGATTCGATTTCGGCGGGGCCAAGCCGTTTTCCGGCTACTTTGATGGTGTCATCCGAACGCCCCAGTACATACCATTGACCGTCTTCATCCACTGTGGCCCAGTCGCCATGCACCCAGACATTCGGCCAACGCGACCAGTAGCTTTGTTCGTAGCGTTGGGGATCCTTCCAAAAGCCGCGCGTCATGCCGATCCAGGGGGTTTTGATGACCAATTCCCCGACTTGGTTAACAACCGAATTGCCATCTTCGTCAAGCACGTCGGCAGCTACGCCGGGGCACGGGCCGGGGAAACTGGTTGGCTTGATGGGCAGGAGCGGGTTGCCCATCAGGATGCCGCCGGAGAGTTCGGTGCCGCCGGTGTAATTAATGATCGGAATCTGACGCTTTCCTACGATCTCGAAGAGCCACATCCACGGGGCGTAGTTCCAGGGTTCACCGGTAGAACCCACCATCCCTAGGCAAGATAAGTCATGAGTTCGCACCGGTTCTTCGCCATGCGCCATTACCGAGCGGATCAGCGTGGGGGAGAGGCCCAGCTTGTGTATCTGATGGCGCTCAATCATCGCCCAAAGACGATTCGGGCCGGGGTAATCCAACGCCCCATCGTACAGGAAGCCGCTTGCCCCCATCATCAGCGGCCCAAAGACCATCCACGGTCCAAGCATCCAGCCCATATCGGTGATCCAGTAGATCAACTCGTCGGTGTGGAGGTCCATGCCAAAGGCTGCATCCTGACTGGCTTTGACCGGGAAACCGCAATGGGTGTGGACGGCTCCTTTGGGGCGTCCGGTTGTGCCGGATGTGTAAATCACCATCAGCGTGTCTTCAGCGTCCGTGATTGCGGTTGGAGCGCTTTCGGATTGTGTGGGGATGATTTCGTGCCACCAGTGATCGCGGCTTGCCTGCATGTTCACATGCTGCTGGGCGTGATTGAGGACGATAATGTGTGCGAGGTCGGGGAGCTGGCGCGCGGCCTCGTCGACGACCGCTTTTGTGGTGATAATTTTCCCCCGCCGGTAGAATCCATCGGCAGTGAAGAGGGCTTTGGCATCAGTTTCTCTGAGGCGGGTGATGACTGGGCCGGTGCCGTAGCCCGAAAAGAGCGGCACGATCACCGCGCCGATTTTGGCGATGGATAGCAAGGCAATCACAATTTCGGGCGTCATCGGCATAAAGATGCCAATGGCGTCGCCTTTTTCCAGCCCCAGGGTGCGCAGGGCGTTGGCGGCCTGATTGGTTTGGCGGTAGAGTTCCCCGTAGGTCAGTCTGCGGATTTGCCCATCTTCCCCCTCCCAAGCATAGGCCGTTTTGTGTTCCGTACTTGTGCCGATATATTTATCCAGGCAGTTGTGGACGATGTTCATTTTGCCGCCTACGCACCAGCGCGGCCACTGGATTCCCCGTGAGAGATCGAGCACCTGAGTATAGGGTTCGTAGAACTCGATGTTAAGAAATTGAAGCAGCGCTTCTGTGTACCAGGCAACCTCCTCGGTGGAGCGGCGCATCAGGTCGGCGAAATCTGCCAATTGGTGTTGGCGCATGAACCGTGTCAGATTGGCGTTTTCGATATGCTGCGGAGCGGGTTGCCAGACGAATGGGTGTTGGGATTCCTGGGGAAAACTCATCGGTTGCCTCCGGTTTGGCGGGAATCGATACTCTCATTCTAAACGTCAGCCGTTGGCTTTGCAAGCGTTGTTCAGCAAGAGGCCACGGCTTTCTTAAATTTGTGCTATACCAGAAATTTACCGCAGAGAACGCCGGGTTCGCTGAGTTTTTTAAATTTTTCTCTGCGTTCTTTGCGCTCTCAGCGGTAAAAGCGCTTTTCGTTTCGACTTTTAGAAAGCCCTGAGCAAGAGGCCACGGCTTTCTAAAAGCCATGCCGGGGCAGGCATTTACCGCAAAGCGCAGAGTGTGCGGAGTTTGCTATGTTTTTCTCTGCGTTCTGCGCGCACTCTGTGGTTAAATGGGTTTCTGTTTTGACTTTAAGAAGACCCTGAGCAAGAGGCGCTTCGACGATGGCGGGAAAACTGCCACCGCTCAGTGCGAGAACCCAATCGCGTCGAGCGGTGTGATGCTGTACTACGGCATTACAGCATAGGCGTAGACACGCCCGGCTACATCGGTGATGATGAGGCGGTCATGGGCAATCGTCATTGCGGACGGTGTCCGGCTGGCGGTGGAAAATTTCCATATCTCGCTCCCGTCTTCCATTTGCAATGCGACGATCTCCCCTGTGCGTGTCATGCCATAGCCCATCCCATAGGGCTGCAACACAAAATCAACCAAACGGTCAGGGCTTTGATATTCCCAAAGAATTTCTCCTGAAAACGAGTCAATACTCTGGAGCGTTCTTTCCCTACTCAAGACGATATGCTCGCCCTGGCTGCTGATCCATTGGATTTCTTCGGTGGGTGACGCTTCCCATAGCAGATCCCCACTTGAGGCATCCAACCCAAAGATAGATGCGCCATTTTCCCCCAGCACAACAACAGCCTGGTTTGTCGCATATAGGGCTGTGATTTTTCCCTGTGTTTCATACATCCAGCGTTGCGTGCCTTCGCTGGCAGAGACGGCGTACACGCGCCCGTACTCGGCATAATTGCCGCCAAAATAAAGGGCATCACCGGTCAGCGTCGGAGATGTCAGCATGTGGCTGGAGGTTTCGAAATCCCAAAGGGTTTCGCCGCTGGATGCGTTCAGCGCGTAGAAAATGGCTGCTCCTTCTGGGGATGATGTGGGGGTGAACACCACGTAGCGTTCCACCAAAGGGGGGGAGATCACATCCCCGGCGAGGGCAATATCCCATTCTCCGATACCGCCTTTTCCGCTCATTGCCAGCAAGCGGCCCTCTTCCCCACCGATCAATACACTGTCTAATGTGACGGTAAGGCTTTGCGCCCAAAGGCGTGCCGGGGTGTTGAATTGCCAGCGGATGTCGCCATTTTCGGCGTTCAGGGCGAAGATCGGCCCATCTTTAATTTTGATAACCACAACATCTTTGACCAGGAGTGGTTTTTGAGTAATTGCGCCGCCGGGTTCCTGTTCCCAGATTAGTTGGAGCGTGTCGGGGTTTAGATTGGGGAGGATCTCTTGCGATGTTCCGGCACAGCCCGCGCAGAAAAGCAGCAGTACAATGCCCGCACAGAACAGCAGTTTTTCGTTCTTCATAGGAATTGTTCTACTTCTCCCACTGACTGACTTCTTCGAGGTGTGTTTTCTCTTCGGGGGATAGCTGCATCCTGGTCGCGCCTAAGTTGTCTTCAAGCTGCGAGAGTGTGCGCGGCCCAATGATCGGGCTGCTAACAGCCGGATGCGCGAGCAGCCAGGCTAACGCCACCTGAGAGATAGATGCGTTATGCGCTTGAGCAACTGCCTCAGTCGCTGCCAGGATCCCCCAACCGCGTGGGTTGAAATAGCGCCGTTTGACTCCAGCAATGCGCTCACTCTCTGGGTGGGGTTCATCGGGGCGATATTTACCGGTCAGAAACCCGCCCGCCAGCGGGCTGTACGGAATCACGCCAATGCCGTATTTTGCGCACACCGGGGCTAATTCACGCTCGAATTCGGCACGGTGTGCCAGGTTATAGTGTGGCTGCAAAGAGTCGTAGCGCGCCAGCCGGAATTTGTCCGCTGTCCATAGGGCTTGCATCAAGCGCCAGGCCGGATAGTTCGAGGCGCCGATATAGCGCACCTTGCCCTGGCGGACGAGATCGTCCAGTGCTCGCAGGGTTTCTTCGATGGGCGTTTTCTCGTCATACCAGTGAGTCTGATAAAGATCAATATACTCAATATTCAAGCGGCGCAGGGAGGCCTCCACGGCTTTGATGATGTGATAGCGCGAAAGTCCTTCGTCGTTGGGGTTTTTCCCCATGGGGCCGCGCACTTTCGTGGCGATAACGACCTGATGGCGCGGCACGTTGAATTTTTGCAGCCACTTCCCGATGATGGTTTCAGCAACGCCACCTGGGTTCCCCGGGACCCAATGCGAATAAATATCAGCGGTATCGATGAAATTGATCCCCGCGGCATAGGCCGCGTTGAGAATCTCAAAAGATCGGGCTTCATCTGCTGTCCAGCCAAATTGCATTGTACCCAGACAGAGTTCAGAGACGCGCAACCCAGTTGCACCGAGATTTCGATAATTCATGGTCGTTCCTTTCGCTGAGCTTGTTCTATCTCAACGTACTTTTCAAAACGATGAGATGTTCACATGCAATGGCTATTTTCAGAAATAGGTCTGATCACGGGCATTGAGATGGGACATTACCGGGCGGCTGCGTACCCACAACCACAGGGTTTGCGTCGCCATACCAACAGTGTAAGCGACTACACCAACATACAGGCCGGTAACCTGGCCCCAGGCAACACCGACCCATAACCCCGCACTGATCGAAATAATGAAAATGATCACCGCTTCAGGGATGCCGCGAGTTTGCTGGCTTTGCACGATTGTGCCCTGATACCAGCTTTGTACGCTGGCGAAGCCTGGCAGCAGAATTGCCAGCCACATGCCTTTGTGCCCGATGGCCGCCAGGCCAGGAGGAAGCGCCGATATGCGTTGCAGGTACAGTGCGGCCAGAGGTGTGGCGACCAGTAATAATTGTAACGCGGTCAGGAATCCTGCCAATAGCGCGGTAAAGCGCCGCAGGTTGGCGCTGGAGCCTGCTTTATCCAGCATGGCGACGACGACTTCGTTGTAGGCAACCCCCATGCTACGGAATAGGAAACTCAACCCCATGACCACCGGCCACACCGCCAGCGATTCCAGCGCCTGGGGCATGCGGCTGAGCGCCGCGCTGCCCAGAGGTTGAATCAGTAAATTGAGTAGGGAAGTCAATGCCAGGGGAATGTAAAACTTCAGGAAGGATTTTAGCGTCAGGCCGGGTTCTACGGGGGGCGCGGTGCGCAATTTATCGCGTTTCACGGGGATCGCCGCGATGCCCGCGAAAATGGCCTCACTGACGACCCCGGTAGCTACCGCAGTCGTTGCTACCACAATTCCAGGAGCGGTCTTAAGGGTGTAGCCGATCCACAAAACGGTGATGTCCGCACCTAAGCGGATGAACGTCCCCACCGTAACCGCCCATCCCTGCCCAAAACGGATCATCAAGCCCTGGTTGAAGCGCCGATAGGCTATCGACCAGGTCCACGGGGTCATAATCTGCAACCCAATGCGGGCCGGCTCGACGATCTCTGGCGGTGCGCCGATCAGACCCTCTACTACGGGATAGTATAGCGGCGTGAACGCTACGGCGATATGCAGTGTAGTCAACGCCGCGCTGGTGGTCATCATAAACGCCTGGATTTTGCGGTAGGAGGCCCAGTCTTTGCACAACGCTGTCGATGCCGCCAGTAGCATAATGATGGGGGCTTCGATCAACAATGACAGGGGAAAGACAACGCCGCCATATGCCGCCAGATTGATCTTTGGCTCGGCCATGCGCGCCACAATGGCACTCAGGGCGGGCAACTCTAACGCCATCAACATCCAACTGGCGGCAAGCGGCATCCAGGTGATAATGATTTTCGAAATTGGGGTTTTGTGTTCTTTAGTTTGTATACCGGTCATGAGAATTGTGCCCGCGAACGCACTTTCCTGAGCATGTCCTTATTCTACGGGTGTTTTAGGCAACGCCAGGATTGCCGGAACGGTGATCAGCGCAATCACGGCACCGATGAAGAATGTTGAACGTAACCCCCAGGCGTCACCGACGATGCCTACCAGCAAGGATGATAGCGACATCCCTAAGAAGCTGATAAACATAAACAGCCCATTGGCTGTGGCGCGGCTTTGGGCGTGATGGTCTTGCACTAATGCCAGCAACACGGGCTGCGTGGATAAACTGAAAAATCCCAGCAGAATCAGCGCCGGGAAAAGCAGCCAGCCCTCTGCAAACAAGAACAACCCGGTCATGATCGATGTGCCGACCATAGCGATTATCAACGTGGGTTTGCGCCCTACCCGGTCACTCACGCTTCCGCTAATCAACGCGCCCACAACACCGGCTCCTTCAAGCACCGATAATGAAATCCCCGCGAATGCCAGGCTGGAACCTTCACCTTTCATGAAAATCGGCAAGAAGCGAGTGATGCTGGTTGCCAGAAAGGCACGCGGCACCACAATCAACGCCATTGGCACAAAGAAAGCCATATACTGCGGCAGCATCTCGAAAAAGCCGCTTGGTTTTTGCTGCGCCGATTTACTGGAAACCCCTCGAAAGCGCCATAGCAGCACCAGCGATGTAGCCCACCCGACCACCAGCAGGCGATAGATGCCCTCAAAACCCCAAAGCCCAATCGCGCCCACAACCACCAGCGGCCCTACGGTGCGGCCTAGCTCACCGGCAGCCATGAACCAACTCATCCCGCGGCCAACATTTTTCCCCGAAATGCGGGCGATCATTGCCGGTGCAGGGGCATGAAAAGATGCCGCGCTGATGCCCATGACGATCAGCAGAAAGATAATCATGGTCTGGTTGGGGGCATTTCCCAAAATACTGACCACAGTTGCCGTCACCGCCGGAGCGAAAATAATAAAATAACGCACGCTGATTTTGTCGGCCAGATAACCGATGAACGGGTTGAGAATAGCCGGGAGTTGCGAGAGCATGGAGAAAAAACCCACCATGGTCAGCGAGAGCGCCAGGCGGGTTTGTAGTTCGGCCAAAATCATCGGCAAAAAGGCCGAATAGGTGTCGTGAACGAAATGCCCACCGACAATGGTGAGCACATTACTGGCTTCAAACGAATCTTCTTCAACGGTATGGATCGTTTTTTCAAGGGCCTGAGTTGCCATAATCATCCTTTATACACGGGATACGAAAAACTAACTATACCGCGTCTTAGTACCCCCAACAAGGAAAATGAAAACCAATTACTTGACTCACTGCAATCCTTCCGGTACAATTCCGCTCAATATGATCCATAAAGCCTTCCGCTTCTTTGCCTTTTATTTTTATTACGGTAACCCCTCTACGGCTGCCGTTGGTGGCGCTTAAGCGGATAGAAGACAAGAACAACGATCTGAGACGCGAGGCCAACGGCCTCGCGTTTTTGTTTTGGAGGAAACGATGCCTGTTCGAGGAATACGCGGCGCAATAACGGTGGGTGAAGATCATCCCGATGTAATTCTATCCGCTACGCGCGCATTATTAGTGGAGATTAGCACAGCGAACCCGGCCCTGCGCGTGGCCGACATCGCCAGTGCTTGGTTCACCCTCACAGGGGATCTCCGTTCCGTTTTCCCTGCCAAAGCGGCGCGCGATTTGGGTTGGACGGACGTTCCCCTGATGTGCGCCCAAGAGATTCCCGTCCCGGGGAGTTTGCCGCGCTGTGTGCGCGTACTCATCCACTGGAATACCGATCTTACGCAAAACGAAATTCGCCATATCTACCTGCGGGAGGCCGCCAAACTGCGCCCCGATTTAGCCCAGCAATAAGGAAACCAGGAAGCCAGGATGACATTCTAAAATTCCTGGTTTCTTCATAAAAAGTGAAAGCTTGTTTGAAAGAGGAGAGAAATCATGCTAATTATCATGCGCCCCGGAGCCAGCCAAGCCGAGACCCAGGCCGTCATTGCCCGTGTTGAGTCACAGGGCTTGGCCGCCCACCCCATTTATGGCGAAGAGCACACTGTCATCGGCGCCGTAGGGGATGGCCGCCCGGTCAGCCGCGACCAGTTTATCCTCATGGATGGGGTTGACCGCGTCGTTCCCATTTCGCGTCCCTTCAAGCTGGCCTCGCGTGAATTCAGCCCGCAAGATTCGGCCTTCCCACTCAATGGCGTTTCCATCGACCCCGGCCAGATCGTCATCATCGCCGGGCCGTGTTCGGTGGAGAGCCGCACCCAAATTCTCGAAGCCGCCCAGGCTGTCAAAGAGGCCGGGGCGCATGCCCTGCGCGGGGGAGCCTTTAAGCCGCGCACATCGCCCTATGCCTTTCAGGGAATGGGCGAAGAAGGCTTAGAGTTACTCGCCGAAGCGCGTCAGCAAACCGGCTTACCCATCGTCACCGAAGTGATGACGCCCGAACAAATCCCCCTGGTGTCGAAATATGCCGACATGCTCCAGATTGGGGCACGCAATATGCAGAACTATTCGCTGCTCAAAGCTGTTGGGCAGTGCGATTGTTCTGTGCTGATAAAACGCGGCATGTCCTCAACAGTGGATGAATTGCTTATGGCCGCCGAATATGTGCTCTCAAAAGGGAATCGCCGCGTGGTGCTGTGTGAGCGCGGCATCCGCACTTTTGAAACCGCCACCCGCAATACCACCGACATTAATGCCATACCGGTCATTAAGTCGCAGACTCACCTTCCAGTGATCCTCGACCCCAGCCACGGCACCGGGCACTGGGAATACGTGAACGCGATTGCCCGCGCTGGGGTTGCTGCCGGAGCCGACGGCCTGATTGTCGAAGTCCATCCTGACCCCGATAACGCCTTCTCTGATGGGGGGCAGTCGCTTAAGCCGGAGCGTTTTGCCGAGATGGTCAATCAGGTAAAGGCGGTTGCCGAAGCTGTGGGTAAAAAACTCGCCCCAACAAATTAGCCACATGACTGCCGACGACCGACCGCGCCCCCCGTCCGCGCCCCCCGTCCGCCGTCTACGGTAATAAATAAAGGAGAATCGCCATGCTCATTATTATGAAAACCGGTGCCAGCCAGTCCGAAATCAAATCGGTGGTGGCGCGCATCGAAGCGCAGGGCCTCAACGCCCACCTTTCACAGGGGGAGGAGCGCACCATTATTGGCGCGGTTGGAGATGGCCGCGTTGTCAACCGCGACCAGTTTGTCTTGATGGACGGGGTCGACCGTGTTGTGCCCATCTCGCGCCCCTTCAAGTTGGCCTCGCGCGAATTCAGCCCGCAAGATTCGATCTTCCCACTCAATGGGCTGGATATTTCGCCCGGTCAAATTGTCATTATCGCCGGGCCGTGTTCGGTGGAAAGCCGTGAACAGATTTTAGAAGTTGCTCATGCCGTTAAGGAAGCCGGGGCGCATGCCTTGCGCGGCGGGGCGTTCAAGCCGCGCACCTCACCGTACTCCTTTCAGGGCCTGGGTGAAGAAGGTCTCAAATATCTTGCCGAAGCGCGCCAGCAAACCGGCTTGCCCATCGTTACCGAAGTCATGGCTCCCGAGCAGGTGTTATTGGTAGCGCGCTACGCCGACATGTTGCAAATTGGGGCGCGCAATATGCAAAATTATGCCTTGCTCAAAGCCGTCGGCCTCAGTGATCGTTCTGTGCTGCTCAAGCGCGGTCTTAGCGCTTCGATTGAAGAATTGCTGATGGCCGCCGAATATATCCTCTCCAAAGGCAACCGCCGCGTGGTGCTGTGTGAGCGTGGTATTCGCACCTTTGAAACCGCCACGCGCAACACCACCGACATCAACGCCATCCCTGTGCTCAAAGCGCAAACTCATCTCCCCGTAGTGCTGGATCCGAGCCACGGCACGGGGCATTGGGAGTATGTCACCGCTATTGCCCGCGCCGCCGTTGCCGCCGGGGCAGACGGCCTGATCGTCGAAGTTCATCCTGATCCCGATGTGGCCGTCTCGGATGGCGGGCAGTCGCTCAAGCCTGAGCGCTTTGCCGAAATGGTGGCCCAGGTCGCAGGTATTGCCGGTATCTTGGGGAAAGAACTTGCCCCGCAGCCGAGTTAACCAAGACCTCAGAATTGTCCCGCGAACGTAGTATTTTTTGGAGGCGCAATCAAAGGAGGCTGGCTTCGGGGAGCAACTTGGGTTGTGCAAGGTCTCGTTGGCTGGAGCGGATTGTATGGATAATGATGGATTTTTTCGAGAGAAAACGGTCGCCATTGTTGGCCTCGGGCTGATGGGCGGATCGCTGGCCCTGGCACTGCGTTTGCATGTTGGAGGTTTGCTGGCGGTGGATCCGAATCTCACAACCCGGCGCTATGCCCTGGAGCGCAGATTAGTGAACAAAGCCGCGGCAGACCCGGCTGAAATTCTCCCGCAGGCAGATCTTATCGTCCTGGCTGCGCCGGTGCGGGTGAATCTAGCGATTCTTGCTCAATTGCCTGAGCTTTGTCCCTCGCCGTGCGCTGTGCTTGACCTCAGTTCCACCAAAGCCGAAATTGTCGCTGCGATGAACCATTTGCCAAAACGCTTCGCTGCCCTGGGTGGGCATCCTATGTGCGGCAAAGAAACTTCCGGGATTGCCCACGCCGAGGCGCAACTTTTTCAGAATGCCGTCTTTGCCCTGACCGCCACCGAACGCACCACGCCGGCTCTGCGCGACCTCGCCGAGCAGCTTGCCGCTTTAATCGGTTCTCGCCCGCTTTGGCTGGACGCCGATACGCACGACCGCTGGGTAGCCGCCACCAGCCATTTGCCTTTCCTTACTTCTGCGGCATTGGCGGGCAGCACCCCCAGTGAATCGGCGCCTCTGGCAAGCAGCGGATTTCGTAGCACTTCCCGCCTGGCGGCCAGTGACGTGGAGATGATGCTGGATATTCTACTCACCAACCGCGCTCCGGTGCTGGATGCCTTGCATACTTATCGTCTCACCCTCACCGATCTCGAAACTGCCCTCGCCGCCGATGATGAATCTGCCCTGCGCGCCTTACTTGTGAAAATCCGCCGCCATCACCAAGACCTGATGAATTCTTAACCTTCAACGTGCAGCCGATAACTTATAATTTGTAACCTTCAATCTTTATGACCGCACTCCCAATTTTGCCGATTACCCACCCCCTTGCCGCCCGCGTGCGTGTTCCCGGCTCTAAGAGTCATACCAATCGCGCGTTACTCATTGCAGCCCTGGCATCCGGTGAGACGACCCTCGAAAACGCTCTCTTCTCGGACGACTCGCGTTATTTCGCGGCAGCCCTCACCGAGTTGGGTTTCGATGTCCATATCGATGCAATGCAGCGCACTATTGCAGTTGCCGGTCTGGGGGGTGAAATCCCCGTCAGGCAGGCCGATCTTTATATCGGCAACGCGGGCACTGCGGCGCGCTTTCTCACCGCCATGCTGACTCTTGGGCGCGGTGAATTCACCCTGGATGGCGACCGCCGTATGCGGCAGCGCCCGATGGGGGATTTAGTAACGGCGTTAAACAAACTAGGCGCGCAAGTGAGCGCCCCCACCGGGTGTCCCCCGGTGAAAGTTCGGGCTGCCGGACTTCCCGGTGGTAAGACTTCCATTCGCGGCGATACCAGCAGCCAGTATTTGAGCGGCTTGTTGATGACCGCACCCTACGCGCAAGCAGATGTTGAAATTCGTGTGGATGGGCCGCTGTTCTCACGGCCTTACATTGACCTGACCCTGGGCGTGATGGCTGATTTTGGCGTGGACGTTCAGCGCGTGGATTATGAGTGGTTCCGCGTTCCTCGGGGCGGGTACCAAACCCCGGGGCGCTACGCCATCGAAAGCGATGCTTCTGCGGCATCCTATTTCTTCGCCGCTCCGGCGATTTGCGGCGGCTGGGTTGAGGTAGCGCATCTCTCCCGGCAGGCGCGCCAGGGCGACATTGCCTTTCTGGACGTGCTGACCGAGATGGGCTGCCTCGTTGAAGCCTTGCCCGATGCCATCCGCGTCACTGGCCCTGAGCGCTTGCGCGGCCTCAATGTAGATATGGCCGACATCTCCGACACTGCCCAAACCCTGGCCGCGATTGCCCCCTTTGCCGAAACGCCGACCACCATCCGGGGCATTGCCTCGGCACGCCATAAAGAGACCGACCGCATTGCCGCTGTTTGTGCCGAACTCACCCGTTTAGGTGTGCGCGTAGATGAGTACCCTGACGGCATGACCATTTATCCCTGCAAAGACATCCGCCCGGCGCGCATCCAGACCTATAACGACCATCGCATGGCAATGGCCTTTGCCCTGATTGGCCTGCGCGCCCCCGGCATCGAAATTGGAGACCCCGGCTGTGTGGCGAAGACCTTTCCCAATTATTTTGATGTGCTGGGACAATTGACGACAGTCCGCAGGCGGCAGACTTCTGACCAAACGACTACCTGACGCACCGACCGATGACTTTCAACTTTCAACCTCCCACCTTCAACCTCGGCCTCGTCGGCTACCCCCTCGGCCACAGCCTTTCGCCGCGCCTTCACCGGGCTGCTCTTGACACGTTGGGGTTGCAGGGCGAATATCGCTTGTATCCGGTGGATCCCGCCTCGCCTGGCGAGTTAGGAGAACTCTTGCACCGGGTGCGAACGGGCGAAATAGCTGGCCTGAATGTCACCATTCCACATAAGCAGACAGTCCTTCCCCTACTCGATGCACTGACCCCCGCTGCGCAGGCCATTGGCGCAGTGAATACGATATTCCGCGCTGCGGGTCAACTCATCGGTGATAACACCGACGCCCCTGGTTTCCTTCACGACCTTAGGGAGCGATTGAATATTGCATCGTTTGAGCATCTGAAGGTGTTAATTCTAGGGGCTGGCGGCTCGGCCAGGGCTGTTGCTTATGCGCTGCTTTCACAGGGCTGCCACATCACCATTGCCGCCCGTCGCCCGGAACAGGCCCATGCCCTGGCGACTGATTTGAGTAAATTATCCCCCAAGTTGCAACCCGCAGCCTGCAGCCTGCAACTTGACACGTTCAACCTTTCACCGCAAATGCTGATTGTTAACACAACCCCTGTGGGCATGTCGCCGCATGTGGCGGCATCTCCCTGGCCTGCGAATATCCCCTTTCCCGAAGATGCCGCCGTTTACGATTTGATCTATAATCCCCGTGAAACCTTACTCGTCAAACAGGCCCGCGCTGCCGGTTTGTCCGCAGTCATTGGGCTGGGGATGCTTATTGAGCAAGCCGCGCTGGCCTTCGAGCGCTGGGTAGGCATTGACGCCCCGCGCGACATGATGAAAAAAGCCATAAACGAACCGACAAACTGACGTTAGGATAATATGACTACCCCTGCCGCCCGCCTTTCCCCAAACTACTTTGCCACTCTCGGTAATCGCGTTGCCGAGTTGCGCGCCGCCGGGCATGATGTCATCCGTCTGGATGTTGGTTCGCCGGATATGCCGCCCGCCCCGCATATTGTGGAGGCGCTGACGCACTCAGCGCGCGATTCGGCTCATCATGGCTATCAACCCCACCGCGGCACGCCAGAACTCCGCCAGGCCTGGGCGCGACTTTATCAGAATCGGCATGGGGTGCAGTTAGACCCCGAAGAGCTGCTGCCTCTCCTGGGGTCGAAAGAAGGCGTCTTCCATCTTTCAATCGCGATACTCAACCCTGGTGATATTGTTTTGGTTCCCGATCCTGGTTATCAGACCTATGCTCAGGGCGCGCATTTCGCCGGGGCTGAACCGGTGGCTTTCCCCCTGCCCCCCGAAAATGGTTTTTTACCCGATTTTGACGCCATCCCCGCCGAAACCGCCCGCCGCGCAAAATTGATGTGGCTCAATTACCCCAACAACCCCACCGCCGCCGTTGCCGATCTGAAGTTCTTTGCCCGCGCCGTAGACTTCGCCCGCCGCAACGAAATCTTGCTGCTGCATGATGCCGCCTATACCCAGGTTACCTTCGATGGCTGGCGCGCCCCCAGCATTTTGGAAGTACCTGGCGGCTCTGATGTGGCCGTGGAATTCAACACCCTCTCTAAATCGCACAACATGGCCGGATGGCGGCTAGGCGTCGCCGCCGGTCAGGCCGATGCAATTGGCGCGCTGCTCAAACTTAAAACCCATGCCGATAGCAGCCACTTTGCCCCCGTTATGGATGGCGCTATCGCTGCCCTGACCGGTGACCAAAGCTGGCTCTTGGAGCGTAACGCCGTATATCAGGCTCGCCGCGACACCGCTATGATGGCCTTGCAGGCAATTGGCCTGCAGCCGTGTGTTTCGAAAGCTTCATTGTATATTTGGTGCCCCATTCCTGCAGGTTGGCGATCGATGGATTTTGTGCTGCATGTACTCAATGGGGCGCATGTCAGCCTGACGCCTGGAACGATCTTCGGGCCGCGCGGCGAAGGATATTTTCGCCTGTCGCTCGTACAATCTTCTGAAGTTATTGAAATGGCGATGCAACGTTTGAACCTTTAAACTTGTAGGACTTACGCAGTTCGTTGAAAATTTACCGAAAAATAGGGGTGTGTGGGGCGCGGAGCGCCCCACACACCCCTATTTTTCGGGCTTTCCTCTCGCAAGTGCGTAACTTTTTACTTTTTAACTTGCCACCTGGAGAAATTGAAATGTTCACAACCCGACTACGATTTTTAACGGCCGGAGAATCCCACGGCCCCGAATTAACCGCCATCCTTGAGGGTTTGCCTGCCGGGCTGCGTTTGGATATAGAGGCCCTGAACCAAGAGTTATTTCGCCGACAGCGAGGCTACGGGGCCGGGCCGCGCATGAAAATGGAACGCGATCAGGCGCAGATCTTGAGCGGGGTGATGGCCGGGGAAACTATCGGCGCGCCGTTGGCGATGCGTATAGCTAACCTGAATCACGAGAAATGGCGTGGCAAGGAGGTTGAGCCGTTTACCGCCCCGCGTCCCGGCCACGCCGATTTGACTGCCGCCGTCAAATATGGCTACCGCGACTTGCGCCCCTCGCTAGAGCGTGCTTCGGCCCGCGAAACCGCCGCCCGCGTCGCGGTGGGCGCGGTGTGCAAGCAGTTGCTGGCCGAATTCGGTGTGCAGGTGATTGGCTATGTGCGCTCAATTGGGGAAGTAAAAGCCGACATCGAGAGTATCCCGCTTACCGAGCGTGCCGCTCAAGCCGAGGCCAACGATGTGCGCTGCCCCGACCGCGACGCTGCCGAAGCCATGCGCGCCCGCATCCGCGAGATGATGGAGCAGCGCGATACTCTCGGCGGGGTCATCGAAGTGGCGGCCCTCAACCTGCCGCCCGGCCTGGGGTCGCACGTCCATTGGGATCGTAAGCTCGAAGCCCGCCTGGGCGCGGCTGTGTTAGGCGTGCAGGCCATCAAGGGGGTTGAGTTTGGCCCAGCTTTCGAGAATGCTACGTTACCCGGAACGCAGGCTCATGATGTCATATTGTTGAATGGGACGCAGATGAACGCTGAAAACGCGGATAAAAAACAAAAAATCCGCGCTCGTCTGCGCCCGTCCGCGTCCAAGATAACTCGCCCCAGCAACCGCTCCGGGGGCATCGAGGGCGGCATCAGCAACGGGCAGCCGCTGGTCATCCGGGCGGCGATGAAGCCCATAGCCACCACGCTCACACCCCAGCAAACGGTAGATCTCGCCGACGGCCAGCCGCGCCCCACACAGTACGAGCGCTCCGACTTCTGCCCTGTACCGCGTGCCGTGCCGATTATCGAGGCCGTTACCGCTTTCATCCTGGCCGACGCTTTACTTGAAAAACTGGGCGGCGACTCGCTGGCTGAAATGAAACCCCGCTTCAAAACTCTACGGCGCGCGCATCTCGACGACCTCTCGATGGACAACGTCGCTCACACCTGGTGGCCGCATGACTGAGGCAAGCTTCACGCAACCCGCAACTGTATTTCTCTACGGCCCTTCGGGATCTGGCAAAAGCACCATTGGCCGCATCCTGGCCGAAAATTTAAAATTATCGTTTGTCGATTTGGATGTGGAAATTGAGGCTCGCAGTGGGATGCCCATTCCGGAGATTTTCGCAACCCAGGGGGAAGCTGCCTTTAGAACATGGGAGCGGACGACTTTGGAGTTGATTCTGACATCCGAAGAGCAGATCATTGCCCTCGGCGGCGGCGCGCTGACCGTGCCCGAAATGTGTCAAATTGCTGAAAGTGCCGGGGAAATTATTCTGCTCCATGCCGATGCAGATACGCTGCTAACTCGCTTACAATCTGCCGATACGGAAGCGCGCCCCCTGCTTGAAGGGGATACGCCTAAAAACATGGCCGCACTGCTGGCGCACCGCGCTGAACATTACGCATCATTTGAACGGCAGCTTAAGACCACCCACCTCAGCCCCGCAGAAGCCGCCTGGGAGCTTCAGATCATGCTGGGGCGCTATCATCTCAATGCTATGCCCCCGGCATATGATGTACGCGTCCGGCCCGGCGGGTTGGATGATCTGGGTTTGCTGATGCGCTCACAGGGTCTCAATGGCCCGGTGGCGGTTGTGACCGATGAAAATGTTGGGGCGTTGTATCTGACTCGGGCGCTCGCAGCCCTCCAAAAATCTGGTTACGCCGCGTATGAGATTACGATCCCAGCCGGGGAGACCCATAAAACCCTGGCGACCGTATCCCAGCTCTGGGATGAGTTTTTATCCGCAAAAATTGAACGCCGCAGTACGGTGGTGGCTTTGGGGGGCGGCGTGGTTGGCGATTTAGCCGGGTTTGCGGCAGCGACCTTTTTGCGCGGTGTGCCCTGGGTGGCTGTGCCGACTTCACTCTTGGCGATGGTGGATGCCAGCATGGGCGGCAAAACCGGCGCTGATCTGCCGCAAGGCAAGAACCTGATTGGCGCTTTCCACCCGCCGCGGCTGGTGTTGGCCGACCCCGAAGTATTAGCAACCTTGCCCGAAGAAGAACTGCGCTCTGGGATGGCTGAAGTCGTCAAGCATGGCGTGATTGCAGACGCAAAATTATTCAAAGACCTGTCAGGTTCTCAAAACCCGAAAGACCTGACCGAAATGGTCAGCCGGGCAATGGCGGTTAAGATCCGCGTCATTGAGCAAGATCCCTTCGAGCGCGGCATTCGGGCCTCGCTGAATCTGGGGCATACCATTGGGCATGCCATCGAACTGGTTTCGGGCTTCGAACTGCGTCATGGTGAAGCTGTCGCCATTGGCAGCGTTGCCGAGGCGCGTTTGGCCGAAGAGATGGGCATTGCCGAAGCTGGCCTGGCTGAGGATATTGCCTCTGTGATGCAAGCTGTTGGACTCCCCACCGAAATTCCCCCCGATCTTGATCGAGGGGCAATCCTCCGCGCCATGCAATACGACAAGAAGAAATCTGGCGGTGTGGTGAAATTTGCTCTACCTGCTGCAATTGGTGATGTGCGTGTTGGAACTGAAATTAAGGGAATAGGGGATTGGGTATTCGGTAAGTAGGGATTCGGGTTATCCTGATTGCCTGAGCGCCTGATCTCAAGAAAGGAAACATATGGCAATAATTCTCATCCTACACGGCCCTAACCTGAACCTGCTTGGGCAGCGCGAACCGGATGTGTATGGCGCGTTGACATTGGATGCAATCAATCAACGTCTGATTGCCTTAGGTGTGGAGTTGGGAGTTGAAGTGCGTGCCTGGCAGTCGAACGGCGAAGGTGCGCTGATTGACGCCTTGCACGATGCCCGCGCATGGGCCGCCGGGGTGGTCTTTAATCCGGGGGCGTACACCCACACTTCGGTAGCATTGCGGGATGCCATCGCAGCGATTGAAATGCCAGTGGTTGAAGTGCATCTTTCAAATGTTTATGCCCGCGAAGAATTTCGACACACGTCTTTGCTGGCCCCGGTTTGCCTGGGGAAGATCAGCGGTTTTGGCTGGCAGTCGTATGCCCTGGGATTGCGGGCATTGGTATCCAACCTCACAACCTGAGCTATAATCGGGGGGATGATGAATATTCTCAAGGCTGTGATATTCGTATTTGCTTCGGTGGGGATTACCTGGGTTTCGTGGCCGTCTCTCAAAGATCCACGCGTGCATGGATTTTATCGATTCTTCGCCTGGGAAGCGATTTTGCTGCTCGTGCTATTCAATCTCAACGATTGGTTCGTGACGCCGTTTGCCTGGCACCAGCTCATTGCCTGGACATTGCTGCTGATTTCTTTGTGCTTCGTCGTTGCTGGGTTCCGTTTATTACAACGCGGCCAGCCTGATGAGGCACGCACGGATGAGGCCTTGTTGGGTTTGGAGAAAACCACCGTATTGGTGACAAGTGGCCTGTTTGCCTATATCCGCCATCCGTTGTATAGCTCATTGTTCTTTCTGGCCTGGGGAACTTTTTTCAAGCGCCCTACGTTAATTGGGGGAGCGCTGGCTACAATGGCGCTGATCGCATTAACATTAACGGCAAAAATTGAAGAAAGAGAGAATATGGCCTATTTTGGGGATGCCTATAGCGAGTATATGCAGCGCACGAAAATGTTCATTCCGTTTGTATTTTGATGGGAGATGGCTATGGCGAGTGTGCAAGGAATAGGCGGGGTGTTCATTGAGAGCAATGATGCCCCACGTTTGGCAAAATGGTATCAGGATGTGCTGGGTATTGTAATGGAAGCCCATCCCGATGGGATTGGTTATTATTGTGTTTTCCCCACGCGGGATGCCGAATCGGGCATTATGCGGGAGAATCCCGTCTTTGCGATTAACCAGGCCCGGGAGCGAATCCCGGCCTCGGGCAGGGGGTTCACCCTTAATTTACGCGTGGATGACCTGTTCCCATACCTGGATCAGCTTAGAGAGCGGGGCGTCGCCATCGATGAGAAAATCCTGGAATGGGAGCGCGGCCGCCATGCCTGGATACAAGATCTGGATGGCAATCGCATCGAACTGTACGAAGAATTATTTCCTGAGGCAACAGAATGAAAATTGTAAAGAGCATACCCCTGCTACTCTTATCGTTGGTCCTTCTCGGGTGTGTCCCATTGGCGAATGCCCGTGATGCTGAAAACGCGCTGCGAACGTATTTTGCTTTGCTGAATGAAAGCAGGTACACCGAAGCAGTCATGTATTATGGCGGCGATTGGGCTACCCTGCGAGATTGGAACCCGGATGTTCCAACGGATGACTATGCAACTCTGCTCCAGCGCGCTTGTGAGTTCAATGGCCTGGTATGCATAAAGGTGGGGAAAATTCTGGGCGTGGAGCGCATCCCGGATGGTTTTCGTTTTCGGGTTGAATTTGTTTGGGATGATGGCAGCACATTCGTACTCGGCCCTTGCTGCGGCGCAGACGAATCGGAGATGCCCCCGCAGCAAGAGTTTGCGTACACGGTGATTGGAACTGATAATCGTTTTCTCATCCAAGAATTACCCGTGTATGTCCCCTGAGTCAATTCCAGGCGGGGGATGTTCTGGGCAGTTGCGGGCGCCAAACTTCATCTCAACAAAATCGCGTTGAGGCGCGGGTGATCGGCGTAAACGCCGTGATAACGTGGCGGCAAAAGGGCCGCGATCTGGCACATGATTTCGTCGGTCGCTTTTTTTAGCGTTGTCTCGCGGTCGTGGCGATCAAACGGGGGCAGGTCAATAGCCTTGCCGATGGTTACGTGTACGGTCGAACGGCGCAATTTGCGAAGATTCGCTTTGACCAGACGATCTTCGGTTCCGGTGAGGGCCACCGGGATCAGCGGCGCGCCGGTTTTGTAGGCTAAGTAGGCTGTGCCTGGCTGCCCCTCGATCAGCGCTTCGTTCTGGCTGCGGGTTCCCTCCGGGGCGACAGCGAAAAGTTGACCTGCGTCAAGACGCTGCATGATCGCTCGGATGGCGACTACATCTGGATTGAAACGGTCGAGCCAGACAGCATCTAGGGATTTCGCGGCCAGGCGGAAGAAGGCCACTTTTTGATATTTTTCTGCAGGCGTGAGAATAATGTCGGTACGGGGGAGTAAGTCGTAGACCAGGAGGGCATCAAAGCGTCCCAGGTGGTTGGCGGCCAGAATGCACTTGCCTTTGCCAGGTATATTTTCTAAGCCGATAACCTCAATTTTGCAGGTTAGTCGTAAAATCAGTTTGATCAAATTGCGAAAGAAGAGTTGCACGAATCTAATCCTCTGTTTTTTTAGGACTTATGCAGTTCGTTGAAAATTTCCCGAAAAATAGGGGTGTGTTGGCGAATGAGACCTGCAATGCCACCCTATTTGAAGGGCGATACCGAATTGCCTGAGGATTTACTCATGTCGATATCTTTCATCCAATCGGGTAATTCGTCGTCATCGTCATCTTCATTGCTGGCAGGTTTTGATTCTACCGCTTGTGAGGGTTGACTAGGAGGCGCATGATCGCCCCGTGTCCAAGCCGGGAGTGAATCATCTGCCTGGGCTGGCGGATGAACAGCGGTGGGTTGTGTTTCATTGGTGGCTGAGCTGTCTTCTAGGGTTTGCAGCCAGCCGGGGAGCGCGGGCGTCTCCTCATCGAGTTGGGATGGAGGAGATGATAACGTTAAGCCCTCGAGCGCTTCTTCCGTTTCTTGGATGAGTTTGTCCAATGAGAGATCGGCAGCCTCTGCTGAGGCCAGATCATCAAATTCTTCCATTGCCCAGTCTGGCAAGCCATCCGGGGTTGGATCGGGTTGTGAATGAAGAGCCTGCGGTTTATCCTCTTCCAGACGGCTCAATAGTGGAATGCTGGCTTTTGCCGGAGATGATGCGGGGCCGCGCTTTGCTTTCCCTTTTTTGATCTTCTTATGCTTGGCAGAATTTTCTCTGGGTTGATATTTTTGGATAAGTGCCTGAGAATATTGTTTGCGCTCCCGGTTAGATCCTTCGAAGACATGGATGCCGATCGTATCGAATATCAGGCCGCGCTTCTGATGCTTGAGAATGTCTTTTTTTATATCTTTCCCCTCGCCAATGAATATAACTTCTTCGTCTACCATCAAAAAATAGATGCCCGCCAAACCCAACCGGATGAAGTCAATTTTCTTGACCCCAAATTTGATATTGATCTCGTCCATACAAATTAACTCCCAAAGTGTATTCTTTGATGACCCCCATTATAATGGGTTTGGGCGTTATTGCCAGCCGTACTTCAGTAGCGAAAAAACATCGTATATAATGAGTAGAATTACGAGAATGATGCTGGACGATCGCAAGTAGCGTTTGGCAAGCAAATAGGGAGCGTGATGTGAGGGAGTTGCTAAAAGATCGAGACGGGCTGCACATTCTGGAATTTGGCGTGATCCTGTTGTTTGTGGTGGGGGCTGCCCTCTGGGTGGCAATCAGCGCTGCCTCGCCTCCGGCTGCCAGCATCCCACCAGTTGATGAAAATCTCCAGGTTTTTGCCTATGCCCTCCCCGATAAGGGCTGGGCGCCTCTGACGGTCTATTTTAGCGCCTTTGGCAGCCACGATCCCGACAGTGAAATTGTGCGCTACGAATGGGACCTGGACGGCAACGGTTCTTTTGAGACCGATGCCACCACAGCGGGCGGTTATGCATCCTATGTATATACCAAGCCGCGTCAATACACCATTACGGTGCGTGCCACCAATGCGCACGGAGCCAGCGCTACCGCTAGTGTGCCGGTGCAGGTTCGACATCCCGCCTCAAGTAGCGTAGATTATTGGACAGTTTTCGACGACAGCCGTGTTCGCAAAATTGAAGTGCAGCTGACGCAAGCCAATTGGAACGTCATGATGGCCGACCCTGGTGCCAAACTTATGGTCCCGGCAGATGCAATCATCTTCGGTGAACGCCTCGAACAGATCGGCATCAGCCCCAAGGGCAACAGCACTCTCTGGTTCCCTGGCGACAAAAAGCCCTTCAAACTCGACCTGAATGCCTATCTCCCCGAACAGGAATACCGCAACCTGAAGATGCTGATCTTGCATAACAACTTTGGCGATCCTTCGATGCTGCGCGAGAAAATGGCCTACGACATGATGCGTTTTGCCGGCGTCCATGCCGGGCATACTGCTTATATTGAACTGTGGGTCGATATTACCGACGACCCATCGCCGGCGGATTTCGTCGGTGTGTACACCCTGGTCGAACGCCCCGACACCAAATACCTGGCGAACCGCTTCGGGCGCGAAAACGATCGCGGCAACCTCTACAAAGCCGATGCCTGGTTTGAGGAGGGCGCCGCCGACCTGGCCTATTATGGCGAGGATATTAACGACTACCCCATGCCGCGCGGCGAACTGGCCTATGCCCTGATGTACAAAGACCCTGCAGAAGCCGACTACGGCGACATCATTAACTTGTGTTATGTGATCGATGGTGTGGAGTACGCCACCCCTGAAGAATTTGCCGCCGCGCTAGAGCAGGTCTTTGATGTGGATGTTTACCTGCGCTATCTGGCGGTGATCTTTTTGAGCCTGAACTTCGATCAATACCCCGATACCGGCAATAATTATTACCTCTATAACGACCCCGGTACAGGCCGCTTTGCGTGGATTGCCTGGGATATGGGCAATTCTTGGGGGTTGTTTGGCGGTGGAGCTGACTACCCCATATTTGGGCAAGAGCAAAGCATTGGGCCGCTGCAATACCGCCCGCTATTCACCAAGGTATTCCAGGTTGAAGAATATCGTCAAACCTATTCCGCCTATTTAGATTTACTCATCCGCCACTGGTTCAACGAAGATCAATTCGGCGCGCAAGCGCAGGCCTGGCACGACCTGGTGCGCCCGCACTTGTTGCTGGGCAATGGCGACAAAATGTACCTGGGTGGGTCGGCGCACTCAACACTCGAAGAATTCGACACGGCCTGGCAAGAGCTTGTAGCATTAACTGCCCGGCGGGCAGAATTTGTGCAAAGCGAATTACGGAGGCTACCATGAAAAAACAATCGGTTTTCAAAGGCGTCACATCGCTTGTTCTCTTGGCGATTTTTCTGTTCCCTTGCGTGAGCGTACTGGCCCAAGATGAACCCGCCACCGAAACTTTCGATGATGAAGCCCTGCCTGGTTGGGAGCGATCGGAGAAGGCCATTATTCAGGATGGTGTGTTACAAATTGAGCCGGGGAACTTTGCCGTCCGCTTTGGCGAATATGCCGGGGGCAGCCTGAGTGTAAAGGTCAAGACCACTGCCGGGCCGGTTTTCATTCGCTATGCGATGAATGAGCAGGGAAACTTTGCCGTCATCATATTCGATGAAGCGATTGTCCTTGAAAAGGTCGTGCAAGACCAGCCGGAATCTCTTGGCGAGTATTCCTGGAGTGGGCCTTCGGGTGATTGGCAGACCATTGAAGTGCGCACTGGCGATGGGCAGCACGAAGTGCTGTTGGATGGTGCATCGATCATCAGCGTTCGTGAGGCGGAAACGTTTCAGGGGGGTGGAGTTGGCTTTTGGGTGGATGGGGAAGCTTCGGCGGCTTTCGATGATTTAACCCTGGCAGCAGACTCCCGCGCGGGTGGCGCGCCGCCCGAGGAGGCAATCCCTGCCGAACAGGTGGAACCAACCCAACCCGTCGCGTCCGAAGCTCCGGCTGCCCCCCTTAGCGTCAGCGATCTGATTGCCGAGTTATCCAGCACTCAGGCTAACCCGACCCAGTTATCTACCTTCGTGATTAACCTGCTGCTCTCGATTGTGCTTTCCTATATCCTCAGCCGGGTGTATGTGCATTGGGGGTCGTCACTGTCGAACCGGCGCCGGTTTGCAGCCAACTTTATCTTAATTTCGGTGACGACGACGTTCATCATTCTGGTCGTGCGCTCGTCGGTGGCGCTGTCGCTGGGTTTGGTGGGCGCGCTCTCCATTGTGCGTTTCCGCGCCGCCATCAAGGAACCGGAGGAGCTGGCCTATCTGTTTTTTGCCATCAGCATTGGCATTGGGCTGGGCGACAACCAGCGTCTGATCACCGTGTTGGCGTTAGCGGCGGCGATCCTGGTGCTGGGGATCATGCGCTTATTCCGCGGCCGGCAGGCAGATTTCAATTTACACGTCACTGTTGCCAGCCAGACCCCGGCAAAGATCGAGTTAGAGACGATCGTGGCTGCCCTCAAGCCGCACAGCGCTCAGATGCGCCTGATGCGCTTCGACGATTCCGGCCCGGCCATTGAAGCATCTTTCCTGGTGGAGTTTCGCAATATGCAAAAACTGCAGGATGCCAAATCTGCTTTGCGCGGCCTTTCGGATGCTTTGGAAATTACCTTTATGGACAATAAAGGAATCTGGTAGGGACTTTTATCCGAGAAGCGATGTGAAAAAATGAAAAGCGAACCGCCCTTGAGCGAATACCGGTATGAGCGAAAATTCTTTGTTGAAGCGCTGGACGCGCCTCAGGCAATTGCTATGCTTAAGCTGCACCCGGCCATGTTTTCAGAGATATTCCCGCCGCGTTACATAAACAACATCTATCTCGATTCCTCGCTGATGGAGAATTTTTACGATAACGTCGACGGCGTTAGCGAGCGCCGCAAAGCGCGCTTGCGCTGGTATCATGATTTGTTTCGCCGGGTGGAGGCGCCTGTGTTGGAATTTAAAATCAAACGCGGCCTGATGGGGACAAAGGCATCGTATTCCTTTCCAGAATTTGTTTTCGATGGTGCATTTTCAGAACGGGCGTTTAAAGGTGTGCTGCAAACGGCGGATTTACCCGCTGACATACGGGTGTATTTGCAGGCAATGGAACCGGTGCTGGTCAACCGGTATTTACGCTGGTATTTTGCTACGCCCGACCGGCGGTTCCGCGTCACGGTGGATAGTGGTCTGACGTTTTATCATTTCAGTAAGTTCCGCAACCGTTTTCTACACCATCAGGTAGATCATCGGGCTATTGTGGTCGAAATGAAATATGCCCGTGAGGATGATCCTCAGGCGGCGCGCATCTCGGCGGGTTTTCCTTTTCGGATGACGCGCAGTTCGAAATATGTGCAAGGTATCGAGCGCGTTTACCTATAATATCGTCCTGCCCTGCGTAAGGCGGATTTCCAAATCCGCCGAACAAATTGGATAGAACCTTTACGCGGCAGGCGCAGAGAGAACCTGTCACCCAGGTGGAAGTTTTTTTATGGAAGCAACCTATCAAGAAGTTTGGAGCACGGAAGATCGGCTGATTTATGGCGAAACCAAAACAATATACCTGCCATTCCGCCGGGTCAGCGCCCGGGCCTTAATTGTCCGCCGTAGTGATAGCGCCATTCTGGGGGTATTGCACCGTACAGGCGGCAGGCTGGCGCTCCCAGGAGGTGCAATCGATGATGGGGAAGGCCCCATTCAGGCTTTAGCGCGTGAACTTGAAGAAGAAAAGATAACCCTGATTGGCGACAGCGGGGAGTGGCAGGCGCGTTTTGAGGTGGATTATTACCACGGGTATGGGGAGTTATCTCTTTGGCATATCTTCGATGTCGAGGATGTCGAAATCGGTGAATGCGATGAGAATATCCAGGTGCGCTGGGTGGCGCAGGATGAGCAGGTTTGGTATCCCGGCATACGGGAGCGCATTCTGTTGATTCTTCGCCGCCACCTTCCAGCATTATTAAGTGGCGATTTCGAAAGGTAAGACCGATAAAATTATTTTCGGATCCCATTTTTCGTGTACAATAGATTCAAGATTGTATCGTGCCTCACGTCCTGCCTGCTTTGAATCGATGGGTTGCTTTCGGAGGCTGCTATGACGGCTCAAATTGGCTTTGTCTTGCTGATTGCCTATTTTTTTGGGGCGCTCCCTTCGGCAGTTCTGGTTTCTCAATTCATCGGCAAGAAAGAAATCTGGCAGTCAGGCGATGGCAATATGGGCGCAAAGAATACCTTTCTGACGGTGGGAAAACTTGAAGGCGTAGTCGTGGGGATTGTGGATATTTTTAAAGGGGCGATTGCAGTGCAGCTGGTGCGCTACCTGAATATGCCCCAGTGGATGGAATATCTGGCCGGAGCGCTGGCTGTGTTGGGGCATGATTTCTCGATTTTTGTGGGTTTCCGCGGCGGTCAGGGTATGGCAACATTAGTGGGCGTGTTCGCCATGATCTATCCCCTTCAAACGGCTGTTGGGTTTGTTTTGTTTACAACGACTTTATTGTTTACGCATCATTGGGATTTAAGCTGCTTTTTGGGATTTGGCTCTTTTACAGGGTTGGTGTGGATTACCGGCGGCAGTGTATGGTATCCTGTCACGATGCTTCCCACTATTGGCTTGAAGAAGATGCTTCAGAATATACGCGCCCGCCATGTGGTGGTTTGAGTGGGCAATATCTGAATATCTATCCGAAAAAAATCGGCGGATACGAAAATCCACCCTACGTAGGGCAGATTTTATACGTACCAAGCCCATTCTTCAGAAGCCTTTTTAACGAGAATTTTGGATTTCTCGAAAAATGGAATTGAAATCACGGTATCTCTGCAATATAATAAAAAGTGAGTATTCCCGCAATTGGAAAGGCAGGGCTCGATGAAAGAACGCAGAAAACTCAAGCGTCAGCATATCATGTTCTATTCGCGCGTATTCGATCGAAAAACCGGGGCCTTTCTGGGGTATCTTGGAAACCTGACCCTGGATGGCGCAATGATTATCAGTGAAAAACCCCTCCCGATTGGCAAGGTATTTCAGTTGCGTATTGATCTGCCTGAAGATATCTACTCGAGGCCTGTGTTGAACCTCGAAGCAAAGAGCGTTTGGTGCGAACAGGATATTGACCCCAATTTTTACAATGTTGGTTTTTCCATGCCTAATGTATCCGATCAGGAATACAAGATCATCATCCAGATCAACGAAGATTACGGCTTACACAATTATTCAATAGATGATCTATGATTTTTCCCAAAAGGAAAACAAAAAAGGAGTGCGATTTGTACAACTGCACTCCTTTTATTATGTTAGATTTTATTCCGGTACCCAGTTTTTTGTACTTGCTATTCTTCCCGCAGGGACGGGGAAGCGACTCGATGCAAGCCGCGCGACACCAGATAGAAACCCAGCGCAAAAAGGGAAAAGCAGGCCGCCGAAGGGATCAGCATATGCCAGGGCTGCCCATAAGAGCCGGTCAGGTTGCCATAGATAAAGGCATCATAAATAATCGTGCCCCAATTGCTTACCGTGCGAGTTAACCCGAAGAACGAGATAAACCCGTCGGCCACAACTGCGCCGGTCACAGCGATCATCATTTGGAGGGCGGCTAATGGCATTACCGAGGGAATCAGGTGTTTCGTAATGATATGGAACGGGCCGCCGCCGGCGATGTGAGCGGCCTCCATAAAGGGCTTTGAAGCAATTTGGATCGCTTGCGCCCGCATCACAATTGTCGTTGCTCCTGCCCCGGTCACAACACCGTAAATTAACCCCAATGGCATCGGCCCTAAATCTCTGTAGCGCGCCCCAATGATGACCATGATAATCGGGGCCGGGAAGAGTAAGAACACATCCGCTAAATTGGTGATAATGGCATCAATTTTTCCGCGGAAATACGCCGCTGTTACGCTCAATGTCGTGCCCACCAGGGCTGTAGAAAATGCTGCGGTTAAGCCCACAAGGAAAGTAGGGGTGGTTGCTGCCAGGATCATGCTCAATACATCACGCCCCAGGGAATCGGTGCCTAACAGGTGTCCTGGCCCGGGAGCCGAGGGATGCGGGAACACATTCATATCGAACCCGGTGAAGGGGTCATAGATGCCCCGCGGCCAGACAGAATTAATCAATATGGGAAAAGCGATCGCCATCAGCCCGAAAAAGAAGATCAATACCAAACCAAAAATCGCCAGCGGGCTTTGCGCAAAGATCCCCCAATTCATTTTGAAGCGCCGCCAGGCGATGATCGCCCGTGTTCGAATGCGATGGCCCATGCCATATTTCTGGGGCGTCAGAGATCTTTCGATGATTGGTGCGGGAATTGGCTTTGATACAACCAGCGTGGCAGGGTGTTGTGGTTCTGTAACAGGAGAGACAGATTGGATGAGAGATTTACGTGAAGTTTGTGAATCTGCCAGGGGGCTTTCGAGAATCTCGTCGAGATCCCCTGTTAATGCGTCATTTTCAACGCCTAGCGCGGGCTGTGCCCGCGGGGTGGGAGATGGTGGTTGTTCAGGTGCGATGGGCGGGGGCGCAGGTTCGGCAGGCTGGGGAGATAATTGTTCCAGGCGTGTTTTAACATGAATATTGCCCGGGTTGATGCGTAGTGCGCGCTTAAGGGCGTAGATCTGTTGCTCCTGGTCAATAAGCGCATAGCTGAGAATATGCCACCCGTGTTCACTATCGGGGTGGTCTTTGAGATACTTTGCCAGAACAATGCTGGCGCGTTGGCGATCACCTATGCGGATCAGTTCGATTGCATGTTGCAGGGTGGGGTTGGTTGTTGGATCCATAAGTCAGCGGTGAACTTAGTTAACAATCGTCCGCTGCTCCCCATAGCGGATTCTTGGATCTAGATAGGCTGAGATCACATCAAGCAGCAAGCGGGCTACCAGCGATAGAACACCAACGATGAGCAGTGAGTTCATCACCACAGGCATGTTCTGCCAGTACAGCGCATTCCACATATTTGTGCCCATGCCGGGCCAGCCTACGGAGCTTTCGATGATGACGACCCCGGTAATTAGATAGGGTAACGAAATCACCAGCCTGCTGATTACTGGAAGTAAGGCATTTCGGGCGGCATGCCTTTCGCGGACAACCGCATTCGGCAGCCCCTTTGCTCTGGCCGTGTTGATATACTCCGATTTCATCACTTCATCCATGCTGTTTTGCATAATCAGCATCGATTCTCCAAAAGTTAGCAGAATATACGTTGTTAAGGGGATCCAGGCAAATCGCATGATGTCAAATGCCAGAGGCGCGATCCCTAAGAAATACCAAATGCCAACCGTGCCAGCGATAATTAAACCTAAATAGATGATCCCTGGGGATGAACGTCGGATCAAGGTGTCGATGAGATTTTTTAGGATGTAGAAAAATACCGCGCAGAAAAGGATCGCCAGCACCATTTGCAGGACAATCTCGCTGGGTTCGACTTCAACATCCGCCCAAAGTAAACGGTCGAGATTGCGGAAAGAGACGCCTCGCAGACCGCCGCGCTCACCCATCACCACAAATCCCGCACCCTTCGTAAACAAATAAGTGAACAACCAGGTCAGCCAGGGAGGAAAAGAAGTGTACAAGACTAAGCCGCTGAGCGTTGCAGTTCTAGAAAGCAGGGCGGAGCCTTGCCAGGATGTCCGTTTCCCCAGCCATAACCCCGTCAAAAAGGCGAATATAGTGCCGGTGAAAAATACCAGCAATGTTGGAGGAATGACCAGTTTTAGGATTTCGATAATGGGATCTCCGTTCATAGAGGTTCCCAGATCGAGTACGGCGATTTGGCCCAACCAGTGGAAATAACGCTGCCAGATGGGCAAATTCAAGCCAAGTTGGATGCGCATCACCTCGCGGCAATTAGCATCGCAACTAATGGAAAATTGATCGACAAAATCCCCCGGCATCATGACCTGGATGAAAAAGAACATGAAGCTGATAAATAAAAAAAGCTTGAGGATACTAAGGAGGGTTTGGCGAATGAGATAACGAGTCATTATAGATCCCTCAGGGAGCGCGCGAAAAAATATGGCTACCGTCACGCCCTAAGTATTCGTTGATGTTGTCACTTTCTAATGATACTCAAAAAGCCATCGAAAAGTTCAGTTGTGCCAACGATTAGATCAGGCATTTACTCTTTTAATATTTTTGTGCCGTTGTCCGGATGAATGAGATGTTCCAGGTTGAGGGGGGGTAATTCCTCGATGGATAACAGCCCGAAATGCCCCAGGAATTCGGGGGTAGTACTGTAAAGGATGGGACGCCCTGGCCCCTCGGCGCGTCCCACTTCTTGGATGATGCCTTTGCTGAGTAGACTCTTCATCACACTGTCACTGTTGACGCCGCGCACCGAATCTACATGAGGGCGGGTAACCGGTTGTTGGTACGCAATAATTGCCAATGTTTCCAGCGCGGCACGGCTGAGTGGCGAGGCAGCCTCCAGGCCGAGAAAATGTTCAATGATTGAAGCCATTTTGGGGTTGGTCGTCAGTCGCACGCGCCCCTCATGTCGCTGGATGCTCAAGCCTCGGTTTTGGTATTGCGCTTCGATCTCGGCAAGTCCTTTTTCGATCTCTCGCGGACTGACCTCCAAAGTCTTTGCCAGTTGCCCAACGCTGACAGAATTTGGGGCCACGAACAGTAGCGCCTCAATTTGGGCGGTGAGGCTGAGTTGAGATTCTTGTGGGGATTGATTGAGTTCGCTCATGCTATAATCTGGGGTCAGTTGAACTATGAAATGGGCGTTAACATTCTCTGTGAAGAAGCCGTGATAATCAGGCAATTTTCTAACGATGAGTGTGCGCCCCAAACAATTGGACGATTAAATTGAAATGAGATTATACCACCCTCTATTTTTTCTACTCGCCGCGGCGCTGATGTTGAGCGCCTGCGGGGTAACCCCTACGGAGCAGCCTACGTTGCCGGTTTCAATCATTGTCGATGGGCAAACCCTTCTGGTGCAGGTTCCACAGGGGGGCACCGTTCAAGATGCCATTGAAGTCGGCGATGTTGTTCTGGGTGCGCTCGACCGCATAGAGCCAGAGCGGCACATCGCACTCTCCGAAGGGATGGAAATCTCTGTAACCCGCATTTATGAAGAGTTCGAAATTGAGCAAGTGGTCATTCCTTTTGAGCAGCAACTTCAGCCCAGTGAATTTCTTTCTGAGGGCGAACAGCAGCCGTTGCAGCTTGGCGAAAACGGCCTCAATGAAATCACCTATCGAATTGTCTATGAAGATGAGGTTGAGATTTCTAAAACAGAAATCCGGTCGGTGGAACTGAAAGAGCCGGTACCGCAAATTATGCTGGTTGGTGTGCAATCGTCTTTCACGCCGCAGCCCATTGTGGGGCGGCTGGTTTATCTTTCCGATGGGAATGCCTGGATGATGGAAAGCAATACGGCCAACCGCGTCCCGGTGGTGACCACCGGCGACCTGGATGGGCGTGTGTTTGCCTTGTCGGATGATGGCGAGTGGCTGCTATTCACCCGGCATGTCGACGACGAAGAGGTCATCAATGCCATGTGGGTTGTCAAAGTGACCCAGCCCGAGATCGAGATCGACCTTCAAGTTGAGAATGTCATCCATTTTGCCGATTGGCAGCCCGGTTCTACGGCATGGACAGCCTATTCAACGGTGGAACCCCGCCAGGCGGCTCCAGGTTGGCAGGCGAATAACAATTTTGAATTAGCGAATTTTAGTATCAATGGCTGGGTGGATCCAAATCCGAAAGTAGTGGTTGAGACGAATTCAGGGGGCGTGTACGGATGGTGGGGGATTGATTACCATTACGGACCAAATGCCGACTTGATCGCTTTTGCAGCACCCGATCAGGTAGGCATTGTCGATCTCGCAGAGGGCGCGCTCGTTCAAACTATGGGCATGATTCCCTTGAAGACGCGCAGCGATTGGGCCTGGGTTCCCGGGTTGCGGTGGGGGCCAGATGGCAGTGTCCTCTATACCGTGCGCCACGCGCCTCCGCCGGGTGTAGCATCGCCCGAAGAGTCGCCAATTTTTAATTTGTCGGCTATCCCGCTGGGCGGCGGTAATCCCCTCGATTTAGTGTCCCATGTAGGCATGTTCGCCTATCCATTACCTTCACCGGTCAGGCCGCAGCCTACCGGCGAATCAGGCTATCAGGTAGCCTATCTGCAAGCGATATTCCCAGAACAAAGTGAGAACAGCCGTTATCGTGTAATGCTGATCGACCGGGATGGATCTAATCGCCGTCAGTTATTTCCGCCTGCCGAAGCCCAGGGCCTTGAACCACAGCGCGATTGGGGGGTTTGGTCGCCTCAGGTAATTGATGACGCTCAGGGCTATGTCTTGGCAGTGTTGTATCAGGGCAATATTTGGCTGGTGAACAGTGAATCAGGCGAGGCCTGGCAGATCACCGGCGATGGCCGCATTAATCGGGTGGATTGGCGGTAGCGCTTTCTCCGTGGTCCATGCCGAATACTTGAAAATAAGCGAGGTTTTAACATATGCGAGTTTTAATAACCGGAGCAGCCGGGTTCCTTGGCTCTCACCTTTGTGACCGGCTGTTGGCCGAAGGCCACGAAGTCGTTGGGATGGATAACTTTATTACGGGTGATCCGCAAAATTTGGCCCATCTCGCCGGACACGAGCGGTATTCTTTTATCCGACATGACGTCTCGAATTTTATATTTGTGCCTGGTAAATTGGATGCCGTCATGCATTTTGCTTCTCCCGCCAGCCCGAACCCGCACTCACCGTATGGATATGTCAATTTGCCCATCCAGACGATGAAGGCTGGCGCTTTGGGAACTCACAATACCTTAGGCGTTGCCAAAGCGCATGGGGCGCGCTTTTTATTGGCCTCAACCAGTGAAATCTACGGCGACCCTCTGGAGCACCCCCAAACGGAGAGTTATTGGGGGCATGTCGATCCGATTGGTGAGCGTTCCGTCTATGACGAAGCCAAGCGTTTTGCCGAAGCATTGACGATGGCATATCATCGGTTTCATGGCATCAATACCCGTGTTGTGCGAATTTTCAATACCTATGGACCGCGCATGCACATCAACGATGGCCGCGTTGTGCCCAATTTCCTCATGCAGGCCCTCAGGGGTGCGCCGCTTACCGTGTATGGCGATGGCGCCCAAACCCGCAGTTTCTGTTATGTTGATGATCTTATTGAAGGCATTTATCGCCTGTTGTTGTCCGATGAGCACCGCCCGGTTAATATTGGCAACCCGGTTGAGAGTACCATTCTGGAATTTGCCAAGACGATCAACGCCATTACCGGAAACCAAGAGATCGCCTTTTTCGAAAAACAGCGCGGTCAAGGCGACCCGCAGCGCCGTCAGCCCGATATTGCGCGTGCCCAGGAAGTGCTGGGCTGGCAGCCAAAAATCAGTCTGGAGGAGGGGATCCGTAAGACCATCCCCTATTTTAAAGAGCGCCTGACTTCAGCATGATCTTTACCAACACATTGACACATCCTGATGAGCGCAGGCGATTTGTTAAGTTCGCCATCGTTGGCAGCATTGGTGCAATTGTAGATTTCACCACCTTCAATTTGTTGACCCGCTTCTTATCGGTAGACCCGGTTGTTGCCAGCGTGATTTCATTTACGGTGGCAATTATCAGCAACTTCACCTGGAACCGCTATTGGACGTATCCGGATTCGCGCACCAAGCCCCTGGCGAAGCAATTGAGCGAATTTGCCGTCGTCAACCTGATCGGCGCCGGCATTCGCACGCCCGTATTTGCCTGGCTCAATGGCCCTCTGCAAACGCTTTTTGCCAAGCTGGCCTTATTTTCGGGCAACTCACTGCTGACGCCCGAATTTTTAGGGCACAATTTTGCCCTGGCTGTCGCGGTGGTTTTGGTGATGTTCTGGAATTATTTTGTCAACCGATATTGGACCTACAATGATATCGAGAACCCCTCGGCAAAGCCTTGAGACGGAAGATAGACCGAACGTGATCGGTATTCATCAGCTATAATTGCCCTATGAGCAAACCGCGCCGTTTGATCCCTATTTACACAACCTCCGGTGATGTGGGGGCCTATCTGGTATACCCCTATATCTACAACCATATTGGCGAGTGGGCCGGATGGGTAACCCCAGAACGGGAAGTCTACTCGGTATTAGGCCATTATATCGGCTGGCTGACTGATGATCCCCGCGTCTTGCGCAAGCGCTCGTACGATTTTTCGAAACCGCGCCGCACACCCCCGCCGCCTCAGCCGCGCATTCGCGTTCCGGCCTCGGTGCCTCTCGCGCCAATGATGGCAGAATTGTCGTATACCACAATAGATATTCTCGAAGAAGAACCCCACCGCCTCAGCACAGTGGATTTCGATGAACTCAGAGAGGATATGGATTAAAGTCTACCGTTATGGAATCGCAACAGAAAAACACACCATCAAAAGGAATAAAAGATTCTGTCGCAGAGAAGCGAAACTATAATATTCTGAACGTAGAGAATGCTCGGCAAGTAGCTATGGCATGGTTAGAAAGTGTCGAACTCAACGAAGCTGTGGAATTTGGATTGCCAGAAGTGGATGATCGCTACCATGTGTGGCGCGTTCCACTAGTCGGCTCCGATTCTCAGGAGCGTGTTGGGGAAGTAGTCATAGATGCTTATTCTTCACTTCTACTAGAAGATAAATCAACATCCGCAGAAGTGATCGAAGCCAGGTTGTTGAAGCGAAAACCGTCGAGACGGAAGCAACATGTATCTAAACGGAAAGAATATAAGCCTTCCAATCTACGAAATACAATTGCGCTCGGAGATTCTGAGAGGGTCCTTCAAGATTTTCCTGCTGAGAGTATTGATTTGATCTTTACTTCACCGCCATATTTCAATGCTCGACCTGAGTATAATGATTATGTTACCTATGAGTCGTATCTTGAGAAACTACGTCAGGTGATACGAGCTTGTCACCGCGTGTTGAATGAGGGTCGCTTTTTTGTGATGAATATTTCGCCTGTGTTGATTCGGCGTGCTAGTCGAAGCGAATCATCTAAACGCATCGCAGTGCCCTTTGATGTACACCAGCTATTTATATCTGAAGGATTTGATTTTATTGACGACATAATTTGGGTAAAGCCAGAGGGCGCAGGCTGGGCCACGGGCCGAGGGCGTAGATTTGCTGCTGATCGCAATCCACTACAATACAAGCCAGTTCCAGTAACGGAATATATCTTGGTCTATCGAAAACATACCAAGCGTTTGATTGATTGGAATATTCGTACACATCCCCGCCAAGATTTAGTTGCCGCTTCGAAAGTTGCTGACGACTACGAAAAATCAAATATTTGGGCAATCTCTCCAACGTATGATAAAGAACATCCCGCAGTATTTCCTGAAGAATTAGCAAGTAGGGTGATTACATACTATTCATTTATTGATGACGTCGTATTAGATCCTTTTGCGGGTTCTGGTACGGTTGGTTTGGCAGCTACAAAACTAGGACGACGTTTTGTGTTAATTGATGTTGATGCTGAGTATGTTAACGGAATTCGCGAGAGAGCTAAAAAATGGTTGGGTAAAGACGCTTCTGATGTGTTGTGCGTTAATTGCCCAACTATCTCTGTGGATGATCTTCTGGTTTGAGGTAAAAATCGATGATAGATAGTTTTGTAGAATTATTGCCGAGTGATGCGCAAGCCTTACTTACGGCTAGTGGAAGTGAATTGATAAAGCGCATTGGCATTGATACAGCCAGGACGGTAGTGCTGGATGTGCTGTCTGGTAGGAATTTGCGTGATTCAACTGAAGTGTTAACCCGTCGTCGCTTGGCTTCGTTGAATGCTGCCATGTTATATTTGATGGTAAAAGGTAATTCAATACAAGATGATTTTGTGGAAAAAATTCCTGAGATTGCAGAACGCATTCTTACGGCAGGCAGGTTGTCAAAATCCGAACGATGGGTTGCACAATGGCTTCTCGGGTTAACCGATAAGGGTTCTCAGAATATACTCAGGGATAATGCTGAGTTATTAGTCGAATATCGTAAACGGTATGAGTGTATATTCCAAGAAGTCGCAAAACAAAACACAGAGACATTGGGGTCTCTTGGTGGTAATTTGTCTTTGAATAACAAGTATTATGCTGACATAAGTTGGAAATTTATGCTCTATTTGTTGGGGGCAGTTGGCGCTCAAACGTTAACAATCCGCGGATCAGAGAAGTCTGTTTATGGGAAATTATTCGAACGCCTAGTGTTGGGGTCGTTGCTTCATATTCTCGGTTTTAGCTATACAAGGTCAGGGGGAGCGTTAAAATTCGAAAGAGAATTTTGGCTGTCATCTCAGGGAGAGATGCGAGAGAGTGACGCGACTGCGCTTTGGGAAGCTGGAAAAGGTATCCGCTTTGATATTGGGTTCATTGGCCGTGGTAATACCGAAATATCTTTAGATAAAGCCTCAAGGTTTGCTCGTGAAGCAGATTTTGGCCGATCTACTTGGTTTATGGCGACAATTATTATCGTCGATCGAATTGGTAAAGGAAGCAAAATCAAGAATCTAGCACGGCGAATTGATGCTGATATTGTTCAAATGAGTATGGCCTATTGGCCTCAAGAAATCGCGCAAATTTTACGTGATCGAATTGGATATGAGCACCCACTAATTAGTATGTCGCGCAGCGATATTGGAAAATACTTGGAAGAAAAAATCATGACAGTTCCGTTGGATGAATTTTTACCGGAATGATGTCAATGCATGTCTCTACAAATATTACAAGGGGCAAAACAGTTGCCCAGTCGCGCGTCCAATTAGCGCAGATGATGCAGCCGGAACATGCCAACAACCACGGCAATGTTCATGGCGGGTGGATCATGAAATTGATTGATGAAGCCGGGGCGCTGGCCTGTATGCGCCACGCCGGACGCCGCGTGGTTACCGTGGCCGTCGATCAGATGATGTTTCGCCAGCCAATCCGCATCGGCGATTTGGTAACCCTGAACGCCGAAGTCAGTTATGCCGGGCGCACCTCTATGGAAGCGCGCATCGATGTTGTGGCTGAAAATCCGGTCACCGGCGATTGCGTGCATACTAATACCGCCTATTGCGTGTATGTCGCCCTGGATGATGAACATAAACCCACCGTTGTGCCGCCATTAATCCCCGAAACTGAAGAACAGCGTTTGCGCATGGAACGCGCCAAACAGCGCCAACAATATCGCCTTGCTCAAAGTGCTGAGGCCATTTCGCCGGCTGCCGACCCAGAATAGGGATCTTAACTTACCTGGGACCGCTGGTCCTATGACGGTTATCATGAGCGAACCCGATCAAACCCTACCTAATGACAGCACTACCCCCGTAGACGAGCTGCCCCCGGTGCGCTCACTGCGAGAGCTGATTGACCGCGTCACCGGGCGCACTCTGGACGCGGTGCGTCCGCAGGAAGACGCCGGGATTGCTGATGTGGTTCCCTTTCCCTTCCTGGCCCTGGTGGGGCAGCCGGAGATGAAGTTAGCGCTTTTGCTGGCGATGATTAACCCCCACATGGGCGGCGTGTTGCTGATTGGGCCGCGCGGCACCGGAAAAACCACCGCCGTGCGCAGCCTGCCCGAACTGCTGCCGCAGGCGCCCCGCAGTCTTTGTTATTACGGCTGCTTGCCCGAAGACATCGAAGCCGGGGGTGTCGATGCGGTCTGCCCGGATTGCGCCAAAAAATACGCCGAAGAGGAGCCTTTGGCAGTACTCGACCGGGTGCGCCTCGTCGAGTTGCCGCTCAACGCCCGCCTGGAAGATGTCGTCGGCGGGTTAGATGAGCGCGCCGCCCTCCAGGGCCATATCCGGCTGCGGCGCGGTATCCTTGCCCAGGCCGACCGTAACCTGCTCTACGTGGACGAAGTCAACCTGCTTGGCGACGATGTCGTGGACGCCATTCTCGATGCTGCTGCGCAGGGGTATTATTTGGTGCGGCGTGGGCCGATCTCGGCCACGTACCGGGCGCGCTTCGTGCTGGTTGGCTCGATGAATCCCGAAGAAGGCCGCCTGCGCCCACAAATCATGGATCGCTTTGGGTTGCGCGTCATCGTCAAAGGTTTAGATTCCCAGAGCGAACGTTTAGAAGCCTACCGGCGTGCCCAGGCTTATCTGGTTAATCCGCGCCGGGTAGCCGCCGAGTTTGCCGAGGCCAGCGCTATCGCTCAGGAAGAAATTCAGGCGGCCCGCAACCTGTTACCCCAGGTCGAAATCCCTGACGATATTGCCCAAAAAGGTTTGCAACTGGTCGAGCGCTTGCACGTCGATTCGCTGCGCGCCGAAATCACCCTGTTCGAGGCTGCCCGCGCCTATGCCGTCGCCGATGCCCGATTGAAAGTAACCCTTGCCGATCTATACGCCGTCGCGCCGATGGCGCTGCGCCTGCGCCGTTCGGCCTTTATCGACGACTATTTCACGCAGCACGACTTTGACGAAGCCGAGTTGAAAACTATCATGGATGAGATCGTTTCCCCAGGAGATCAATTGTGACCACAACGACCCATCGCCAACGCCTGGAAACCTGCCTGTCTGGAGAAAAACCCGACCGATCGCCGGTGGCTTTATGGCGCCATTTTCCGGTGGACGATCAGACTCCAGATGGGTTGGCAGCCGCAACCCTGGCATTTCAGAACCTTTATGATTTCGATTTCGTCAAGGTGACGCCCTCCTCATCCTATTGTTTGACCGACTGGGGCAGCCGTGACGAGTGGCGCGGCAGTTCGGAAGGGACGCGCGACTACACCCGGCGGGTGATCGAGCGGCCCGAAGACTGGACTCGCCTCCCGGCGCTGGATCCTGCCCGAGGGAGTCTCGGCGACCAGTTGAAGTGTCTGACTCGCTTGAACGGCGGACTCTCGCCATCCACGCCCTTTATCCAGACAGTTTTTAGCCCGCTGGCGCAGGCCAAAAACCTGGTTGGTAAGGAGCGGTTGTTGGTTCACTTACGCCGCTATCCCGATGCGCTGCATGCCGGGCTGAAGACAATTACCGAAACCACGACCCGTTTTGTGGAGGCCGTTCTCAAGACCGGCTGTGCGGGAATTTTCTATGCCGTGCAGCATGCCCAATATGGGCTGTTAGCCGAAGCGGAATTTGCCGAGTTTGGCCGGGCCTATGATATGCAGGTCTTAGAAGCTTTGGAAGGCGCCTGGTTTAACCTGCTGCATTTGCACGGCGCGAACGTGATCTTTGATGCGGTGCTGGATTACCCGGTGCAGGTCATTAACTGGCACGACCGCGACTCCGGGCCGCCGCTGGCCGAAGCCCAGGCGCGCTACTCCGGCGTTGTCTGCGGCGGGTTGCAACGCCTGGACCGCATGGTGTTAGGTACACCGGAAGCCGTCGCCGCCGAAGCGCGGGAGGCCATCGCGAGTACCGGGGGTCAGCGCTTTATCCTTGGAACCGGCTGTGTCACCCCGATCACCGCCCCGCACGGCAATATTTTGGCGGCGCGCCAGAGTGTGGCATGATAATTGTTTTGAAGGAAATGAAGTGAGTTCGCTGCGTGTGATTGCCGGTTCGGCACGGGGTCAAAAATTGCGTGCTGTCCCTGGGGATAGCACCCGCCCGATCACCGACCGGGTCAAAGAATCGCTTTTCAATATCATTGGTGTCGATATTCATGAAGCGACTTTTCTCGACTTGTTTGGCGGTACAGGCGCGGTAGGCATCGAGGCGCTCAGCCGGGGGGCGGCTTGGGTGCGCTTTCTCGATCATCATCACCAGGCTGTAAAAACTATTCGGCATAACCTGCAGGCCACACAATTAGCCGCAAAAGCCGAAATACGCCACACCGATGCATTTGGACATCTAAAACAACTTGCCGATCAGGCATTTGATTATGTATATATTGCCCCGCCGCAGTACAAAGGCATGTGGGTGAAAGCGTTAAAACGGGTTGATGAGCATCCTGCCTGGCTGGCCGAAGATGCCTGGGTGATTGTACAGATTGACCCCTTGGAATTTGAGCCGGTTGAGTTAGAAAATTTGCAGATGTTCGATCAACGTCGTTATGGTAGTACTTTATTGGTGTTTTACATTCGGGTCGAAATTCAGGTATCCCAAGAAAATTCGGCACCGAAGTGAATTTTCGTGAAGGAGTCTTCGATGAGTAGCGAATCGATTACGGCGCATGAAATCATTCGGCAGGCATTTCCGGGGATTCCTCAACGCGAGGCCGAGGAGTTGGTTGCCATTGGCGTGGAGAAGCCGTACCCCGGTGGCACAGTGCTGTGCCGCGAGAACGCCGTCGAAGAGATTTTCTTCATCATTTTGGAGGGGAATGTCGAAGTTACCAAGACTATCAATGAAGACGCCGAACGGGTACTAAAATCTTTGCATCAAGGGGATTTCTTCGGCGAAATGGGTTTAATCCACAACGCCCCGCGCGTCGCCACAGTTATAACCAAAACCCCTACGCGAGTTCTAGAGATTCATAAATCGGCCTTTGACCGCGTATTGCAGCAAAGTTCTTCGATGTCGCTGGCGATGGTCTATGAGGTCAGCCGTCGCCTGCGCGAGAACGATGAGATGGCAATTGAAGATTTGCGCCTGAAGGCCGGTGAACTGGCGTCGGCTTATCAGCGTCTGGCGCAGGAAGAATTGGCCCGGCGTGAGTTCTTGACCACCATTGCCCACGAATTACGCACTCCCCTGACGGCAGCGCGTGGCTTTTTAGAGATGGCCCGCTTTCATAACCTGGAAGCTGATGAGCAGCATGAAGTACTCGAAACAGTAGCCCGCAATATGGAGCAGATTGTCACCCTGGTGAATGACATTCTGTTTTTGCAGGAAGTAGAGTTGTTAGAACCCGAGATGCACCCCACCGATGTCCAGGAGTTGCTCAATGGGGCTGTTGGTAAAGTCCGGCCACAAATTGAGCGAGCGGAAATTCAACTGCACCTCGATGTTCCCGTAGGGCTCCCTCAGGTATCGGGCCATGCGCGCAGCTTACAACGGGCGTTTGTGCAGTTATTAGACAATGCCATTAAATACAGTCTTCCGGGTGGTGAGGTCTTTATTCGCGCCCAGTCTGTTGGAGAGCAAATTCGAGTAGATATTCGCGATCAAGGTATCGGAATTGCGGAAGATGTCAGGCCGTTCATTTTCGATCGCTTTTTCCACATCGACAAAGTAGGTGAAGCATTGTATGGAGGCCTGGGCCTGGGGCTGGCAATTACCAAACAGGTCATTGAACAGCATCAAGGCGAAATTGCCCTAGAAAGCCAGGAGGGGCAGGGGAGTACTTTTAGTGTCTATCTGAAGGTAGCTAACGAAGAAATTTGAAACTATATTCGCCTTAGTTTTTTTACGTTTTGTCGTTTGTACACAAACCACAAAGAAGCCGCAGCAACATTGCTGCGGCTCTTCTGTTATTCTCTCTTGAACAGCGTGTGCCCTAATTGACACATATTTATGATACGAGTGCGCGCACCGCGGGTAATTGCCCGGCGCTGCCCAGATATACGTTCTTCCCGGCGATGAATTTGGCGTACTCGGTCATGTACACTATGCCGGGCTTGCGCAGGTCGAAGTTCTCAGGATGTTCGATGAAATGTTCGCGATGGACGCGCGTCCACACTAGACGCCCATCGGTATCAATGTTAATCTTGGTGACGCCCAATTGCGAGGCGCGCCGGAACTGACCGGCATCTACGCCCTTGGCCCCCAGTAGATTGCCCCCGGCGGCATTGATGCGTTGGACTTCGTCCTGCGGCACAGAACTGCTGCCATGCATCACCAGCGGGAAACCGGGCAGCCGCTTTTGAATTTCTTCTAGCACATTGAAATGCAGCGATTGGGAGCCGCTGAATTTGAAGGCCCCGTGACTGGTGCCGATAGCTACGGCCAGCGAATCGCAGCCGGTGCGCTCGACAAATTCCAGCGCCTGATCGGGGTCGGTGAGCTTGGCATCGGCCTCGTCCACCGAAACATGCTCCTCGACCCCTCCGAGCATCCCCAATTCAGCCTCAACAACAATCCCCCTGGCGTGGGCCGCATCTACAACGCGCTTGGTGATGGCAATATTCTCATCGAAGGGTTCGTGGCTGGCATCGATCATCACAGAGCTATAAAAGCCGCTTTCAATGCAGTCGTAGCAGGTTTCCTCATCGCCATGATCCAGGTGGACGGCGAAGATGGCGTCTGGGAAGACGACTTCCGCGCTGCGGATAAGGCCTTCGAGCATCGCCTTATCGCTGTAGGAGCGCGCCCCCTTGCTGATCTGAATAATGAAGGGCGCCTGGCTGTCCACATTCCCCTGGAATAACCCCATCGTCTGTTCCAGGTTGTTGATGTTGTACGCGCCGATGGCATAATTCCCATAGGCGGCTTCGAATAATTTCTTGGTGGTGACGATCATATTATGCTCCTTTTAGGTTTATCTTTACTTTCCGGTAAGTGGGTAGAGAAAATGGTCTCAACACGTGGTAGA
>CAYFMI010000033.1:0-40915 GCA_964344175.1 uncultured Anaerolineales bacterium
GTACCAGATCTCCAAGGAAAATGGCTGGCCCAAGAACGATAGTGATGGCCTGGCTCCTTTCACAGAGGGAACTGTTGCAGCGATCACCAATGGCAACTGGGCGATGGGTGACTATCAGGCTGCCCTCGGCGACAAACTGGCAGTGGCTCCGTTGCCCGCTGGCCCGGGTGGCGCGTCGAACCCCTTACTCGGCGTAGATGGTTTCTACTTCAACCCCAACAGCCAGAATATGGAAGCTGCCCTCGAGGTTGCTCTGTATCTGACCGGAGTTGATGCTCAGACAATCATGATGGATGAGGCCGGGCATGTGCCCGCTCGCACCGATGTCGAGGTCACCAATCCTCTGATGATGGGGCTGCTCGAAGCCTTCTCTACGGGCTACGTCCGCCCTCAGGTTCCTCAGCTTGGTTTGTACTGGTCCAACTTCTGCGGCACCGATGAGGTCTTCGAGGTTGGCACAGCTGCTGCTGACTGGGTAGCAACCGCTACTGAGAACGCCAATAAAGGCGAGTAAGTAGACTTTTCAAGAGCGAACAGGCCTAGCCCTGTTCGCTCTTTTTCATTTTGTCCCCTGTAATTATCAAGGAGGCAGCAGATGGTTTCAGTAACGGCTCAGACGAAGATGAAAAGACGCTCGAATTTTAAGCGGGCAATATTGCCGTACCTATATTTGCTCCCGGCCTTTTTGGTGATGTCTGTCATCACCTTTTATCCCCTGATCTACCAGGTTATTCTTTCGTTTACTAATTTTGAAACCCGACATCTGATGCTGGGTATGGCCTCCCCTGATTTAGAAAATGTAGGCATCCAAAATTACACAGATATCGTTACGGGAGGGTTGCCGGTTCAGAACTTCGAATTCTTCCGCGTGCTGGTTTATAACATCTGGTGGGCAGTAAGCAATGTCGCCGTGCATGTTCCTGCAGGTGTTTTGATTGCTGTCTTACTCAACATCAAGGGTTTGTGGTTCAAACGCATTTATCGGGCAATCTATATTCTTCCGGTTGTGATTCCTCCCATCGTTGTGGCTACGGTTTGGCGCAATATATTTGATGAACAATACGGGGCAATGAACCAATTCCTTACCACTATTGTGACCTTATTTGGTGTCGAAGACCCCGTTCGAATTCGCTGGCTTTTCGAGTACTCGCCGCCAATTTCATGGCTATTGCCGACCGGCGCGCTGCCGCTGGCCTATTATGCGATGATGATTGCCAATTTCTGGCTGGGCTGGCCCTTTATGACACTCGTCGCGACGGGAGCATTGCAGAGCATCCCTGGTGATCTTTACGAGGCCGCTTCGATTGATGGCGCCTCGGGTTCCCAGCAATTTTGGCGCATTACCGTACCCTTATTAAGGCCGGCCATGGTCCCGGCAGCCATATATGGGTTTACCCTATCGTTCAACCTGTTTAATTTTGTCTACTTTATGACGGGGGGCGGCCCCGCACGTTCAACAGAAATTTTGGTCACCTTTGCCTATGACCTTGTGCGTAACCTGCGCCTATACGGTGTGGCAGCTGCGTTTGCGGTAATTGTTTTCTTCGTAGCCTTGATTGTGTTCCTGATTACCAATCGCATTACCCGGGCGACAGAGTCCTATGCGGAGGTATAAGATGTCATCACCAACGAAAACTCCCAAAAAGCAAAATTTCATTGTCAGGTTCTTCACCCTGAATACTTCAGGGGAGGCCAGTGGACGCGAGTTGCCCCTATGGCGTCAATTGCTGCTACAATTGTTGACGCTTCTTATCGTAGTTGAAGTAATGTTCCCCATTATGTATGTGATCACGCTTTCTTTCAGTTCAGAGAGTCAAAGGCCTTCGAGCCTGGAGCTTTTCCCTAAAGAGATTTCGTTGGTTGCCTACAAACAAGTGCTGGATCGTCCTACCGCGAATCCGGTGACCTTTTTCGAGTTGCTGAAAAACAGCTTTGCCCTGTCTGTGGGGGTAGGTTTAGTGGCCTTGCTTGTGGCGGTCACCGCGGCCTATGCCTTCTCTCGATTTAAGTTCAAACTGAGGCAGGTGTTAATGATCCTGGTGTTTATCCCGCTCCTGATGCCGGCGATTGGGCTGGCAACCCCATTGTTTTTGTTGATGAACAGTTTCCGAGTGTTTGATTGTGGTGAGGGCATTATTGCAATTCAGCCGTTTTTGAGTTGTGCCTCGACGGGCAAACTGCTGTTCAATTTGAGAGATTCGCTCCTGGGGGTGGGGATTGCCATGATTTCGGGCGCCCTGCCTTTTGCGGTGTGGAATCTCAAAGGTTATCTGGATACTATCCCCGAGGAACTTGAAGAAGCGGCTGCCATTGATGGTGCAGACCCCAACCAGGTTTTCTTCCGCATTGTGCTGCCCCTGGCGGCGCCACAGTTGGCGGTGACTTTCTTCTTGGGTTTTATCGGCCACTGGCAGGAATTTGCCCTCCCCTGGTTGTTCTTGACGAAACCCCAAAGCTACACACTGGCTATGACGCTATATAACATGACCGGTCAATATGCCAATGCCATCCCCTGGAATCGCTTCGCGGCCATGGCCATCATCGTCGCAGCCCCCGTGGCAGTGATCTATGTTGCCTTGCAGAAGCAAATTGTCAGCGGATTGACACTTGGCGGCGTCAAGGGATAGTTTTAGAATTTAGACTGTGAGTGTTCCCCCGGTTCCCCCGGTGCTCAGTGTTTGGCGCTGGGGGTTCCTTTTTGCTTGATGATGACCTGCACACCTAAAATACTTCTGATCCTCACCGTTTGTGGATTTGCCCTGGCAAATATACAATCAGGGATAGCGGCCGAAAACTCCCCCGCAGATTGGTGGGAGACAGCCATCTTCTACGAGATTTTTGTGCGCTCTTTCTACGACTCGGACTGTGATGGCATTGGCGACTTCAATGGCATTACCCAAAAGCTGGATTACCTCCAAGACCTGGGGGTTACTGCATTGTGGCTGATGCCTATTCATCCCTCACCTTCGTATCATGGTTATGATGTGGTTAATTACTATGCCGTCAACCATGAATACGGCAGTATGGCCGACTTTAAGAACTTGCTTGCAGAAGCCCACCGACGGGACATGCACGTAATTATAGACCTGGTGCTAAATCACACATCGAACCAGCATCCTTTCTTTGTGGCGGCAAATAGTAGCCCAACTGCAGATTATCGAGAATGGTATGTGTGGTCGGACGAAGATCCAGGGAATGGTTGGTATCCGGGAAATCTGGGATTTTACTATGCCTATTTCTGGTCTGGGATGCCTGACCTGAATTATGAGAACCCCGCAGTGACCGCTCAAATGATGAAGGTGGTCGAGTATTGGTTGGAGCAGGTCGGTGTTGATGGTTTCCGGGTGGATGCCGCCAAACACCTGATTGAGGATGGCGACCGCAGGGAGAACACGCCTGCGACCCATGCGTGGTATCGTGATTTTTACACAGCCTACAAGGCGGGGCACGCGCAAGCCTACACCATTGGCGAGGTGTACGGCGCAGGCGCTTTTATTGCCACAACTTATCAGGAAGAATTCGACCATCTTTTTAATTTCGAGTTAGCCAGCGGATTTATCCATAGCGCTAATGGCGGCTCGAATACCGGAGTCAACAGCGCTTACAAATTTACCCTGGCGGATATGCCAACCGGCGGGTATGCGACCTTTTTGACCAATCACGATCAAAACCGGGTGATGAGTATGATGTATGGCAATGTGGATAAAGCCAGAGTGGCCGCTTCGCTGATGCTCACTGCGCCGGGTACGCCTTATATTTATTACGGTGAAGAGATTGGGATGCAGGGCATGAAGCCCGATGAAGACATCCGCCTGCCGATGCAGTGGAGCGAGGCCCCCAACGCGGGCTTCTCTTGTGAGGACGCCGAACTGTGGCGGGCGGCTGCTGAAGATTATGCCCAGGTCAATGTTCTGAATCAGCATGAAGATGAAGATTCGTTGTTGAATCATTATCGGGCGCTGATCGCTCTCAGGAAACAGTACCCAGCCCTAACAACAGGTTTGACGACCCTGATCGAGACCGATGATACAGCCTTGTTTGGTTTGCTGCGATCTTCAGACGATGAACATGTCTTGATTCTGATTAATCTTACCGAAGACCCCTTGCCAGATCGCCTGATTTCTGCAACGGGCAGCCCGCTCCCCGCCGGGCGTTATGTTTTCGAGGGTCTCTACGGGGATCTGGATGGCAGCTTCTCTGTGGATGTCGATGGCGCATTCTCCACCCATTTGAACATCACCATCCAGCCTTTTCAAACCTTGATCCTGACTTTGAGATCGCGCTAGCGCACCATGAGATGATTGAATAATGAAAAATTTGCGAGGGATATTCTTTGCCCTGTGCGTCCTGATTGTGACCGGCATGGCGTTTGCTTTACGGCTAAGGGCTGTTGAGCAACTGCCGATCGATTACGATGAAGACGATTATCTCGGCGCGGCGCAACGTTATGCCCAGGCCATTGCCGCTGGGGATATGCAGCAGGTCATTGAGTATGAATTTAATTACGAACACCCGCCGTTGACCAAGATCATTTACGGCCTCTCGATTGTGGGGTTGCCTGAAGCCCCGCTGATCCCTGAGAGGCCGTCCACTGACGCTCCTGCTTCGAGCCTGCCCGCGCCTCATTTCGAATATGCCCGTCTGACATCTGCGGTTTTGGGCACGTTGGAAGTGTTCGCGCTGGGGTTGTTAAATCCGCTCTCAGCGTTGCTCTTGGGCATTCATACCTGGCAGATCAAATACACCAGCCAGATTATGCTGGAGCCGTTACCGGCGCTGACGAGTTTATGGGTGGTGTTGTGCTATTGGCAAGCCCGCAAGAATGGTTTGTTCGAACATCAAAACTCGAATAAACGGTCGTATACCTGGTTGATCTTTTCGGCAATCGCCTTAGGGATAACGGCAGCCTCGAAATACACCTATGCGATTGTCGGCATTGCAATTCTCATTGATGTGGGGTTGGGTTTCAGGGGTGGGTGGAAATCATCGCTTCCATTCGGAAGGTCATGGAAACGAGTTTTATTGACGATGCTCTTCTGGGGGCTGTTGGCGATATTAATATTTTGGGCGTTCAACCCGCGTTTGTGGCACAATCCTTTAAGCAGGCTGCGCGAGTCGGTTTTCTATCATGGCGGCTATGCTCAGAGCGAACATGTGCAGCGTGCCGGCTTTCCGTTGTGGCAACAGTTGGTTTGGCTGGCCGGGCCGGTGCCCTGGCATCCTGGCGTTTTTCTGCTAACACTGGATTTATATATTCTTATTTTTGCCTTTGTTGGTTTCAAAGAATTTTGGCGGCGGTATCGGGTCTTTGCTTTGTGGCTGGTTGTCGCGGGGGTGTTTTTGCTGCTCTGGCCGACCAAGTGGCCGCAATATGTGCTCACTCTCACTGCTCCCCTCTGCTTGAGCGCAGCATTGGGTTTGCAGGTTTCGCTGAAGAAAATCTGTCTGCGTTTCCAACAGGGGGGCGCTGTTTCATTGGCAACCCCAATTTCTTGGCGAGAATTGCGCCGCGCCTGGCCGTGGCTTTTGCCGGGGGCGCTCGTTTTGGCGCTGATTGCTTTCTACCCGATGATCTATCAGGCAGCCATGGCGCTGACCGACTTTAATACAATTTCTATTCGCGACGGCATAGAGGGAGGCGTTTGGCGCGAGGTCTGGCGCGGGGTGACAGGGCAGGTTGCGCCGCTGGATGTGGACATGTGGCAATATTTCGACCGCTTCCGCCGACCCACCTCGACAGACGTACATTTTATCGGCTTGAGGTTGATGCGCGATTTATTCGTTGGTGGGATACCCGATTTGTTAGTTTTTAACATTCTGTGGATGATCTGTGCGGTGGGATTGCAAGCTGTATTGGGGATTGCTGTGGCGATGCTGCTCGACCGAGATGGGGTGCGCGGGCGGGGCTTCTGGCGCACTTTGTTCATTTTGCCCTGGGCAATCCCTGAATTCGTTGGCGCGTTGATCTGGCTGCGCTTGCTGGAGCCAGAACGAGGCTGGTTGGCGGTGATCGATAAAGCGCCTTTCGGTATCTGGCTGACCGAATTCTGGGCCGATCCCAGCACCCGATTGCTGCTTTTATTGCTGGCGGCCACCTGGTATGGCTTCCCCTTTATCATGCTGGCGGCGACCGCCGGGCTAAAGCTGATCCCCGGCGAGGTGTATGAGGCGGCTGCTATTGATGGGGCTGGGCATTGGGGCCGCTTTCGCCATGTGATTTGGCCTCTGCTGTGGCCGCTGGTGATGCCGGCAGTACTGATCCGCGCTATTTTTGCTTTCAACCAGTTTTATCTATTCTATACTATGCAGGTGTTCTTCCCGACGGTTACCCACGCCACGCTTTCGTTCTTTGCCTTTTCGCCGACATTCGGCGGCCAGTTTGCGGTCTCGGCAGCGATCAACATCTTTACGGTAGCTGTGCTGATTGTGCTGGTATTGTGGTTCAGCCGCCGGAGCCGTGCCGCCGAGGGGGTGACCTATGCATAGGCGAATGGGTATTTGGAGGCAGGGATTGCATCAATTGGGGCTGGCATTGGTAGGGTTGTTTGTATTGCTGCCGATTTGGGGTCTAACGTATCTGGCCTTCGAAGGTGGAACGATGGGGTGGCCGTCAACTTTTCGCCTCTGGCCTGAAGAGCCAACCCTGCGCATTTTCCTGCAAGTCTGGGAAAATGCATCTCAATCGCTGCCGTTTGTGGCTTTGCTCAAGAACAGTCTGATAGTTTCCGGGGGGGCGATGCTGCTCTCAGTAGTTTTAGGCAGCAGCATGGCCTACGCTTTCGCTCGCTATCGTTTCCCGGGCCGTAAAGCGGGATTGTTTGCTCTTCTGGTGGGCGCCTTGCTGCCGCCGGTGGCGCTCATGACGCCGCTCTATGTCTTGCTGACCCTCCTGCAATTGCGTACCACATTGCTGGGCCTGACCATTGTATACACGGCCTTCGCGATGCCTTTCTGCGTCTGGAATATGCGCTCGGCTTTCCAGGCGATTCCGAAAGATTTGGAAGAAGCCGCCTTTCTGGATGGCGCTTCAGCCTTTAAGGTTTTCTGGCGCATCTCGCTCCCAATCGCGCTGCCCTCAATTGCCGTAGCTGCGCTGATCGCCTTTTTGATTGGCTACTCGGAATTTGCGATGGGTTGGCTATTTGTGGATGAGAGCGCAAACGTGACTCTGGCAATGGCAATTTCTGGGGCTATGGGGATCTCGACTTTTTCTGGGAGTTTGCTGGCTGCTTTGGCAATTTTGATGAGTTTGCCTGTCGTGGTATTGTTCTTGATCTTGCAGCAATATTTGCTGGATCGTCTGATGTTTACAGCGGTCGGGAGCGAATAACCGAACGTTGATTCTATGAGAACTGACACAATATCCCGATTTTCGGGCTTTCACGTACACATGTAAGAGACTATTAAGGAAAACACTATGCACACACCGAATTGGGTTAAGAACGCCGTCTTTTACCAAATATTCCCCGACCGCTTCGCCCGCAGCCCGCGCGCAAAACACCCGAGCGGGATTCAGTTCAAAGCATGGGGGTCCCCTCCCGAGGAGCAGGGCTATCAGGGCGGCGACTTGTATGGCATTGTGGACCGTCTCGATTATCTGCAAGAATTGGGCGTCACTGCCCTGTATCTCAACCCCATTTTCTCCTCCGCTTCGAACCACCGTTATCATGCCTTTGATTATCAGCAGGTAGACCCCCTGCTTGGCGGCGATGCTGCCCTGCGCGACTTGCTGGAAAGCGCGCACGGGCGCGGCATGCATGTTGTTTTGGATGGCGTTTTCAACCACGCCAGTCGCGGCTTTTGGCCTTTCCATCATGTGCTTGAAAATGGAAACAACTCCCCCTACATCGACTGGTTCCACATCGACGGCTGGCCGCTGCGCCCTTATTCCAGCGATGAAAAAAATCCGGCCAATTATGCCGCCTGGTGGGGAATGCCCGCCCTGCCCAAATTAAACACCGATAACCCCGGAGTGCGCGATTATCTCTTTGAGATTACCCGCTACTGGCTTGAGTTTGGCATTGATGGTTGGCGTCTGGATGTGCCTTCCGAGATTGACGACGACAATTTTTGGCGGGCGTTCCGCCACACCGTAAAGGAAGCCAACCCGCGCGCCTATATCGTCGGTGAAATCTGGACCGAGGCGCAGCGCTGGTTACAGGGCGACATGTTCGACGCGGTGATGAACTACATATTCACCCGCAACACGCTGAGTTTCTTTGGCGCGCATACGCTGCGCAAATTCGAACATGATGAGTTCCCACTCAAGCCCCTCGACGCGCCAAATTTTGCAAAAAAAATTGATACCATGCATGCGCTGTACGATTGGGAAGTCAATTATGCCCAATTGAATTTGATCGATAGTCACGATATGCCGCGTGCCCTGTGGCTGATGAGTGAAGATAAAAGCGCTCTACGCCTGGCGGTTCTCTTCCAGATGACGATGCCTGGCGCGCCGTGCATTTATTATGGTGATGAGATTGGGCTGTCATCGGCGGGCGACCCGCACTGCCGGGCCGCTTTCCCCTGGGATCAGCAGGAAAGTTGGGATCACAACCTGTTGGATTTCTATAAGCGTGTCATCGCCCTGCGCCACCAAAATCCGGTGCTGCGCACGGGTTCGTTTGAGATTCTCCACGCCGAAGATGATGTCCTGGCATTTCGCCGCCAGCTCGATGAGCGCCGCGCCCTGGTGGTCTTCAACGCCGGAGAGCGCCCTTCCCGGCTGACGCTGGATCTGGGTGATGCGCCCCAGGCAGCTTGCTACCAGGCCTGGCCGCAAAGCGGCGGAAGCCACCGCGTGGAGGGGGGGCGCATCACTCTGGAAGTTCCGGCGCGAGAAGCCATGGTGTTGTTCAACTGAGACCGGACTTGCACTCGATGTTTCCGCGGAGATCGAGTTCGTTATGGATGAGTAAACAAATGAATATATGGTAAACTATGCCCCGGTTTGTGAAAAATAGTATTTAACCCAATTGCTGCGCTATGCGGCAATCACCCTTCGACTGCGACGCCTAAAGAGAAGGCCACAAGCCGCAGTCTGCCTGAGCGTGCCGAAGCGGAAGTTGAAGGGAACTTGCGGCGTCTCTGCTAAGGATCAAGATGGCAACCTGGGGTAAATCTTTATTCAAAGACAGGATTGCCGAGGTTCTTGCACCCGCTATTTGGGTGTGTTTATCAGGTGACGCGGCAGTCTTCCGCGTGGAATTTTATCGAATCAATTAACCTAATGGAGGTTTTAAAAATGTCGAATCATAAGAAATGGATATATCTATTCACCGAGGTCGATCAGGCCGAAAAAAGTGCCGGTAGTTGGCCGGGTGCGCGCGCCCTGTTGGGCGGCAAGGGCGCCAATTTGGGCGAGATGACCCGCATTGGCATTCCCGTCCCCCCTGGGTTTACTGTGACCACCCAGGCTTGCAATGCCTATCTTGAAGCCGGGGAGCAGTTCCCCGATGGAATGTGGGAGCAAGAATTGGCAGCGATGGCAGAGGTCGAAAAACAGACCGGTTTTAAATTTGGCGATGCCCAAAACCCTCTCTTGGTTTCCTGTCGCTCGGGCGCAAAATTCTCGATGCCTGGCATGATGGATACGGTTCTCAATATTGGCTTGAATGATGAAGTCGTCAAGGGGTTGATCGCGCTGACCAGCGACGCGCGTTTTGTGTACGACGCTTATCGGCGTTTGGTGCATATGTTTGGCTCGGTTGTCCTGGATATTGATGACGAGGAATTCGAGCATCCGCTGGAAAACTATAAAGCCGAGAAAGGCTACAAACTCGACACCGAGATGACGGCCGAAGATTGGCAAGCCCTCACCGAGAGCTATAAAGCAGTGATCCAAAAACACAAGGGCTTCGACTTTCCGCAAGATCCCTACGAGCAGCTCAAGCTAGCCACCGAAGCGGTCTTTAAATCTTGGAATGGCCGTCGGGCAATTGACTACCGCAACGCCGCCGGAATAGAGCATGACTTGGGCACGGGCGTCAATATCCAAACAATGGTCTTCGGGAATATGGATAACTCAGGCACTGGCGTAGCCTTTACCCGCAACCCATCCAATGGTGAGCGCAAAGTCTGGGGCGAATATCTCGAAAACGCCCAGGGTGAAGATGTGGTCGCTGGTATTCGCAATGCCGCCGATATCACCACGATGGAAGAGCCATTCCCCGAGGCCTATGCCGATTTCCTGGAAGTATGCGAAAAACTCGAGCTGCATTACAAAGAAATGCAGGATGTCGAGTTCACGGTTCAGCATGGAAAGTTGTGGATGCTGCAAACCCGTGATGGCAAACGCACGGCTAAGGCAGCCGTGACCATTGCCGTAGATATGGCAAATGAAGGCCTGATTACCCGCGAAGAGGCTGTCCGCCGCATCCAGCCCGAACAAGTTGACACACTCTTGCACCCTCAATTCATCGAAGCCGCCAAGATCGCGGCGCAGGAAAGTGGAAGTTTCCTGGTCAGCGGTGTGAACGCTTCGCCGGGAGCCGCCGTAGGGCGCGCATATTTCGATGCCGACACCGCCGAACAAAAAGCCAAAGAAGAAGGCCAGGATGTCATCATGGTGCGTCCCTTCACCAAACCCGATGATGTTCACGGTATGCTGGCTGCCAAAGGTATTTTGACCACCGAGGGTGGGGCTACATCCCACGCCGCCGTGGTGGCCCGTCAGTTTGGGATTCCCTGTGTGGTAGGCGCCTCGGATGCGCGCATCGATCTGGAAGCCCGCACGCTGAAAGTGGGCGATTTAGTGGTCAAAGAAGGCGATTGGCTTTCGGTAGATGGCACTTCCGGGGAGGCGTTTTTGGGGCAAATTGATTCTGTGGCCCCCAGCCTGGAAGAACAGACCGACCTCTTAGAGTTGCTTGGCTGGGCTGATGATGTATCTGCCTCCGAGGGGGTGCGCGCCTTCCCCGAAGGCTGGCCGACGCGTGGTCTGCAAGTGTGGGCCAACGCCGACTATCCCGAAGATGCCCGCCGCGCCCGCTCTTATGGGGCGCAGGGCATTGGCCTGTGCCGCACCGAGCATATGTTCTTCGAGCCGGAGCGCCTGCCCATCGTTCAGGATATGATCCTGGCCGGGGATGATGTCGCTGCTCGACAGGCGGCCCTCGATAAATTGCTGCCTTTCCAGCGTGAAGATTTCGACGGCTTATTCGAAGCGATGACCGGCCTGCCTGTCATCATCCGCCTGATCGACCCGCCGTTGCACGAGTTCATGCCCGATGAGCGCGAGTTGCTCGAAGCCGTCATCGCGGCGCGCGTCAAGGGCGAGTCTGTGCCTGAAAAAGAGGCGCTGCTTGCAGATATTGAAGCCCTGCACGAGAGCAACCCCATGATGGGGCTGCGCGGTGTTCGCCTGAGTGTGATGATGCCCGAGATCGTCTCGATGCAGGTGCGCGCCATCTTCGAGGCGGCTGCCGATGTCAAGCTGCGCGGCTTCGAACCCAAGCCCGAGGTGATGATTCCCCTCACCGGCCACGTCAACGAGCTGCACTTCATCCAGCCCAAGCTGGAAGAGATTGCCGCCGACGTGATGAAGGCCAAAGGCGTTGAGTTCGAGTATAAATTCGGCACGATGATCGAGATCCCCCGCGCCGGTCTGACTGCCGATCAGGTTGCCGAGACCGCCGAGTTCTTCTCCTTTGGCACCAACGACCTGACCCAGTTCACCTTTGGTTATAGCCGTGACGATGCCGAGCGCAACTTCCTGGTTAAATACGTCGAAGACGGCATCTTAGAAAAGAACCCCTTCCAGACCATTGACCGGGCCGGTGTCGGCCAGTTGATGAAGTTTACCGTTGAAAAGGGCCGCGCCACCCGCACTGATCTGGAATGCGGTATCTGCGGCGAGCACGGCGGTGATCCCAACTCGATTGAGTGGTGCCACCTGATCGGGTTGAACTATGTTTCCTGCTCCCCCTTCCGTGTGCCGATTGCGCGGTTAGCCGCAGCCCACGCGGTGTTGACGCATCGGAACTAAAACAACCGATTGAGATAACCATCGCTAAGGCCCCCGAAGTCTTTGCAAAATGCTCAAAATAGAGTGTCGCAGCAAAGATTTCGGAGGCCTTTTAATGTTTGGCAGAACCCTTACAACTATCTTGAAACCAATCAGGCAAGATGTTATGATCTATGCAAGATGCAAACATTGTTAAAGAATCTCTCCCAGGGTGAGCGGGTCGCGCTCTTCATTATGGCCGTTTTCGTGGCGGTGACGTCGTGCACCATCGTCGGCCTGATTATTTATCAATATGGGCTTCCGCCTGACGCGCCCGTTGTACCCACCTACACGCCAACGCCCGCCAATACAACAGATCCAAATGCCGTACTCCCGGCTCTGGATGCGCCTGATCTGGCCGCCGAGAGCGACTCGGGGATTTCAAACAGCGACAACATCACCAATATCACGACACCCCAATTCACCGGAACATGTACAGAGGGCGATACGATTAACCTCAGCAGCAGTCAGGATGGCTTGTTATCCCCTGGTGATGTGCTTTGTTCGGGTGGACAGTATACGATCAGGTTGATGAATGCGCTCAGTGAGGGGGTGCATAGCATTACGGCTGTAGCCAGCGACAGCAGCGGAAGCACCAGCCCGCCATCGTTGGCCCTCAGCCTGACCATTGATATTACCCCTCCCGCCGAACCGAGTTCGCCCGATTTAGCTCCCTCTAGCGATACCGGTGTATCCGATATCGATAATATCACCAGCGACATTACCCCGCAGTTTACCGGTTTTTGCACACAGGGCGACTCCATCACGATCTACAGTTCAGTGGATGGCGATCAGTCGCCGACTGTGGTTTGCCCGCTGAATAGCTATGATATTACCCTGATCAGTCATCTTAGTGAGGTTCAGCACAGCATCACGGCCAGGGCGCTGGATATCGCCGGGAATGAGCGTATATCTTCCGGCCTGACCGTGACTATTGAAACGGCGGCGCCTTCAGCGCCGGGCACGCCGGATCTGGACTCGGGCAGCGACACAGGCATTTCGAACACGGACAATATTACCAATGACACCACCCCGCAGTTTAGCGGTATTTGTTCATCGGGAGATACCATTGTCATCTATAGCTCGCTCAATGGCGATCAAGCGCCGGTAGTAACCTGTGCCGATGGGCACTACCATGTTGTGCTGACCAGCGCCCTCTCCGAGGGGACACATGCCATCTCGGCGCGGGCAACGAATTCGGCAGGCGGCTCACTTAACTCGTTGAGTCTCACGCTGGTCATAGATACTTCTGCTCCGCCCACGCCGGGGATCCCAGATCTGGCTGCGGGAAGTGATTTGGGCGTCTCCAATAGTGACAATATCACCAATGACACGATGCCTCAACTAGTTGGCGCTTGCGCAACGGGTGAGCGGATAAGTTTGACAAGCAGTGTTGGCGGCATTTTGCTGCCATTCGATTTTATTTGCGCCGATAGCAGCTACGATATTGTGGTAAGTAATTTGCTCAGCGAAGTTGTTCACCAGATCAGCGCCACTGCGACCGATGCAGCCGGGAATAGCAGCCCGGCCTCTGGCGCTTTGGGCATTACCCTGGATACGATCGCGCCCGCCGCGCCGGGCACGCCCGATCTGGCGCCGGGCAGCGATACCGGTATCTCGAACAGCGATAATATCACCAGCGACACCACGCCCCAATTTACCGGATCCTGCACAAGCGGGGATGTGATTTCATTGGCAAGTAGTGTGGATGGAGGCTTGAATCCCGCCAATGTGACCTGCTCCGGCGGGGCTTACGACATCACTCTGACCAGCAGCCTGACGTTGAATATCCACAATATCACGGCCAGGGCGGGTGATATCGCGGGGAATACCTCGTCGCCCTCAACCGCGCTGGCGGTAACGGTGCAGTCTGCGACTCCCGACCCGCCTGGCACGCCAGATCTCGCGGCCGATTCGGATAGCGGCGCCTCGAATAATGACAACATTACCAACGATACTACGCCTCGCTTTACGGGAACCTGTGCCACAGGCGACAAGATCAACTTGACCAGCAGTGTAGATGGGGCACTGAATCCCGCCGATACGGTTTGCTCGGGAGGAGGCTACGACATCACCCTGACCAGCACCCTCAGCGAAGGCGCGCATAATGTCACCGCCAAAGCCACCAACCCCGAGGGCTATACCAGTTTTGCATCGGGCGGCCTGTCGTTGACCATCGATACGGTTGCCCCGGCTGTGCCCGGCACACCCGATTTGTCTGCCGGGAGTGATACCGGTGTTTCGAACAGCGATAATATCACCAGCGACACCACCCCTCAATTTGCAGGAACCTGTGAGAGCGGCGCTACCGTGACCCTGAGCAGTTCGGTGAATGGAACACTGGCCCCTGTCGGGACATGCAGCAGCGGCTCTTTCGATATTATTCTGACCAGTGTGTTGAGCGAGGGTGTGCACAATATCACCGCTGCCCAAACCGATCTGGCCGGAAACCCCAGCGGGATTTCTGGGGCTTTGGGGGTGAATATTGTTGTCCCCACGTTGATTATCAATGTGAGCGGAAACTCCGGGGCCGATGCCGTTACCTCGACGGGCGGTACGCCCAGTGACGGGCCGATCAACTGCCCATCGACGCGCTGCGATGTCGATTTTGTGCTGGATGACAGCGTAACTCTCAATGTCACCGTAGATGCCGCTTCGAGTTTTGTGGGTTGGAGCGGTGATTGTGCCGCTTTTGGGGGCAATCTCTCAGGCGTGCTGGTGATGAACGCAGACCAAAATTGCACGGCAACCTTCTCGCCGCCGCCCAGCCCCGAGATCGATGTCGAAGGCAATGGCGTCTCGATTGTCGATGGCGATGCCTCGCCCGATAGCGCCGATCACACCGATTTTGGAAACGTTGCCGTAGGGAGCGTCCTCGACCGCACCTTCACCATCCAAAACGAAGGAACCGACACCTTGAATCTAACCGATTTCCCCGCCGCTGTGACGCTTTCGGGCGCGGGCGAATTTGCGGTGCAAACCCAGCCCGTCAACGGATCGATTGCCTCAGGTGGGGCTGACCTGACCTTTGTTGTGCGTTGCACACCCACCGGAGCAGGGGCGGTAACGGCAACTGTGTCGATTGCCAATAACGACGGCGATGAAAACCCCTACGATTTCGCTCTTTCGTGTACCGGCACAGTCGCCCCGGAGATGGATGTCCAGCGTCCGGCTGCAACCTCGATTGCCGATGGCGGCACCGATAATGTTGGCAGCCAATCGCCAGGGACGATTTACCTGCGCTATACCCTGGATAACACAGCCGGAACCGGTCCCCTTGCGGTGAGCGCCGCAACAGCAGATGCCCTCAGTAACGCCAGTAATTTTCGTGTGGTTTCTTCGTTGCCGATCAATGTGCCCGCCGGGGATACCGGCCTCTTGGATTTGGCATTCGATGTGGACGCCGCCGGCGCTTTTGGTTTTGATCTGGATATTGTTAATGATGATAGCGACGAAAATCCCTACGACATTCAGATTGTGGGGGTGGGCGCCGCGCTCCCGGAGATGAACCTGTTTGGCAGCGATCAGCCGATCTTTAGCGGTGACACCACACCCGATGCCGCCGACCATACCGACTTTGGCGCGGTGGATACCACCGGGGCGACCGTCTCGCGCACCTTTACCATTCAAAATGCAGGCAGCGCTGACCTGACCTTGTCGGATGTTCCAATTGTGACCATTGGCGGTACGCATGCCGGTGATTTCACGCTCAGTGTGGATGCTTCTACACCGGTGGCGGCGGGCGGTCAGACAACCTTCGCGATCACCTTTGACCCCGGCGCCAACGGTCTGCGCCAGGCTACCATCAGCATTGCCAATAACGATAACGATGAAAATCCCTATACCTTCAGCATCCAGGGCACGGGAACCGACCCTGCTCCGGAGATGGATGTGTTTGGTAATGGCATTTCGATCCCCAGTGGCGATACCTCGCCGCGTGCTGACGATCACACCGATTTTGGCAATGTGGCCGTAGACAGTGCTACTCAGACATACACCTACACGATTCAGAATACGGGCAGCCTGGACTTGAACTTAACCGGCACGCCGATTGTGACTATCTCGGGCGCACACGCCGCCGATTTTAGCGTATCGCTAGACGCGACCACTCCTGTTTCCAGCGCGGGCGGCACAACGACCTTTGAGATCACTTTTGACCCCAGCGTCAGCGGCTTGCGCGAGGCCACCATCAGCATTGCCAACGACGACAGTGACGAAAATCCATATACTTTTGGTGTTCAGGGGACGGGGAATTAAACCAGCAAAAAGGGATGGGCGTTGAGTGCCTCGCCCATCCCTTTTTGCTGGATAAACGGCTGTCCGTTTAATTTTTTATTAAAGTCCCTCGCGCAAAAGCGAAGCCCCGTTCCATCGCCTCGAAATTCATCGGGAGAGTCTTGCGATGCCGGGCGGGGATGTGTTCGCTGAGGGCTACTTTGACCATCTCCAGGGTGAGGACGGGGTTCAAACAGAGCATTCCCCCGACCATGACCATATTTACCAGGCGGGACAGCCCGATCTCTTCGGCGATTTCGTTAGCCGGGATACAAATATGCTGCAAGTCGTCCCGCTCCAGGCCGCGGTTGATTAATGATGAGTTGCCAATCAGCACGCCCCCAGGACGGATAAGATTTTCATATTTATCCAGGGATGGCAGATTCATCAGAACAGCTACATTAGGGTTGCGCACCAGGGGGGAGCCGATGGCTTCATCGGCGATAATTACGGTGCAGTGGGCAGTACCGCCGCGCATCTCCGGCCCATACGATGGAATCCAGGTTACCTGTTTCTTGTTATCCAGCGCGGCGTAGGCCAGCACCTGGCCCGCAAAAAGTGTCCCCTGCCCGCCAAACCCTGAGATGATAATACTGGTCTCGGTCACGATTGTTTTGCTCCTTTAGACGTTATGCACTTGCGAGAGGAAAGTCCGAAAAATAGGGGTGTGTGGGGCGCGGAGCGCCCCACACACCCCTATTTTTCGGTAATATTTCAACGAACTGCGTAAGTCCTATCCTTATTAGACCTTCAGGCCGACTAATTCTGGGTTGACTTTGTACTCGCCCAGGGGGAATGCCGGAATCATGTGTTCGGCGACGAAATCAAGCGCCTCGTTGGGGGTGACTTTCCAGTTGGTCGGACAGGTGGAGAGTAGTTCAACCATTGAGAAACCCAGGCCGCGTTCTTGCGTTTCGAAGGCCATACGGATGGCCTTTTTAGCTCTACGGATGTGTTTGGCATCGTGCAGGCTGCCGCGCACGATATACCCGGCCCCGTCCATGGTTGCCAGCATTTCGGACATGCGGATGGGAAAACCAGACAACTCGATATCGCGTCCCAGGGGGGAGGAGGTGGTTTTCATGCCAGGCAGGGTCGTAGGCGCCATTTGGCCGCCGGTCATTCCATAGATGGCATTGTTGATGAAGACAACGGTGATATTCTCGCCGCGCGCCGCCGCGTGCATAATCTCGGCCATGCCAATCGAGGCCAAGTCACCATCGCCCTGATAGGTGAAGACCGTGTTTTGGGGCAAGACTCGCTTGATGCCGGTTGCCATCGCCGGGGCGCGTCCGTGGGCCGCTTCCACAAAATCCATATTGAAATATTTATATGCAAACACCGAGCAGCCCACTGGAGCAACACCGATGGTTTTCTCGCGCAGCCCCATTTCGTCAATCACTTCGGCCACCAGGCGGTGAGCGATGCCGTGAGTGCATCCGGGGCAATAATGGGTGGTGACATCCGAAAATGATTCTGGGCGCTGGTAGACAATGTTGGTTTGGGTTTTTGCAGGTGTGGTCATGACTGACCTCCGGCGTAGATTTTCTCTAATCGGGTGATCCATTCTTGACGGGCCTGACCGTTCACAGGGCCGGTGTTGGTTGAAACGCGCCGAATTTCGTCGAGAATTTCATCGGGGAAGGGGGTGATGCCGCCCATGCGTCCGTAAAACTCCACCGGTATGCGCCCATGTACGGCGGCATTGACATCGTCGAGCATCATGCCTGAGTTCATTTCGACGACCAGAATGCGTTTGACGCGCGTAGAAAGTTCGTTGATCGCTTGACTGGGGAAGGGGGCCAGGCTGATGGGGCGGAAAAGGCCGACCTTGATGCCCTCTTCGCGGGCGCTCCTCACTGCCGATGAGGCCACGCGCCCGGCAGTGCCGAAACCGATGACGGCAAATTCGGCATCCTCCAGAAGATATTCTTCGAAGCGCACTTCGGTTTGTTCGATTTCGAGCCAGCGCTTGAGCAGGCGGATATTGGTGACCTCTTCGTCCACAGGGTCAATATAAATTGAAGAAAGGAAATTGGGTTCACGCCCTTTGGCGCCGCTGACGGCCCATTTGGGCGGCTTCTTGGGGAGGTCGCGCATTGGGGGTAATTCGGCGGGTTCCATCATTTGGCCCATGTTGCCGTCAACGACAATATAGACCAGGTTGCGGTATTTATCGGCCAGATCGAAGGCTAATCCGATGATGTCGATGGCTTCTTGTACGCTGGCCGGTGCCAGGACAATGGGGAAATAATCGCCATGCCCGCCGCCTTTGACCATCTGGTAGTAATCGCCCTGCGAGGGGGCTATGTTCCCCAGCCCGGGGCCGCCGCGCATCACATTGACGATCACCGCAGGTACTTCGGTCCCTGCAATGTAAGATAAGCCTTCCATCATCAGACTGACGCCGGGGCTGGATGAGGCGGTCATGACGCGTTTCCCGGTGCAGGCCGCCCCATATACCATGTTAATGGCGGCGACTTCGCTTTCGGCTTGTACAAAAGCACGGCCAAGCTCGGGCATGCGCTTGGCCATGTATTCTAAGAACTCGGTGGAAGGGGTTATGGGATAGCCATAAAAGCCTTCGCATCCGGCGCGTATTGCGGCTTCAGCAAAGGCTTCGTTTCCTTTGAGTAGTTGTTTGCTCACGTTACGATATCTCCTGAACAGTTACTTTTTGGCGTTTGCGTTGTGGGGCATCGCGGTAGACGGTGATGGCTGCGTCGGGACATACGATGGCGCAAATTGCGCACCCGGTGCAGCCTTCGCCGCTCAATATCGCAGGGTGATACCCCTTGGGCGTCAGGCGCTGCATATCCAGGATGATGACATCCTGGGGGCATGCTGCCACACACAACTCGCAACCTTTGCAGTAAAGGTCATCCACTTCAATCCAGCCAGTAACAGGCATATTTAGGTGCTCCTTAAAACGTTGATTTTTTGTCCTCCACATCGGTAGGACGCCAAGGGAAAGCCCGAAAAGCTTTCATCAAATTGCATAACTCCTATGATATGTACATGCTAAATATTACTGCATTTGTCCGTTTTGCGTAGTGAAACCTGTCATTTCGATGCTAAACGAACGTCCCAAAATTTTGAATTTTGGGACGTTCTCGTAGAATAGGTTATTGTCATATATAGGACTTGCGCGGTTTGTTAAATATTTTTGGGACGTTCACCGCTGCAAGTGCGTCACTCCTAAATAACAAATCCCCCGAAGTTTGTCTTCGGGGGAATTGTAGTGTTCAGTAGGGATAATGCTTACCAGCAGGTGCAATGCACTGATTTGCTGTTTGTGTTAGCGTTAGACGGAGTGCTGCGCACCTGCAAAAATCTATTGAGCAGAGTACTAGTTATTCTTGGGGGATCACAACCCATAGAACGATATAGGGTAACAATCCCGGAATGCCGCCGGGTATGAGGGCTATGAGGAAGGCCAACCGGAACCAAAATGTGCTGATTCCGAAGAATTCTCCTAATCCGCCACATACCCCGGCGACCACGCGATCACGACGCGAGCGACGTAGTTTATTTCTCGGATGTGACATGTTTACCTCCCGATTGGGGGCAGATGAAAGAGCGCCATCTGCCCCTCGGTGTCATTCTATGCAGCCTCGGCAACAGCTGTGACCGGCGTCCGCCACTCGCGGAAGACCAGCCACATGGCGCCCACGCCAAGCAGGGTGACTAATACGCCGATGATCCAGCCAAGCACAGGGATCGCCCGTAGCAGCACGTAGAGTACAACACCCAGCGCAAGCGGCCAAGCTTTGCTTTCGGCAGCTTGTGGGGCTAATTTCCCCAAAATCCATTGGCCGCCCCAGAAGGCTACAACCAGTTTTGAGCCATAGCTGACCAGGAAAACGAAAATTGCCATTGCCAGGCTGAGAGATGAGAACCCAACCCCGGAGATGACACGTCCCAACCCGCCCAGAGTCAGCACGCCGAAGAAAATCCACAAAGCCAGCACCAATCCGGCCAGTACGGCGGCTCCGGCATAGCCGCCAATGATGGTCAGCAGGCCCCATCCGGTGGCAGGCAGCGGTTCGCTCTGCGCTTTGGCGGTCACCTTGTTGAGCAGGTCGGGCAACAACCATAGGACGAACCCGCCCAAGATGAGTAGTGTAAGAAGTTCTCTGCCGCGTTGGAGTAGCCAGCGTCCCACGTTAAACTGGGGGCCAAACTCGGGGGCCTGGCCGGAGGGCACATCGGGAACCGGGGTACTAAAGACCACCCCGCCCTCGGGTTGACTCTCGATGCTCGTGGCCTGCTCCACCGGGCTGGTATAAGCTACCTGCCCGCCGATCTGGGCATCTGCTGCAATGCGCAGGCCGGTTGGCAGCATAGCGGGGGCGCCAGGGGGCATGAAGGGCATATAAGGAGCCGGGCCGCCTTGTGTGGGGCCTTCGACATCGGCCTTAACATCGCCGCCGACTATGCCGTTAACCTCCAACGCGGCTGCGCCCACGTAGAGATCGCGGCCAACTTCACCGCTGAAGACCGCCTGGTAACCGCCTGCGGCTACATCGCGCCCGATTGCCGCGCCCTTCTGCACATCCAGGGCAAAGCCGCCAAAAAAGAGATTGCGGCCGATCTCGGCGCGAGAGCCGATTTGGGTGAAACTGGTGCCGGTATAAACGCTGCCGGTGACAGCCCCGTTGACAACTACTGTTTGTGCGCCACTGAACAGGCTGCCATTGACCGCACCGTTGACGGTGACCGTGTTGCCGAAGGCGAACACATCGCCATTGACAGTGCCATCGACGACTACGGTATCGCCGAAGATGAAGAGATCGTCATCAACGACTTCCCCGGCAGGCAGGTCGCCATCTTCGATGCTTTCGAAGGCATAGGCATTGTTGGTAATTCCAAAAGTCAGGGTAAAGACCATCGCCAGCAACAGCAGCCAGCGGAGGTTGATAGAGCGAGCTTTCATTGGTTTGCGCCTCCATTGATTCGCATAAAAAAATTAATAACCACACTTCATAGTACGTGAGTGGTACCTAAAAGTTGCAGGCGTCGGGCGGGCTAATGCCCGCCGACCCAGGCCTCTTCGGCTTGTAAGGCGCGCACCGCCCTGGGTTGGATTTTGCGGTAAATATTTTCGGGGTCATTTCCCCCTAATAGCGCATCCAGCGATACGCCAAATAAGCGCTCGTTTTCTTGCAGGTGAGGGCTAATCAAATCCCAATCGGCTGCGCTCAGGGGGGCAAATTCGCCGCCGTTGAGCTGATCCGCAGTCAGTTTTTTGTGCGGATCACGCACGTATATCGCTCCGCCCGAGGCCAACGAGAAGAGATTGCCGCCGGGGTAGGGGGATTCCAGTTCTTCAATTTCGCCTTCATCGGTCATGTGAATACCGTTCAGCACCACGAAGCCGCCCCCGTTGAGCGGGTCTCCGGCCATGAACGACTCTGCCAGGTAATCCAGACAGGTGCCATTGATTACCACGCGCGGTTTGCCGACAGCGTTGATCATGGGCCGCCCGGCGGCGTTGCCTAAGACATAGACATCCCCACCCTTGGCGGCATAGCCAAAAGTCTGTCCGACGTCGCCGTACACTACCAGCTTACCCGACTTCATAATTTGGCACAATTGATCCTGGGCGTTGCCGTGCACGAAAATCTCAGCGCCATCCAGCCCCGAAGCCAGATAATCGCCCGATGAGCCGTACACGTCAATGCGCACACCGGCGCCCTTGGCCGCAAAACCATTGCCGATAAAACGATGACCGCGGGCGTGGGCGACGATGAAATTCTTAAAACCGCGTTCATAGAGTTGGATGATGGCGCGCGCCACAGACTCTTTGCCCTCCGGGGGATAGCCGCGGGCATCGATAATGGCGGTTTCTTCGGGAGACGCGGGCTGGGGGAGAGCTGCTGAGGCGGTCACATAGGCGAATCCCGCCCCCGGGGTTTGGGCAGCCAACTCGAAAACCCGCGCCAGGGATACATCGTAAAGCGCCAGCAGTGAACTGCGTCGCATATCCCCGGTCGGGTAGCGTCGATCCATCAATTGCGTCAGCGTTTCGATCGCCGTTGCCCGGTTAATCTGTGTCAACACGCCAAGATGCGCCGCCAGATCGTCGTATGTCCAGCTTGAGATTTGCTCGACAAACCACTTGAATAGATTGCCATCAGGAAGGTCAATGTTTGAATGTTGAAACATTCCCACGCTCGAACGTTGGAATGCTGTTTTTGACGTATCCACCCCAACCTGGCGCCCGAACTTGTCCGTGCAAACCAGCCTGGCGCTGTCGCCATCAGGGGTGACGGTGAACAAGAACGCCCCGCCATCGGTGTGGCTGCCACCGCGGGCGTTCCAATATTTGTCGGCGCGCCCCCAGAAACGGGCATCTTCTGCGGCCAGGCTTTCCAGCGCGGCGTCGATGCCTTGTTTCTCGGAAGCCGCAAAACCAATCGCTGGGCCGTCTTCGGAACGCTGCTGCAAGGCAAAAACCTGCGGACGCAGCATGGAGGTATCGGTGATGCCGATCAGCCGGTAAGCCTCGCTGGTCTGATCTTTAGGTGCGGCCTGGGCAATCAAGAAAAACCACGGGCCGTCGGGCGAGCCGTGCATGTGGGTGGCTTGCAATGCCCCATAGATGCGTTTTTTCTCATCTGGTAACTGCGTGTAGTCGCGCTCGGTGGTTGGGGCCAGGGCTTCGATGACATATTCGAGGGGGTATGCATAAGTGCGGTGCAGCAGGTCGAAGACCAGCACCGAGACCTCGGTATCGGTCAAAAAGAGCGGGTAGATCTCACGTTGGGCGAGGTACTCGCTGACGGCGGCATAGTTGGCGAAATCGCCGTTGTGGACGAGGGCTTCGTTCATGCCAATGAAAGGATGTGCCCCGCCGGGATGCCAGACGCGCCCTTTGGTGGGGTAGCGGTGATGCCCGATCCAGACATGGGCGCGCGTGTCTTCGAGTTTATAGTAGCGCACCACATCATCGCCGTAGCCGACCATTTTCAGCACCAGTAAATTCTTGCCATGCGAGAGCACAAAGGCGCGCGTCTCGCCGGTGGAAGCGTAATAGGTTGTGTTCAGGCGGTAGGAATTTTGATAGACGATTTCATCTTCCACCTGACGGAGGGGCGCGTCATCGAGTTTGTGTTCGCGGCGGAAGGCGGCGGTCACCTCGGGTTTGACGCGCACAAAGTACAGCACCACCATAGGGGGTGGCACGTCCAGCCCTTCGAGGGCGGTGTATTCATCGATGTGAGGCTGCTCGCGGATGTGATCCACCTCAAAGGTCGGGAAGATGTGCGTCCGCTCGACGTCGGCGCGCACCTGCGGGTCGAGGTACGCCAGCGCTAACAGGTAATCTTCTTCCATGACTGTTTTACTGACCCCAAATTGATCGGGCGCTAAACCCACCGCGGCGATGCCGCCGCCCTTGCCGTTGCCGCGGTTGCGCATCTGTGAAAGCGCTTGCAGCATATGCCGCCCGTGGATCTGCTCGGAGCAGGCAATCCCGATCACGCCGCAGCCCCCCTCGGCAGCCTGCTCGCGGTTGATGAGATTTTCGGGTTTCAACCCTCTGCGAGAATTAAGTAATTTTTCGATTGAATGAGTCATGATTCGCCCGTTTTTTACGGCGGAGACGCGGAGTGTGCAGCGCGCTCTTTAATGTGCTTATCTCTGCGTTCTCGGCGGCTCTGCGGTAAATTAATTGTTTCGGTAAATTAAAAGGTCTGTACGGCCGCGCAGTTCGCGGATGTTCTTCAGCCCCAGGCGGCGCAGAATGTCGCTCAGTTGCCCGGCGTAGGAGGCATATAGGTTGCTGATACGCTGCGCGCCCCACTCGGATTCGATGAGCAGAGAGAGTTCGGGGTCGGTGGTCGTCAGCCCAAAGGGGCAGCCCCGCCCGCGCTCACAGTTCGAACAGCGCGTGCAGCCCATCGAGATCAGGTCGGCGGTTCCCAATACCACACCATCGGCGCCCAGGGCTATCGCTTTGGCGATGTCGTAGGCCGTGCGCACCCCGCCGGATGCCATCACCGTAATTTCGTCGCGGATATTCTCGCCCAGCAGGTATTTATGCACCTTGGGGATGGCGAACTCGATCGGCATGGCGATGTTCTTTTTAGCGATCTCTGGAGCTGCGCCCGTGCCGCCGTACGAGCCATCCAGGTGAACGATATGCGCTCCGGCGTAGTAACTGCCCACGGCGACCATATCCACATCGGTGGGCGTGGAGACCTTGACCGAGACCAGCGCTTCGGGGTTAACCGTTTTTACCCAGTCAACATGCTTGCGGTGATCTTCCACGGAATACACCGAGTGAAAGGGGAAGGGCGAGAACAGGCTCACCCAGGGCACGCTTTCGCGCATCTTCGCTACGGTGACAGTGGTTTTGTCGCCCAGCAAGTGGCCGCCCAGCCCGGGCTTGGCCCCCTGGGCATATTTAAATTCCACAATGGGCGCGTATTGGATGGTCTGCTCGCGGACGCCGAACATGCCAGTAGCGATCTGCGTGATGATGTGGTCTTTGTATTCCACCAGCGAATCGGGGTAGCCGCCCTCGCCGGTGGAGGTAAACGTGCCCCATTCTTTAGCGGCCATGGCCCGGGCGCGCATGACTTGCTCGCTGATCGAACCAAACGACATGCCGCCGCCATACCACGGCACCGGGATGTCAATTTCGCCGTCGAAGCCGCGCTTGTTGAGCGGGATAGAGAGATCGATTTCGACGTTTGCAGGGGTATGCCCGGCTGCGGGCAGGAATTTGAAATCCAGTTTGTCGAAGCCCCCGCCAGAATTGCCGGTGCGGTATTCCAGCCCGTTTTCGGGCGGTTTGGACTCCCCGGCCTGATACCAGGTTGCCAGGATCATCTCTGCCGGCCAGCGGGGATCGCCCAATGCCGGGGGGGTGCCGTTTTCGAGTGTCGGCCAAAATTGAAAACCCTGGCGTAAGTGCTCGATGTGTTTTTGAATTGCAGGTAAGTGAACGGTTGTCTCTTTTGTCATCAATTAGACCTTTTCAACCACGAAAATTCAAAGAGCAAATTTTTAACATTCTTCGTGCCTTGGTGACTAGCATGATAAATTGCCAAGCTGTTCGTAGTCGGACACGCCAGTGTCCACTAAGGCGCACTGGCCGAAGGCCCGCCGTTGGCGTCGTGCGCCGCTACAAACTTTGTGTGCTTTGTGGTTCATTTAAATCTAGCCCGGGTATCCTTCGATCTCTGCGAAGGCCTCGCGTTCCAGTTCCACCTGGAACATGGCCCGGCCAATTTCGCCGCGCAGCCTGCGCACTTCACGGATGCCCATGGCGCCCATAATTTCCAGCAGTTGGTCGCGCCAGGTAGCGGTCAGGTTCTGGATGCGCTGTTTACCCCATGCCAGCGGCAAGCCTTTGGGCAATTCGAAGCGGCTTTTGTCACGGTCGGGGCACTCCCCTTCGAAGTGGGCTTGCAGCGCCACCAGCAAGGGCGTATCCAGGGCGACGGCGTCCAGGCCGCTGATCACGGCTTTGGGCACATGCTCGGCGGCAATGATCCCGCCGCTGCCCAGCAGGGTGACTTCATCGCGTACGCCGGCCTCTACAAAGGCCAGATGCGCCTCGCGGATCAAATCCATCACAAAGCGCCCATCCGCGCCTCGCCCGTGCAAGTCGGCTACCAGATGGAATACACGCGCTCCCTGGTGGTAGAGGCTCAACAATTGATCCGGATCGCCATAGGGCAGGCGGGCGGCAATGAGGGCATCGGGGAATTGCGCCCGTATTGCTTGCAGGTTGAAGGCTTGTCCTGAGCCTGGTCGGAAGGTTGCAGATTCGGCAATTTCGATTTCAATTAATTTGGGTGAAAAATCAAGCCCTTCGAGTTGGCTCTCTTCCCCAGGCTTTACTAGCGGCACTATGCTTGAGACAAGAGCCTTGCCATTTGTGACTTGTGACTTGCAGCTTGTTACCGGAACGACCGCCAGCGTCTGTGTCTCAGCAGCAGCCTGGGTCAGGATTTCAAACAAAATGTCCGACTGCGCCGAGGCGGGGGGAATGTCAAAGATAAACGGCAGCGGGATCGAGAAAAGGAGCGGTTGCGCGCCGGTCATTTCCCCGTTTTTATCGAAGATCAGATACGAGGGTTTCTCGCCGATATCTATCACGGTGGAGATGAACTCGCGCCCGTGGATGCCATCGCGGGTGGGGCGCACAATTTCCGACATATCCGTCCACATGCCGTCCCAGCCCGGTCCGCCGAAAGCGCCGCGGTAACCGGCCCCTTTTACCGGGATGCTGCCGGTTTCGGCCTCGTAACTGACCGCGTTGACATAGTTCAAACTGAAGAACGAATCCCCCAGGCTGGCGCGGGCCGGGTTGGGCAAAATTGTCACCGCCTGGGGGTGCTGGGTGGTGCAGCGCAGGCAGCCCACACAAAACTGCGGGCGCGGCGCAAAACCGCCGACCGGCCCGGAGAAGGTGCCATACATGCACGGGCGGCTGGTGACGGCTTTCATGTCCCCGCGCAGATGGAAAATTTCGCCAATCAAGAGTTTGGTAAGTTCTATGCGGTTTACCTTGACCTCGAAACGATTCGGCCAGGGGATGAAATCCGGCGCAGGTTGGGTATCGATATGGTAGCGTTGGTATTGATTATTTGTTGGCATATTTTTTCCAAATCTGGTAGTTTTCTTCCATTTGGGCGACATGATTGCGCACATGACTTTCATAGGTATCCAGCCAGTCTTCCATCGTCATCATGCCATTTTCGGGGTGGAAGTTCGCATGCCCCCACGTGTCCTCTGGCAGATCGCGAATTAATGCATAGCTGGCCTGCCGCAGCCAGCGGAAAAGCTGCAACGAAACCTCGGCGCTTTGTGTGCCGTAGTCGAGCGCCTTTGCCCACAGGTTCTCGTCGTAGGCCATCAAATCCTTGCCGGGTTCGGCCACGAACCTGCGGCAGCGCACATAACTGTTGGCCTCGCTGTCGGTGATGTGGATGATGATCTCTTGTATCGTCCAGCGGTCGGGAGCGGGTCGAAACCCCCAGGCCTCTTTAGGGAAGCGCGCCACTGCCGCCTTCAGGGTGTCAAATGCCCGGCCATACGATTCGATTTTCTCTTGGCGTTCGTTATTCGTCATGAGCGGTCTCCTTGATGAGGGTTACCCGATCGCCGATCTGGAGTCTACCGGGGCGCAGCACGCGTGCGTACACCCGTGACCAACCGGGATATTTTTTCTGGTGAATGCGGTTGGAATCGTGATCGTGGAAATAAGGCTGGATGTGTGAACAAGGGGTGGTGTACGAAACTACCTCCAAGTGGACAACCTCGCCGAGGTGTAGTACCACCCCTGGGGTCATCTTCGACCAACTCAGCCCGGCGATGGTCAGATTCTCCCCCAAAGCGCCGGGAAACACCGGATGTCCCTCTGCTTGTAAATCCAGTAGTAAATCCAACGAATACAGGCACACAGCCCGGTCGGGTCCGCCATGATGCACGCGGTCATTTTGCTGGTCGCCCGATACTCCCTCGGGTTGGATTTGCGCCACAGGAAGCGCCAGTTTTGGAACGCCCCCGTTTGAGATATTGATCTGAAATAGATGCGCCATTGTATTGCTGTCCTCGGATTAAATAAAAATGGCACGCCTGGGCGTGCCATTGCTTGAAATCATCAAATTGCGGCAGGCCCTTCCAATACTACAGGCAAATGCCTGTGCCACTGTGGGGGCCTTGGCGCATCTGTTGCCAGATGTTTTTCGGCTGCACCACTTTGTTTGGAAGGGAGAAACGAAGCCCGTGGCCGGACTTCAGAGGCATCCGCTGATCGATCCGATTTTCCAACCCAAACTTGCTTGGGCCGTTAGCGCTCCCCTCGCAGGGAGGAACCTCCACCTCGTAACCTTGATTGCTCAAGGCTCAGTCGCTAGCTCTCCACAAATTCAGTTCTTTATGCAATACCGTCGCAATGTTAACAAATACGGTCGCGCCTGTCAAGGATATGAGAGGCGTCTGATAAGACAGTCACTAGGGGAGCACACCCTTTGCTAACGCTTCCAGCCCGTTGAGATTGCCTAAATTGAGCTATTACAGCATCACGCGCTGCAACCTGCGGCGTGGTGTCGCCAGTTCCTTTGATCGCGCGTTCAGCATCCAGATGCTTATGGCAGTACGTTTATGGAGTCTTATGGCTGAAGCCCCGCCACACCTCTCCCCGAAAAAGTAATAAAAACGATTTGCGCGATGTTCACGGCTTTCTTAAATTTGTGCTATACCAGAAATTTACCGCAGAGAACGCCGGGTTCGCTGAGTTTTTTAAATTTTTCTCTGCGTTCTTTGCGCTCTCAGCGGTAAAAGCGCTTTTCGTTTCGACTTTAAGAAAGCCCTGGCGCGATGTTGTATCTGTATTGCAATTATGCTATGATTTGATTGCAAATACAGCTTCTTTTGGGAGGTGAGCATTCATTGGGCTTCGTATTCTTCAGGTACTGTATCTTCTCACAAGTTGGGGACGGATGAAGGGCGTGCCAAATCACCAAATTGAATCAAAAACCGGGATGTTGATGTTGCAGTACCTGCAACAAGCGCGCCGTACAGTAGGGCAAATTCCACTGTATGGAGGCGCCTTGTGGCTCGAAAACCCGACCCTGACCAACTCGAGAGAATCTACCTGGCTTTTCAGGAACATCCTGGAAAACGACCGGGGTTCATTGCCCGGCTATTGGGCGAATCGCGCTCGCAGATTACGCGCAGTTTGCCTACTCTGGAAGAACGCGGCTATTTACTCAGCGAGGATGAGCGCGGTCGTATCTTTCCATATCAAAAATTGCTACGGGAATAATGCAACAACACTTTAAAACTGTTGCGGAATTCGCCCCCTCTTTATGCTAATGTATAACCATGCCCGATCATTCAATTGTCACCAGGAGTAGTGCATATGAGCCGAAGCAGGAATAAGGCCGAATGTCTCATCGAAATGGAGCGCTTGTATCTGCAGCATGCGTACAGCGATGCAGAGGTGGCCGAACGCCTGGGCGTCGACCGAACGACCGCTTATCGCTACCGCATTGAATTAACGCCGCATTGTTTCATTATTCAAGATGATGCTGGCGGCTGGAAAATCGACCGGGGACGCTACCTGTCCAATGTGCGGGTGAACCTGTACGAGTCGCTCAGCCTGTACCTGGCCGCGCGGCGGGCTTCGCAGCAGAGCCGGGTTGCCGGAGTACATGCCGCCAACGCTTTGGAGAAACTCTCTTCGACGCTGCGCCAACCGATGACGGCGCGCCTGGTTGAAGCAGCCGACAAAGTGTTGGCGCAAAAGGTCGATCCGGCGCGGGTAAAAATTTTCGAGACCATCGCCCGCGGCTGGGTAGAGGGAATCCCGGTCAGGATTCGCTACCGCGGCCTGAGCGCTAAACAGGCCTATACTCACCATATCCACCCCTGCCTGATCGAGCCTTCCCCCTGGAGCGACAGCGTTTACGTCATCGCCTTTAGCGACGTATTCGAAAAAATCATCCCCTTCAAGATCGAACGCATCGAGACGGCTTCTCTTTCTACGGGGCGATTCAATATCCCAGAAGAATTCGATGAAGATACCTTGCTCAAGCACGCCTGGGGCATCTGGAGCAGCGAAGGCCAGCCCGAAACGGTGCGCCTGAAATTCGCCCCCGGGATCGCCACCCGCCGCATCAAAGAGAGTACCTGGCATCCCCTGGAAAGCGTGACAGACGCGGAAGATGGCGGCTGCCTCTGGGAAGCGCCGATTGCCGAGTGGCAGGAAATGCTGCCGTGGACTCGAGGTTGGGGGGCGGATGTGGAGGTGCTGGGGCCGGAGGGGTTGCGGGAGACGCTGATGGGGGAGGCAAAAGCAATGGCGGAGAAATATGGATGGCAAACTCAACAGGGCAAGTCGGAGTCATTTGAGGAACCAAATATTGAGCAATCCTTTCAAGATTTTTTCGGAGTGAGCGAATGAGTGAATTAGTTCCTTATAAGTATCAAACGCGTGTCGCAAAATCGCTATTGGCTGGCAAAAACGTTGTATTGCAGGCGCCTACCGGCGCAGGCAAAACCCACGCCGCACTCTGGCCTTTCTTGCACACCATGCGCAAGGAGATAACACATCCATTCCCCGCGCAGTGCCTCTATAGTGTACCGATGCGTGTTCTGGCCACCCAATTCCTCAATGAATATTCGGGCATTGCCGATTCATTTTCGCGCCGATTTAGGCAAGTCATTGAAGTTGCCATACAAACCGGCGAAAACCCCGATGACCCCGAACTGAAGAGCGACCTGATTTTCGCCACCCTCGACCAGACTTTGAGCAGCCTGTTGGGTGTGCCCTACAGCCTTTCGCGGGGGAGAGCCAATCTGAACGTGGGCGCGGTGTTGGGTTCGTATCTGGTTTTCGATGAGTTTCATCTTTTTCCCCACGAGGCAGCCAAAACCACCCTGCAATTGCTCCGTTCTGTTGGCCGGATTGCACCTTTTATCCTGATGACAGCCACATTTTCCAAAACCATGTTAGATGAGATCGGGAACTTGCTGGACGCGGAGGTGATCACCGTCCCCGATGAGGAAGTGTTGGAAATTGAAACCCGTAGGGGTGAAGTGCTGCGGAAACAGCGCCTCTACCGGGTGGCTGGCGCCCCACTGGATGCCGGTTCCGTCTTAAAATCTCACGACCGGCGCACGCTGTCGGTTTGCAACACAGTAGACCGGGCAACGGCTCTGTTCGATGGATTGCTGGCCCAGGGCTGTCGGTCGATTCCTTTCGAGGCGATTATTTCCCGCGAAGCATTTGAAAATCTACGGCAGGCACGCAAACCAGAAGCACGACAGACGCAACTCCAATGCACCGTGGATAAGGTGCGAGATTACTTACTCCAAAAACCGGATGAAAATTGGGCAATGCTGCTTCACGGCCGCTTTGAGCGCCCCCACCGGCAGGTGAAAGAAGAACTTCTCCAGGCGCTCTGGAATCCGGAGGGGCTGGAGGCTGATGAATCGCCAAGCCTAATAGTCGTCGGGACTCAGGTGGTCGAAGTTGGGTTGAACATCAGCGCCCAAACATTGCACACCGAGATTGCCCCTGCAGCTAGCGTGCTGCAACGTGCGGGCCGCTGTGCCCGCTATCCGGGGGAGCAGGGCGAGGTGTACGTTTACCCGGTTCCAGACAACAAACGCGGTGAGCCGAATTACGCGCCGTATGGGATGGATAAGGTCAGCAATGTAGTGTGCGCACGCAGTTGGAATGCCTTCCAAAAGCGGGATGGACATGTATTACATTTTACGGACGAACAAGAAGTGATCAACGAAGCCCACATCGAGGCCGATCGCGCCCTGCTACAAGCCATGGAAGAAGATCTCGGACGAATTTGGGGGCGAATTGCCGACGCGCTGACAGGACACGATGCCAGTGCACGGCGAGAATTAATTCGCGATAACGTTCAGGGGCGCACAGTGATCGTGTACGATGCGCCACGAACTCGGACAGACGAAAATCCGTTTGTTTACGAGGGGTTTTCCATGCACGTTGGGACATTAAGCGCGAAATTGGAAGACTTACTTGAGCGAGAAGATGAAGCGGGGTTGGGTTGGGTGTTGCGTGCGGTCAAGGTGATTGAGGATGAAAGCGATCCGGACGACCCTCCCGCTTACCAGTGGCTGGATGTTGAGGATAAAGAAGCCTTGAGGGGTACGGTTTTGTTGGCAATCAACCCGCAACTGGCGGCATATGACGCCGCGCGCGGGTTTCGATTGGGAGAGATAAGCAATGGGACTTACCGTTCTAAAAAGTCGGCAACTCGCCGCATCCGCCCGGATTACGGCAGCTACCAACTGGAGTCCTACGTGCAGCATATCGACCGGATGCGGCAAGTCTTCGAGACTGGCCCCTGGCAGCGCCGCCTGCAATGGATCGCCCACCGCCTGGCGCAGCAGTCGGGTGATTGGCATCTACCCGAAGGCTTGCTGGAGCGTGCCGTGCGTCTGGCCTTTGCCCTGCATGACGTGGGCAAGTTGGACGTCCGCTGGCAGGCCTGGTCCCATACCTATCAGGAAGAAATCGGCGAACCTTGCCCGGCAGACTTCATGATCGCCCACACGCATTATGACAGCGACAACCCCGACCACGAAGCCGCCCAAAAACGCGCCCGCAAACGTCATCCCAAACCAAAAACGCACGCGGGAGAGGGGGCGGATGCGGGGGCAAGACTCTTTTTCGAGACATTGGAAGGCCAATCATCCCCCTTGTATAAAGCAGTTTTTACCGCGGTTGCCCGGCATCACAGCCCCATGTTGGAAAGCGCCAATCCATACACCTTGCACGAGCGGGCAAAAGACGCGCTTGGAGAAGCATTGGCCGTTGTTGGTACAACAGATTGGCAAATGTGGCAGCAGTGGCTCAGGATGGTTTCCAAGTCTGAACCGGATATTCAAAAACGATTGATTCCCACGCCGCCAGGGGTAGATTACCTGTGGTGGTGGCTATATTTTGTGATTGTGCGCAATTTAAGATTGTGCGATGGATTATCGCAGGAGGTTGCATAATGCCCCAAAAATCATTCTATGTACCCAAACAAACCAGTACCTATGCCGATGCGCTAACCGCCTTCGGGTTGGCTGATTTACTTGACCACATCTTGCTGAATGTCAAAGGCCTGGATTTATCCCGTAGTGTGGAAATTGTAGACACAGGTGCGCGTTATGAAATCCGGTTGAATGAACCGCTCCAAGAAACTTGGCTGGAAGAAATCCCTTTCTTTCGCAGCCCAGCACCTTTTTTAACAGGCAAAAAAGTGCCAGACGCTCCCGCAGGTACCGCCGCGCGTGACGTGGACACCACCTGGGAACAGGTTCGTTCTTACAACGAACAGCGTGGGATTTTGTTCGACCAGGGGCTGCGCGGTACGGACATCCAAAAACAGTTGGAAGACCAGGAACCGCCCCACGACTGGCAAGTGGTCGTCTTTCTGGGCGATTGGCGGATGCAAGCGCAGGGCATTTACAACCGGTTTGTCAGCGGCTGGGCACAAGGACGGCCGCATTTCGCAGAACATTTGCAAACCTTACTGAGATTGTATGCCTCTCCGGTAGTCGACCAAGAAGTTATGCTGAAAGAATGGGGTAAACTTGCCAAAACAGATGGCATGAAACCCCAAGACACCGCTTCCCAGCTGCTCAACCCCCACCAGGGTAAAGGGTTGAATGAGGTAAAAGCCAATGCGCTCCGCATGGACAATATCAAAAACCGTCCCTGGCCGGAAGAAATATTGAAGGCCATCGGTTTATGGCAATGCATGGCGCCACGGCAAGCATCGGATACCAAAGACTGGAAAGCCTATATCCTCGCGCCGCGGTCAGTCCGCTTGAGCGCGCTGTCAGATGTATACCGCAAGTTCAACAAATATATCTGGCGCGAACGGCGCGGGGATGCCACCAGCCTGAAAACCGACATCACCAGCATTCTGTTGTTCTTCCGCGCCTGGCTGGATTACATCGAAACCATTTCCGAAGAAGACGACGACGACTTTGACGCGCCGTATGCCAACCCGAAAAACATCATTCACGGTTTTTACGTTGCGCAATTCAAGCTGCTCAGCCAGAACGCCTACACCATGGTCAACCAATCTTTCATGGGCCTGCCTTCCTGGGGGGATACGATCCAAACCCGTGGCGATGTGGGCGCCATGAAAGCTCTGATTGACGAACATCTCGATGTCATCCGTGGGGTCGAAGAAAGCCACAGCGACGGTTATGACCTGCTCCGCCTGTACCGCGATTTCGTGGCTGGTGAAAATTGGGAGGCATTCTTCGATTTTGCCGCTGGATATGCCCATGAAATCTTGGCTCGTCTGAATGACGACCAAACCAAATTCGTTCCAACATTCTCTACTACACATTTACGGAGGCTTTTCATGTCAAATTCAAAATTGACCCCGATCCTTGAAAACAGCGGTTTCCAAAGCGTTGCGGACGCTATCCGGCAAAGCACTATCGTACCCCAGTGGAAGAAAGCTCAAAAAAAGCACGGGAAACAACCCGATATTAAGCTGTTGTACGACATCCGCTATGGGCTTGCCGCAGAACTCAAGCGTAAAGCGACGCAGAGAGATGCCTTTATTACGGCATTAATGGACTTTGTCCAATCATACAACCAGGAAACTGCGCAAGTATACGAAAACACAGGTAAGCGTCAACGTTCCGCAGTGCAAGCGGAAGATGTTACCGCTATTTCAATGTTGATTGATGAATATCAAAATGTTGAGTTAATCGCCAATTTGCTCATTGCAGTTGGCTATGCCTGGAATTCGGACAGAAAAGAAGACAATTGAACCAATTTAACACGCCAAAAAGGAGACCCCCTATGTCAAACACAACCCCCGTTTATTCCCTTTCCATCTCTGGCCGCCTGACGCTTGAAATGCACTCGCTCAACAACGAGGGCGGCGAAGGCAACCAGACCATGACCCGGACTGTCGCCCTGGTAGACACCGAAGGTAACGTCCACAAGGTCAACGCCATCAGCGGCGATATGTTCAAACATATCCAGGCCGAACACTTCTACTACCTGGCACGGGAGGGCGGCCTGCCGCTATGTGAGGGCTGCAAAACCTTCCGTTCTGACCGCATTCTGGGCGATGATGAGTTTTTGAAAAACCTGCCCAAAACCGATGAAGAAACGCTCACCAAACTGGCTCAAACCTGCGCGTTGGATGAGTTGGAAGGCACACTGATTGCCAAAGGCACACGTTCTGTACCACGTAAGTCAGTTGCCGAATTCGCCTGGGTTGTCGGCGTACCAGATAACGTGCGCACCGAGTCTTACTTCCATGTCCGGTATGCGCAAGAGCGCGGCGGCGATGACAAAGCCAGTCAGCCCATCTTCCACCGCCCGGCTTCATCCGGTATTTATGCGAGTGTGGCCACGTTCGAGTTGGCCCGCATTGGCTTTAACGATATCAGCCAGGCTTATGTTTTGGATGAGGACGAACGTTTGCGCCGTTACCAGACTTTCCTCAAAAGCGTGCTCTACACCTACGTTGAGCCATCTGGCGCAATGCGCGGCACTCAGAACCCGCATATCCTCAATTTTGAGGGCGTGGTCACTTTCAGCCGCGGTGTATTACCTGCCCCCACCATCAGCCCGCTAGCCGATGACTACCGCGAACAGATTCAAGCGGCGAGTCAGGCCCTTGATTCTGGCAATCTGCTGGCGGTCAAAACTTTCGACAATATGGCCGGGTTTGCCAGCATTATGCAGGCGGTGATTCAGGATACGCGTCCTTACATCCTCTTTGCGCAAAACGGAGGCTGAGATGGCCTGGTTAATCGCCCGTTTCCAGCCGGTCGGGTTGTTTTCGCTCAAGCACGGCGAAGCCACATCCACCGGAGGTAAAAGCCTGCTCATCCCCACTCCCTTCGCGATCCGGATGGCCCTGTTGGATGTCGCCTTGCGCGTAGAGGGCACTGCGCAAGCAGAGCATTTTGTTGAATTGATTCGTTCGCTCAAAATCGCCCTGCGCCCGGCCCGGTACGCTGCGGTGAGTGGCCTGTTCGGAAAAATCCTCAAGCCAGAGCGCAAACCTGAGCAAACCGGGCGGGCCATGACTCCCACCATCGCCTTCCGCGAGTTTGTCCATCTGCGGGATGAGTTTGCTATCGCCTTTGGTGGAGAGGCGCATATTCTGGAAAGGATCACCCCCTGGCTGCCGCAGGTCACCTATCTGGGGAAACGCGGCAGTTTCGTCCAGTTATTGGGTATCCCCGAATGGTCTACTGCGCCAACTGAGGAGCCACCGGAGGGTTTTATCCCCCTCGAAGGCCTAAACTTACAAGATGGTTTGCCAGCGTCGTTTCCAATGGGCACCTTACAGCGCATTGATGATTGGGGTGAAACCATCACATTTGCGAAAGCGAATGTTTACGATGCTTCAACCGCAGGAAAAATAAAAGTTGGTCAAGACCGCTTACGGATAGACATCATCATGCCCTACCAGATGGTGCGCTCTGGGAGGGGCTTCACCCTCTACGAACGCATTGGCGCATAACAAAATGCCGGGAGTCGATAGCCATTGGCTGTCAACTCCCGGCACAACACGATAATAGCAAGCGACCCGACGACACACTTCTACACCATGTCGGAATGGCGGAGCGCGGTCGAAAAGTGTAATGCGTTTTGTTTTGCGAATGCCCCCAAACTGTGGTATTACGATGAAATCGCTTAGGAAGCAGGCATGAATCAGGCGTCTTTGAACCCTTCCCAATCCAGCCCTAACTGCCGAATGATATGTCGCAATGTCCCCATTTTCAGATCTTTGCTGCCCCAATCGGGGATAGGCGCTATTTTCCCGGTAGCGGGGTTATGCCATTTGCGGTGGGAGCCGCTGCTGCGGCGCGGCAGTTCCTCGCAACCCAATGTCCGCAGTTTCTTGGAAATCTCGCGGTATTTCATGCCGCCACAGCTGTCTCGATCCAGATCGGCGAATGCTCATCAAAGGCAAACTGGCGCAGAACCGGCGGCAAGGGATTTCCAAGGTCTTCGAAGGCTTCAATGATCGCGGCCAAGGCATCACGCACGTTGTCGAGCGCTTCGTTGAAGGAGTCGCCCTCGGTAATCAACTCTGGCAGCAACGGGCAGGTGACGGTGTACCCGCCTTCGGGTTGTGGATCGAACACCAGCGGAAGCTTGTAAAGATTTTGGTTAGACATTTACTTCCTTTCATCTGCATGAATACGACTGTCTTACCCCAATTATAACCCACCCGATCCATCGTGGATACAAAAGGAAAACCAATGACCAGCAAACTGACCATCACCCACCTGCGCTTCGACTTAACCGCTCGCGACACCGTGTACCTGAACGGCTATAAAATGGGCCATTACCTGCGCGGCGCGCTGAGCGGCCGTATGCTCACTGCCGTCTGCCCGGACACGACCCGAGGCGCAAAACCGACCCCGGAGCATGCCGCTGTTTGCCCGGTCTGCTGGCTGCTGAGCGCCGAGGCCGATCCGGGGGCTGTGCGCCGGGCCTATGCTTTCATCCCTCCGCTGCCCCTTGTGGATGTGGTGCAGCCTGGAGAACGCTTTTCGTTTGTGCTGACCCTCTTTGGGGATGGTCTGCAGTTCCTGCCCTATTTTGTGCTGGCCGTCCCGGCGGTTGGAAACAGCGGTTTTGGGCCGGGGCGCGGGCGCTTTGAGTTAGAAGCAATTTGGGCGATCAACCCCTTTACGCGGGATCAGCAAGTGGTGCTGGCGCCCGGCGAGCAGATTGTGCATGTCCCGGAGCTGCGCGTCGGGTGGGGGGATGTGCAGGATTCCCTCTCAAGCTGGCTGCCAGACATGGGGCCGGGCAGCCAACTCAAAGTACAATTCCAGACGCCCACGCGCCTGATCGAGTCCAAACAAACGGTCAAAGTCCCCGATTTCGGGATCTTCTTCCGCCGCCTGCTGGAACGTATCGATCATCTCGAACAGCAATATGCGGGAGGTCAAGCGCGTTCCCCGGAAGACATCCAGCAGCTTTACCAGATGGCCGACCGCGTCCGGCTGGTGGACGCCGATGTGGCATGGAGGGACTATTTTGGCGGCAGCAGCCGTAAGGGGCAAAAAACGCCTTTGAGCGGCTTTGTGGGCACGGCCACCTATCGAGCCGAAGATTGGACACCCTTGCTTCCCTGGTTGATCCTGGGGCAAAGTATCCAGGTGGGCAAGCATACCGTGCGGGGGAACGGGGTGTACCGGTTGGTGGAGGGGAATTGATAGAGGGGAGAAGGGAGAGGGCAGATGAGAGAGGAGAGATGTATGGAGAAGGCGAAGAGCTATAAAGATTTGGTGGTTTGGCAGCGGGCGGTGTCGTTGGTCGTTGATATTTATAAAGTTTCCAGCCAATTTCCGCGTGAAGAAGTCTATGGGCTAACTTCCCAAATTCGCCGCGCGTCGGTGTCGATTCCATCAAATATTGCCGAAGGACAGGGACGTAACTCGCCACGGGCATTTGCCAATCATTTGAACATTGCCCTTGGCTCTGCGGCAGAGTTGGAGACTCAATTAATCGTTTCCTCAGAAGTTGGGTACTTATCCCAGGCAACGTTAGTTGAGTTGATAGATGAACTCACTGAAATTATCCGCATGATCTACGGTTTATTACGCGCGCAGGAGAGAAAGGTGAGAGGTTAGAGGTGAGAAGAGAGAGGGGAGAATTCTAGCCTCTGCCCTCTCCCCTCTAACCTCTGAGGAGTTCCCCATGCCAATTATTCAGAACCTGACCGTTGACGACTTTGGCGCCCATGTGGGCAAATACAGCCAGCGCCTGAAAGTGACCAAGAAAGGCCAGACCCTGGCACAGGCGCCCTTGCTGCACCTGGAATCGGTGACGATTGCCAACCAGGGGGTCAGCATCAGCGCCGCAGCGATTCGCGAATGCACCGAGCGGGGCATCCCCATCCACTTCATTAGCGGAACGGGGACACCTTACGCCAGCCTGTACAGCGCCGGGCTGACCGGCACGGTTGCCACCCGCCGCGCCCAACTCATGGCTTACCATAGCACACTCGCTATTGCCCTGGTGATTGCCTTCGGCAGTGGAAAACTGCAAAATCAGAGCAACCTGCTTAAATATATCGGCAAGTATCGCAAGGAAAAAGACCCTCAGTTGTATCAGGAGTTGCACTTGCGGGCGGTGGAGATTCTCGATCCGCTGATCGAGATGGAGCGCATCCTCCGCTATCCCGAAGTGATTGCCGGGGAAGCGAGCATCGAAGACCTGCGCGCCGAGATCATGGGGTTGGAAGGGCAGGCGGCGCGCCATTATTGGGGGGCGGTGCGCCTGGTGCTGCCGGAGAACTATGGTTTCGAGAAACGCATTGGGCGCGGGGCAAGAGACCCGGTGAATTCGGCGCTGAATTACGGCTATGGGATTCTTTATGGTGAAGTGGAGCGCGCCCTGGTGTTGGCCGGGCTGGATCCTTACGCCGGATTTCTGCATGTAGACCGCCCCGGAAAGCCAAGCCTGACGCTCGATTTCATCGAGGAGTTTCGCCAACCGGTGGTGGATCGCACGGTGATTGGGATGGCGAACAAGAATATGGCCTTCGAAATGGATGAGCGCGGCATGTTGACCAAAGATACCCGCCGGATACTGGCGGATAAAATCATTGCCCGTTTGGAGGGGCCAGCCAGATACGAGGGCAAACGCCACGCCATCAGAGCCATTATTCAAATGCAAGCGCGTCACCTGGCAACCTACTTGCGAGGCGAGCGCGCCGATTATCAGCCCTTCGTGATGAGTTGGTGATTTCTGATGGCAGAGGTTAGAGGAGAGAGGTCAGAAATCTCCCCTCTAGCCTCTCCCCTCTCTACCAATGAACTGCCTCCTGGTCTACGACATCCCCGATGACAACAAACGGGCAAAAATCGCCGATGCCTGCCTGGATTATGGCTTGGACCGCATCCAATACAGCGCCTTTACCGGAAGGCTGGCGAAAACGCATCAAGAAGAACTGATGCTGCGCGTCAAAAAGATCCTGGGCAAGAAGCCGGGCAATATCCAGTTGTTCACCATCTGCGCCGATGATTGGAACAAGCGACAGATTATCGACCAGCGGGGGGAGGCCAGAGGATAGATGATAGCGCATACTTTCTCCCCTCTTTCCTCTGACATCTCACCACTATTCCGCGTCACCGATCTCAAACAATGGGTCTACTGTCCGCGTATCTTGTACTATCATTATTGCTTGCCGGATGTGCGCCCCGTTACCTACAAAATGGAGGCCGGTGTGGAAGCTGGACAGCGAGAAGAAGAGCGTGAAATCCGCCGCAGTTTGCAACGGTACGACCTGGAAGATGGGCGCAGAGAATTTGACATGCCTGTTTCTTCAGCGACTCTTAATCTGCGAGGAAAAGTCGATATGGTGATCTGGATAGAACGTTCTGCCGATGCCGAGGTCATCCCCATTGACTATAAATTATCACGCACGATGGCAAAGCACTTTCAACTGCAATTGCTGGCTTATGGCCTGATGTTGGAAGAGAGCAGCGGCATTCCCAGTTTGCGAGGTTTTCTATACAGCATTCCAGAACGGAGAGCCTACGAAGTTAAATTTACAGGCCGGATGAGAAATCAATTGCGGGGAATGATAAAAGATATGCGTGAGATCATCCAGTCCGAAGCGATGCCGTCGCCGACCAAAAAACGCGGCAAATGCGTGAACTGTGAGTTTCGGCGTTTCTGCAATGACGTGTTCTAAGATTGTCATCACCCTTCGCAAATGAAGGCCTTGTGAGCACAAAACTCGACTTGCGAAAATAAAACAAATTTGGCACAATTAAGGAGCATTCCGATGAAAAATCAAAACCCCAGGAACGCCGGAGAGCGCCCTAAATGGGAGAGTGTTGCTTTTAGAACCTTTTCAGAAAAATAAACGCACGGGCTTTCCCCTAAACCGATCCAATTGAGGATACTGAAACCCTGGGGGGCTTGACCACATAGGAGACTCCATCAACTTTCCCCTAAACCGATCCAATTGAGGATACTGAAACGGAAAAAAATTCGCACGTCATATTGGTCAATGTAACTTTCCCCTAAACCGATCCAATTGAGGATACTGAAACGCTCGAATGAGCGCATACCGCCGCGCATGGCCTCGCTTTCCCCTAAACCGATCCAATTGAGGATACTGAAAC
>CAYFMI010000033.1:41015-42655 GCA_964344175.1 uncultured Anaerolineales bacterium
CTTTCCCCTAAACCGATCCAATTGAGGATACTGAAACATCTCCACTAGCGAAGCTGGCGGCGGGGCAGGCCGCTTTCCCCTAAACCGATCCAATTGAGGATACTGAAACGCTCGTCTTCTGCCGGTTCGCCGCCGGTACTCGTTTCCTTTCCCCTAAACCGATCCAATTGAGGATACTGAAACTCCGTAGCGGTCATAGCTATCGTTCGACCGCGACCTTTCCCCTAAACCGATCCAATTGAGGATACTGAAACAGTCATGCAGGTATGTGGTGTCCAGCAGCAGCTTTTTCTTTCCCCTAAACCGATCCAATTGAGGATACTGAAACGGCAAGACTGTGAGGCTGGCAAGGGAATCCGCCGCAACTTTCCCCTAAACCGATCCAATTGAGGATACTGAAACTTTCTAAATTCCATAGTGTAGAGCATAGTGTAGACTTTCCCCTAAACCGATCCAATTGAGGATACTGAAACACCAGCGACCCGTATCCGGGTCATGGTTCTCGCGCCTTTCCCCTAAACCGATCCAATTGAGGATACTGAAACATAGCGTGCGAAACCCAACGCATTCGCTATTACCGCACTTTCCCCTAAACCGATCCAATTGAGGATACTGAAACGTTATCATGCCGTCATCTGACAGCATGTGCAGTCATGCTTTCCCCTAAACCGATCCAATTGAGGATACTGAAACGCATTGTGGGGGTTGATTACCGCAGTGGCGACGGTACTTTCCCCTAAACCGATCCAATTGAGGATACTGAAACATTTATTACAGTTCGCTTCAGTGGTTATGGGGTAGCTTTCCCCTAAACCGATCCAATTGAGGATACTGAAACAACGAGTGCCGTGAGAAGGATGATTACTCGGCTTACTTTCCCCTAAACCGATCCAATTGAGGATACTGAAACGCCATCGCATAACAGGGCACGGTAGCATCGAAGCTCCTTTCCCCTAAACCGATCCAATTGAGGATACTGAAACGGAGTGCGAACGGATCTTCCGCAGTCACCTGGTTGCTTTCCCCTAAACCGATCCAATTGAGGATACTGAAACTCTACAAGCCTCCGCAGACTGCGCCGAATAATAGCTTTCCCCTAAACCGATCCAATTGAGGATACTGAAACTGGGTGACGGTTACACCAGGGGGAACGGTGACGCCAACTTTCCCCTAAACCGATCCAATTGAGGATACTGAAACTTTTTGTAATTGTTTTGATGGAAATCTAAGAGAAAGGCTTTCCCCTAAACCGATCCAATTGAGGATACTGAAACTTGTGGTTTGATCTTACTTATCCGGATGAGTTCTGCTTTCCCCTAAACCGATCCAATTGAGGATACTGAAACTTGCCTCTCTCGCCTTCCTCGAGGGCGCAGTCACCCTTTCCCCTAAACCGATCCAATTGAGGATACTGAAACTCCAGATCGAGTATAGAATGCCGGAAGAAATCCGCCTTTCCCCTAAACCGATCCAATTGAGGATACTGAAACTTTTGAATTGCTTCATCATCCATAATCTCATCTCCATCCTTTCCCCTAAACCGATCCAATTGAGGATACTGAAACGCGCATTGATCGAGTCGTGGTGCAGTTAGATTGGACAACTTTCCCCTAAACCGATCCAATTGAGGATACTGAAAC
>CAYFMI010000034.1:0-41938 GCA_964344175.1 uncultured Anaerolineales bacterium
GTTTGATGCCGTGTGTTATTCAACTTGAAAGGTTCCGTTTGGATAAAGTCTAGCTAAGAATCTATCCGAAAAATGCTCTTGGCAGGTAAGAAACCAGCCCTACGTAGGGCTGATTTCCATATCTGCCGATTATTTTCAGATACGCCTAATGATAAGTCTTGATGCTTTTTATGCGAGGCTTGCATTCCGGAAAATTCTTTATGAAGCAATGGGTTTTAGATGATCCTACCGTTTCTCGTTCGTATCTGGAAATTTCACCAGATGCCCTTTTGATTGTCGGTGAGAGCGGAAAAATTTTGGATCTCAACCGTAAAGCTGAAGCTTTGTTTAACTATCCGCGCGTTGAGTTAGTGGGGCAATCGATCGAAGTGCTCGTTCCGGACCATTTGAAGGCGCCCCATACCGGTTTTCGAAAAGAATATATGGTATCGCCAGAAAACCGGATGATGAATTCTGTTCAGCGGTTCAGTGCTAAACAAAAGGACGGGGCTTTGTTTAGTGCCGAAATTTCACTCCATCCTGTGGAAGCCAGGGATGGGGTGGTTGTCTTAGCTTCCGTACGCGATGTGACCGATTGGGCGAAAACGCAGTATACCCTTGCTGAAAAAGTAACGCAATTGGAGGCGTTGCATGACATCGGAATTGCCATCTCTTCGACGCAAGATCTCGAATCCCTTCTAAATTTAATTGTTGAGCAGGCCGTTAATCTTGTTGGCGCGAGCAGTTGCTCGGTGCTTATGCCCGAAAGTGAATCGGGTGAGTTGGTGTTTCTGGCGTCTGTAGATAATATTGTGGGCATGCGTGTTCCTCGCGGCATGGGGGTTGTTTCGCGGGTTTTGAAGAGTGGAAAACCCGAAATTGTGAATAATGTTGCCTCAGATCCCGATCATTACACATCTATCGATGCAAATACCCATATCTCTGTGACATCGCTATTGGCAGTTCCATTGCTTACTATGGGAAAAACAATAGGTGTTCTGACAGCCGTTAATAAGAAAGAAGGCAATTTTGTACAAGCTGATTGTGACATGCTGATGACTTTAGCAAGTCACGCGGCAGTATCCATTCAACGCTCGCGTTTGTATGAACAAGTTCAACGCCATGCAGAAGAATTAGAAGCACAAGTCGATCAGCGCACAGTAGCCCTGCGTGAATCAGAAACGTTACTAAAACAGCGCAACCTGGAATTGAACCGCCTTTATCGGGCTTCAGAAACTTTGTATTTCAGCCAGGTGCCAGCTGTTGAACATTTAGCTCAAAAAATAGTGGGCATTATTCTGGCTGAATTCGGGCAGTCGAACTGTAGCTTGCTCCTTACAGATGAGCATTCAAGCGAGTTGCAGCGCATCGCGGTTTTAGGGCCTTATGCCGATGAAGTGTCGCAAGGAAAGCTGCATCTTGACGGCCCTGGGTTAGTTCCGCGTGTTTTTCGTTTAGGCGAAATCATCAATGTGCCAGATGTCCGTAAAAACCCCGATTATGTGCCCAACTGGAAAGCCGCCCGGTCGGAATTAGCCATTCCCCTCAAAGTGGGTGATCGGGTGATTGGGGTCATTGATGTCCAAAGTAAAGACATTAACGCCTTTGGGGAAAATGATGAGCGTCTAATGTCGATCTTTGCAGAGCGGGCGGCAATGGCCCTGGAAAATGCACGTCTCTTCGAGGCAGAACGCCGCCGTCGAGACGAAGCCGAAACTCTCCGCCAGGCTGGCGCTGTCATTGCTGCTACTCTGCAGCAAGGTGAGGCAATTCGGCGCATTCTGATTGAGCTAGAGCGCGTCGTGCCTTATGATAGCGCCTCTGTGCAGCTGGTTCGTGATGGCGCTCTAGAGATTGTGGGCGGGCGCGGATGGCACGATCCCTCGAAGGTCATCGGCGTACGATTCCCTATTCCGGGAGATAACCCCAACACCGAGGTCATTCAGCAGCGCGCAGCCCTGATTATCGATGATACTCGCGATCACTTCCCGATATTTTTGCAAGCGCCTCATAACCATATAAAATCTTGGCTGGGTGCGCCTTTGGTTGTGCGTGGACGAGTTATTGGCATGCTGGCTGTAGATAGCTCCCAGGTACATTTTTACAATCATGAGCACATGCGCCTCGTGATGGCGTTTGCCGATCAAGTTGCTATTGCTATTGATAACACCCAGTTGTTCGAGCAAACGCAGAGGACCTTAGCAGAAACGCAGATCCTCTATAAAATTGCCCGCTCTCTCATTCACACCGAAAGCCTCGAAGATTTGCTGGAGAGTGTTGTAGATCACGTGGCTGCCGATTTGCCCGCCGATCAGGTTGTCCTGATTACTTTCGACCTGACTGCTTGTGAGGTGACTCATTGTGTTATAAGTGGTAAAGGTATTCAGAATGCAATCATAGGAGATTTCGATCGCTTGTGGAATGGTCTAAGCGGGTGGGTGCTGCGTGAACTTAGGCCAGTGCAATATTCAAAAGATGATGTGGGAAGGGGGGCTGACTACCTGTATGAGGAACAATGGCTTGAAGAGCAGGTTGGAGCAAGTGTCGTTGTACCGCTCATTTATCGTGAAAAAGCCTTTGGAACATTAACTGTGCTAAACCGACCCGACCAGGGTGATTTTTCACAGCACGATGTAAGCCTGTTAGAGACGATCGCCAATCAAGCTGCTATCGCGATTGAAAATGCCCGCTTGTTCGAAGAAATTCAATGGCTGGCGACTACCGATAGTCTCACAGGGATCAATAACCGTCGCCGCCTTTTCGAATTGGGGCGCATCGAAATCGAACGAGCGCGGCGGTATGGGCATCCCCTTTCGGCTATCATGCTCGATATTGACCATTTTAAGGCCATCAATGATACTCACGGGCACGGAGTCGGCGACCAGGTTTTGCACAGCCTGGCTCAAGAATGTTTGAAGAGTATCCGCGAATTTGATGTGCTTGGACGTTATGGAGGGGAAGAGTTTGCCATTATTCTGCCCGAAACCTACCAAGAAGAAGCAGTTGTGACAGCTGAACGCTTGCGCCAATCTATTCAGAATACGCAAATAGAAACAACACAAGACACATTTGCTGTTACTATCAGTTTGGGAGTGGCCGAGATGACCGACGACATTCAGGAAGTCGCGGCAATGTTAGACCGTGCGGATTCGGCTCTGTACGCGGCTAAGCAGGCGGGGAGGAATTGCGTGCGGGTCAGTGACTGAGAATCTCGCCCCCTGAGTTTTGTGGAAGCCAAATGCGCAGCAGTCCATTTGCTAACCCAACCCCCAATGCTAATTTGTCGTTGTCTAGTGTGACGACTCCGATATTGGCGCTCACGGTGTCTCCTAGAGGAACCGACCAGGCAATTTCTGCACCATTTGTTGTGCGGCGAACGGCGCCCAATTCTGTCAACGCCTGATTCGGCAACACCAATTCAACCTGACCATCGCCGTCGAAATCTCCGGCAACGGCCATATCCAAATTGCGAGAGTTGATTAAATGCGATGTATATCCAGCGAGTTCGGCTACTTTTGCAAGCTGCCCATCACCAAACTGGAAAAACTCTACAATGCCTCCCAGGTGCGGGGTACGCACGGCGACCAGCTCCATCTCTCTCTGGGGGCCAAAGGGGGCTATGGCAATCTGGTGTTGCCAACGGAAACCCTGCCCAATAGCTTCGCTGACAGCCAGTAGATTGCCGGTCTCATCATAGACCATCAATCGAGAGCCGAGGCGCGCATCGCTGGCGGTGACCACTATTTCTCGCTTATCATCTTCGTCCAAATCTGCCCAAATGGGGGCAATTCCCTCCAAGACCAGCCCATCGGGCATAGAAATAGTTTGCACAATGTGGGGTTGGGCCATAGATTCAACCACAAGGATCGAGCTGGCCTCAATGGCATCGCCCAGCACCCCGTGAGGATAGCTATCGGTTGCACCACTGAGAACCAATAATCGCCCGGTTTCATCGTGCACTATGCGTGCATCGGGGAGGGCGTCCGTCGCGATCACGAATTCGCCAACCTGCAATTTGCCATCAAGATCAATCGTTGCTGCGATGTCGTCGATGAAGATTGGGTGTGTCAATGGGGATGCCTGGGGGATGGCCCCGATGACCAGCTCCAGGGTGTTGTTGTGCCAGGAAAGCAGCGGCGGAGTCTGGGGGTTGAGTTGATCGGGTGAAATGGCGATGGATTCTGCCCCCTGAGATGAGACGCGAAAAGCCTGCACACGACCATCTTGCAAAACGACAGCCCAAAGGCTGGTACTACCATCGGGAAGAGCAGCCACCCAAGTGGGAGTCCCGTTCAGTGGAATATCGATAAAGGGCGCATCTGGCAGGTTGCCGCGCCCCTCAACCCAGCGATTCCCGTCTATATTGTGATGCGTGTAGCCAAACTGTGCTGCCTGGGCAGTTGCTTCTTCAGTCTCAGGCAGGGATGTTGGTTGCTGGGTTGGGGCTGCCGTCGTTAATGTGGCCGATGTTGTTGGGCTGGATGTTGGGAGTGATGACGGTTGACAGCTTGTGCAAATTGCCAGGGCAGCGATTGCCAGGGGGATATTATTTTTCATCATTTGAGGGCGACATGTGGGGAGCATGCCAGGCCGGAGATTTATGCACGTGCACAACCTGCCACGCACCATTGATTTTGACCATCACCCGGCTCTCATTGTGTGCAGCGACTTTGACGCCATTTTCAAGGCCGCTACTCAATAGCAGGGTGTAACTGGCAATGGCCGTATCGCCATAGCGCTGGATGTGCAGGTTTGCGAGATCAAAGCGGGTGGTGGGGTGCTCGGTTTGCATCCCTGCCTCAGATCCAAAGACCGTGCCGCGGCGTTCGTTTTCGGTCATCATAAAATCATGGAAAGGCAGCCCGTCAATGCGGTGCGGAGTTACCCACCATTCATAGAGCGTCAACTCGGGGCTGGTACTGTTGTGATACCCCTGGATGTCATTCTTCATGATGCTTTGTAAGTGACCTTCAAGAAAAGCAAGAATTTCAGGATCCTGTGACATGAAGAGTATCTCCGGTTATTTCTCGCGGTTAATGCTGCGTTCCTGGCTGAACCCTTGCGGGTAGCGTTGGCGTAATTTCTCGACATTGTCATTGCCAATATCACCGAGTTGGATGCCGATAGCGGTGGCTGCTTCGGCAATATACCACAGCACGTCACCGAGTTCTTCGGCCAGTGTTTCGGTGGGAATGTCGTGCCCGTGGGCAGTCAGTTTTTTGACCATGTTGGCGAATTCTCCGGCTTCACCGGCCAGGCCCAGCGCGGCAATAATCAGGCGGCGTTCGCCATTCCCTCCGGCTCCGGAGGTGCGGGATGCGTATTCCTGGTATTCGTTGAGGGTGAGTTTACTCATAAAGCAGGCAGTCTTTCTGTGATTAGGCTAAGTTTTCGATTTCGGTCACCACGCGCTCGAATTCGTGCATCAGGGCGCGATTATTCTCTGAGGCTTGGAAGGCATCCAGCAGGGCGCGGTAATACCACAACGTGCCGTCTTTGCCGCCGCGGAATTTCTTCCAAATCGTATCCCCGCTTTGTTGCAGGTCGCGCAAAATGGAACGGGAATTATGGACTTTGTCGGCTAATGATACCAGACGCGCTTCGGGGGTGGCCTGCCCCAGATGGGCAATATAATTCTCTTTACGTTTCTTCCAGGCCGGTTTGGGGTCATGGTAGGCATCGGTACAACTGTCTACAATTTCGGCGACCTGTTCCCCAAAGCGGCGACGGATTTCGGCCAGCATTTCTAAACCGCCCTGATCTTCTACGGCGTCATGTAGCAGCGCGGCAATGGCAGCATCTTCGCTGCCACCGGCTTCGATAACCAACGCGGTTACGCTGAGGAGATGGGCAACGTAAGGAACTTCGCTTTTTTTGCGAGTTTGCCGGGCGTGCGTTTGCGCCGTAAAGACTAAGGCTTCCTCAAAGCGGGAAGTAAGTTTGGGTGATGATTTCATAGCGGTTTTTGGCCGAACGAGTATCACTGCTGATAGAGATAAGTCCCCAGCCTGGGGACTTATCGGTTTGGCATATTATAACCAAAGTTAGGGAGTAGTGCGCAAAATTTGACGATAGCGTGCAGAAGCAAGCTGCTGCTATCCAGGGAGCTAAACATTATGGCAGCCGTTTGGCAATGCGATTGCCCGGCCTTTAGCGGTAGTGCCGATGCAACTCCGAAGCATATTCTTGCCCGATGGTCTTTGCGTTGGCGCGCAGCCAGTCTGCGAGTGAGGTTGTGCCGGTGGGCGACTCAGATGAGATGAGTAAATCGGCCATCAGGCCGGCGATTTCTTGTTCGGTCAGGACGACATCGTTGACGAGCAGGCCGATGATGCGGGAAAGGGCCAGCGCGATCTTTGGGGGTAGATGAATCAATCGGGCACGGCTGCCCACCACCGAGTGTATCTGTTCCACCAATGTGCTGAAGGTGTAAATCTCTGGGCCGACAGCATCTACAATCATATTTTCATCGGATTTCCTTACATCCACCGCCAGTTTTGCCATATCTTCAACAAATATGGGCTGCAAGCGGTAGTCTCCCGCGCCGGGGATGGCGAAGGCAGGGAAGCGTCGCAGTAGGTGGGCGATGTTGTTGATGAGAATATCTTCATTGCCGAAAATTACTGTTGGGCGCAAGATGGCATAGGATAACCCGGAAGCTTTGATGTCTTCTTCAAGTTGGGCCTTGCCGCGAAAATAGGGCAGGGGCGAGTCGAGGGCAGGGTTGGTGATGCTGACGTGAACGAGACGGCGCACCCCGGCATTTTTTGCCGCGGCGATCAGGGTGCGCGTATTCGTCACGGCGCGCTCGAAGGTCTTACTGCCATGATCAAAACGCACCCAGTAGGTGTTGAAAAGCGTATCCACGCCGCGCAACGATTCGCTGAGGGCTTGAGGATCCTCAAAGTTGAAGGCATAGGCTTTGACCTGCCCGTTGAATGGGTTGGGGCGGTCGGGGCTGCCCGTGATGGTGATCACCTGCTTGCCCTGAGTGAGCAAGCGGCGGGTGATGTATTTTCCGGTATAACTGAAAGCCCCGGTAACAGCATGAATTATGGACATTAGGATCTCCTATAAAATGTTGCCAGACGGCTGCCAAACATGCCCAGCATGGTTGTAATAAAAATGCCCGGTAGTGTTTGCCAGCGCGGGCCAAAAAGATAGATGCAACTCAGTGTTCCCCAGAAACACCCAAAAATCAGACCGGCTGTATCCGGCTGAGATTTTGCGAGCAGGCCGGTGATGCTGCCACCTGCAATGAAGGCCAGTGCCGCCGCGCCGAGGGCGGTCAGGGTTTTGTAGTAGCGGCTATTGCCAAGTTGCCACGCCAGGCCCAACGTCAGGCCGAAAATGGCAAGTGCACAAAACCAGCTTGTGAGAAATACGGCCAGCTTTCTTGTGAGATGATGACTGCTCTTCATCACTCACCTGATGAGAGGTCGTTGCCGAATAGTCGCTGAAATGCCCCAATGCGGAATTCATCCAGCGCCAGCACCGCGGCGACAAGGTTGTCGAGCGAAGCAAAGAAACGTTGCATGTTGCTCAAACGTTTTTGGTAAAAGGCGGCCAATTCCATTTCTTCGGGTGTAATCTCCGGCGATTGGGCCAGCTCCAGGCTGTGACCCACTGTTTGGATGGCGGTGTCGAATTCTAGTTTTTCGCGCTCGCGCAATATTCCCTTGATGATTTTCCAGAAATCGGTCTCAGCAGTGTAGTAGTCTTTGCGGTCGCCGATGCGAATGTGTTTATGCACCATGCCCAGGCGTTCAAGTTGACGCACATTGGTACTGACAGCGCCTTTGCTGACCCCGGCTTGCTCAACCAAATCATCGAGGGTGAGGGCATTGGGGGAGAGATAAATCGCACCGTAGATGGCGCCCATAGCCCGTGGAAAGCCCCAAAAGCGGCTGATGCGGCTCATCCCTTGAATGAAATTCTGTCGTGCAGTTAGAAGTGGATTCGTCATGTTTTGTCTCGTTGTGATAGTATGTTTAGAATGAACTAAATAAAATATATCAAAAAAATTCTTATTGTCAAGTTCTCAGCATTATTGGTTCGGGTTCTTTGAACTGCATAAGCTCTAGGATATTGCTGCTATCGCTGGCCGATGGTGTGCAATAGCGCAAAATTAGCCGGGCCGTGTTCCCCAATAGGAAAGCCCGCAATCAACACAACCTCCTGCCCGGGGCGAATGCCCGTTTCGGCGATCATGGCGGCTTCTACGTGGGCGAGCATTTCTTCGACGGTTTCGGCATGGGGAACAAGATGCGGGGTCACGCCCCAGATGATCCCTAAACGTTGATAGGTTTGTTGAATCGGTGTGAATGCCAGAATTGGAACACCCGGCCGGGTTTTCGACATCAGACGGGCTGTGCGCCCGCTCTGCGTGAATATGGCGATAGCCGCCACGCCTTTATCCTGTGCCATTTCATGCGCCGCACGGGTGATATAGCGGGCGTTATCGCGGGGTAAATCTGCACTGGGTCGAATTTCTCCATGGCCCCACTCGCGCATATGCGCTTCGGCCTGGCGCACGATGGATGACATCATTTCTACGGCTTTGACCGGATATTGCCCCACAGCCGTCTCACCAGAGAGCATCACCGCATCGCTGCCGTCGAAAATCGCGTTAGCAACATCCGATGCTTCGGCACGGGTGGGGCGAGGGGCATATAGCATCGATTCCAGCATTTGCGTCGCGGTGATAACGGTTTTTGCATGACGGTTTGCCGTTTGGATGATTTCCTTTTGGGCAATTGGTACCATCTCGGGGGGCATTTCCACACCCAGGTCGCCGCGTGCCACCATCACCCCATCGGCGGCATGGACGATCTCATGCAGGTTTTCCAGCGCTTCAGGGCGCTCTAGCTTGGCAATGATGGGGAGGTCGCTTTGCTCCGCAGAAATGTCGGCAATGGTCTGGCGCAGGTGACGGATGTCTTTTGCAGAGCGCACAAAAGAAAGCGCGATAACATCCACCCCTATTTCTAATCCACATCTCAGATCGGCATGATCTTTCTCGGTAAAAGCCTGGAGGCTCAGATTCACCCCAGGGAGGTTGACCCCTTTATGAGGTTTGAGCGTCCCCCCCAAGGCGACCTCGCATGTCACTGTCTCCTCTTCCACCGATTTAACGATCAATTCAAGATTGCCATCATCCAGCAAAATCCGCCCGCCGGGTTTCACACTTTGCGGCAAGTCCGGGTAATCAACCGAGATGGTATGTGCATTGCCAGGGACGCTCTCTGTCGTTAGGATAATTGACGCACCGGTCTCTAACTCAGTCTGGCCGTCCTCGATTTCACCGGTGCGGATTTTTGGCCCCTGCAAATCTTGCAGAATGGTCAGCGGGCGATCAAGTTCTCGCGCGATCTTGCGCAGGCGCTGAATGGCGGTGGCATGATCGGTGTGTGTACCATGCGAAAAATTGATCCTCGCTACATTCATCCCGGCCAGCATGAGCCTGCGTAAGGCAGGTTCATGCTGGCTGGCCGGACCAATAGTTGCAATAATTTTTGCTCTTCGGGTCATGTGGATCTGTATCCGGTTGAAAATAAAAGGTTGAAGGTTGGTCTATGTGTTGGGCAATTGTAACCCTTTAACCTCTCATTTAGATATAGTGCAACTCACCGGCTTGCTTTTTTAACTCGGCGCGAAAATCGGGGTGCGCGATGTTGATGAGCGCCAGGGCACGTTGACGGATGCTCTTGCCGTACAAGTCGGCCACCCCGTATTCGGTCACGACATAGCGTACATGATTGCGGCTGGTGACAACGCCAGCGCCTTGTTTGAGCATGGGTACAATGCGGCTGAACTGCTTGGCCGTGCTGGGCAGGGCAATTACCGGTACGCCGCCTTTCGAGAGCGATGCCCCATAGATGAAATCTAACTGGCCGCCCACTCCGCTGTATAACTTAGGGCCGATGCTGTCGGCGCAGACTTGCCCGGTGAGATCAATCTCAATAGCTGAGTTAACCGCTACCATGCGGTCGTTCTTAGCGACCACAAAGGGGTCATTAACATATTCTGTACGATGGAACTCGATCAGCGGATTATTGTGAACCCAGTCGTATAGGCGTTGTGTTCCCAAGATGAACCCGGCGATAATCTTACCCGTGTGCAGGGTTTTCTGGGCATTGGTGAGGACACCGGCTTCTACTAATTCGATAACGCCATCGGAGAATAACTCGGTGTGAACGCCCAGATCTTTTTTGTCGAATAGGAAATTAAGTACTGCATCGGGGATAGCGCCGATGCCCATTTGCATGGTCGCCCCATCGGGGATCAATTCGGCAATGTGGCTGGCGATGCTTTCGACAACATCGGAAGGGCCTTCTGCCCCCATTGCCAGTTCTGGCAGAGGATAGTCCACCGGTACAATATAATCCAATTTGCTGACATGGATAAACGAGTCGCCCAGAGTACGGGGCATCTGCGTGTTGACTTCGGCAATGATGATGCGCGCCGATTCGGCAGGGCTTTTACTCAGCCCAACTTCCACACCAAAGCTGCAAAATCCGTGTTCGTCAGGCGGCGAGAGATGCACTAAGGCAACATCAACCGGCAAGTGCCCTTCCTTGAAGAGTAAAGGGAATTCAGAGAGCAGCACGGGGGTGAAATCGGCCCGCCCCGCCTGAACGGCCTTGCGATTATTCGGGCTGATGAACATGGTATTCACCCGCAGATGGCCTTCCATCTCCGGGCTGACATAATCTGCCGAGCCAATCGTCAGCGCCTGACAAATTTCAACATCTTCCAATTCATGTGCTCGCTTAACGAGAGCAGCCAGTACCGTCTTGGGTACGGAGCAGTTCCCGGTCAGAAAAAGTCGATTCCCCGATTGGATGACTTTTACAGCCTCATCGGCTGTGACAACTTTATTTTTATAGGGTTCAGCCCAGCTCATGGCGTTATAGCCTCCCCTCTAAAGATGCACGCATTTTGGGATGTACGATCTCGCCCTGATGGGTATACAGGCCCCGTCGGAGCGCCGGATTTTGTGTGAGTGATTTTTCAAGTCCAATGTCAGTGATCATGTCGATAAAAGGCCATGTGGCATTGTTGAGGGCATGTGTGGCAGTGCGCCCTAGAACGCCGGTCATGTTGGGAACGCAGTAATGGATGACATCTTCTTCAATAAAAGTGGGGTTACTATGCGTGGTTGGACGGCTGGTTTCGAAGCAGCCGCCCTGATCGATTGCCAGATCGATGACCACCGAGCGGGAGCGCATAGATTTGACCATGGCGCGCGTGACCAAAATTGGGGCGCGTTCCCCGGGGTTAAGTACTGCACCCACAAGGACATCTGCGAAGCGGCACACCCTTTCGATGTTGAAAGCATGCGAGACCATGGTCACGACTTTCCCCTGGAAGCGGGCATCAAGCTCTCGCAAGCGATCTAGGTCTTTATCGAGAATGTAGACTGAAGCGCCTAGGCCCAAAAAATTGCGCGCTGCGGCCGCGCCCGATGTGCCACCTCCCAGAATGACTACCTCCGCAGGGGGAACACCGGGGACGCCGCCGAGGAGAATGCCTTTGCCCCCAAAATTGTTCTGAGTGAGTGCAGCCGCAACCTGAGGTGCCATTCGGCCCCCGGCTTGGCTGAGTGGAATCAAAACCGGCAATTCGCCATTTTCATTTTGGATGATTTCATAACCGAGGGCAGATATCCTCTTTTCAAGCAAGCTCTCAATCTTTTGAGATTGGGCCGCAGCCAGATGCAAAAATCCGGCCACAATCTGTCCCTCGCGCATCCACTCGAACTCTTTGGCCGTGGGGCGAGCGACTTTTGCCAGTAAATCGGCGCGGCCATAGAGTTCTTCCCCGCTATAAACGATCTGTGCCCCTGCTTGTTGGTAGTCATAGTCGCTGAAGCCACTGCCCAGACCGGCCTCATGCTCCACAAAACAAGTGTGGCCTGCTTGGGTGAGCAGGCGTACAGCCGCCGTTGTAAGCCCAACCCGATATTCAGAATCTCTGCGCTCTTTTGGAATACAAATGTTCATGAAGGGGAACCTCCAACAAGAAGAATAGCGGGAAGGGATAGCTCTGTGAATAACATACTCGTCATATCTCCCGGTACTCCTTGTTATAGATTGCGCTCTTAGGCCAAGAGCTTCACCAAAATGGCTTTTTGGGCGTGAAGACGGTTGTGCGCTTGCGGGAATAGCTGGGAATGAGGCCCATCGGCGACCTCATCGGTAATTTCCTCGCCGCGATGGGCGGGAAGACAATGAAGCACAATGACATGCGGGCGCGCTGCAGCCACAAGCTGCTGGTTCACTTGATAAGGCGGAAAAACTTTTAACCGTTTCTGCGTCTCTTCTTCCTGCCCCATACTTGTCCAGGTATCGGTATAAATTACATCAGCATCTTTTACGGCCTCGGAGGGATCATCGTGCGAGGTGATTGTACTGCCGCTTTCTGCGGCATATTTCTTGCCCAATTCAATGGCTGTCGGGACCATATCGTAGCCCTGCGGATTGGCGATGCTGAAATTCGATCCGAGTTTTGCACAAACATGCATGAGCGAGACTGCCACATTATTGCCGTCGCCAACATAGGCAACATTCAGCCCTTTCATACGCCCGAAATTCTCGTAAATGGTCAGCGCATCGGCCATGCCCTGGCAAGGGTGGTTATAATCGCTCAACCCGTTAATCACCGGGATGCTGGCCCACTTTGCCAGTTCTTCAACATGTTCATGGGCAAAAACGCGTGCCATAATCGCATCTACATACCCTGAAACCACGCGGGCTACATCTGCAATTGATTCGCGTTTACCCAGCCCGATTTCCGCAGGCGACAAATAGAGTGCATCTCCTCCCAGATGGCGCATTGCCATATCGAAAGAGACCCGCGTTCGCAAGCTGGGTTTTTGGAAGATCATAGCGAGAACTTTATTCTTGAAGATGGGTTTGTTACCCCCGCTTTTCCATTCTTCCTTGAGCTGAACGGCCAGATCGAGCAGTTCTTGCAATGCCTCAGCGGAGTAATCGGCTATTGTAAGGAAATCCTTCATATGTGAACCTCCTGGGAAATTTTCCTATCTAACTTCTGAGAGAATATGATAAAACGGGTGTGTGCAGGACCGCAATTCTCCTGCAAGCACCCGTCTGCGGGATTCTCTCTTGGCTGGACAATTATTGGGGAAGTATATCACGAATGAGATTTACATTTCTATGCTATTGAGCAGGTCATCGTTTGACCAATGTAATGCACCCTGCCCGGTATCTTCACGATTTGATGCTTTTTTCCCATCAATATCAATAGCTTACCCTACATCTCAGGGTATTCGCCTCTGGGATGCAAAAGTTTGCTTTCGCGATCTATAACACACAGAAGTAAGCTCCAAAAATTCAGAGAGAACCTTTCTCTGACCGAAAATTATAAGTGTGATTGCCTTGCATTTCATTGGAAGACCTCTTTGGGAACTGCCGTGAGAAACCCCGCATCGGGTGTGGGTGCCCATTACAGAGATTCCCCGAGACCCCTCCAAAGCCCCTCAATTTTTCATTGTATAGCGTGTATAATATATGGGCAAAAGTTGTTGCCTCATGCGTACATCCTTCGGCTGTAGTCAAGATGTGAAGCATCAGGGTGACTATCTAGGTGAATAAATCGGCCAGTCACAGTCAGCTATAGAGATGCCTTGAATGATACGTGGGGAGTCCTCACGTATTTTTTATAAATCCTCTCTTGGTGTCCAATAGAGTTACTGCAAACCAAAATAAATTAGGAGTGAATGATGAGTGCAAAGATTCTTATTGTCGATGATGATAAAGTTACCCAGCAGTCGTTGTCAGAGGTCTTGCGCCATGCAGGGTATGATGTCTCATCGGTTGGGTCTGGTGAAGAAGCGCTAAATGTGCTAGAAACCAATGAAATCGATTTGATGCTTTTAGATATTCGTATGCCCGGCATTGACGGTATCGAAGTCATGCGCCAGGCAGAACAAATGTCTCCCGATACCCAGATCGTTATGTTGACAGGGCATGGTTCTTTAGAAACCGCAGTTGACGCGCTGCGACACGAAGCCCACGACTATTTACTCAAACCTCCCAGTATGCAAGAAGTTCTCAGTAGCGTGGCCAGCGGTTTGGCTCGGCGGGATGAAGAAAAGCGCAAGCGTATTATCGTAGGGCAGATTGAAAATTCTTTACACCAGTTGAAAGAGGTGGAGGGAATAACCGGATCGCCAAAGCCCAAAAGACAGATTGTCTCTTTGCCCACAGGTGTCACGCTAGATCTGGCGCGGCGAGAAATATGGCGCGGTTCAGATAAGGAGCGCTTGACCCCAACAGAAGGTCGTTTGTTGCAAGTATTTGTAACAAACTGGGGGCGAGTCATGTCGCATGGCGAGTTAGTTTTCATGGTTCAGGGATATGAAGTCGCCGAATGGGAAGCCCCCGAAGTATTGCGTCCGCTCATCAGCCGATTGCGTCGTAAATTATCTACATTCCCCCATGGCGAAAAATGGATCTCAAGTGTCAGAGGGACAGGTTATGTATTCGATGCTGAGAGACCTGGATAATAGGATTCTTGTAGTTCAATAAAAGTTCTAAAAAAGGAGAGGCATTACAATGCCTCTCCTTTTTGGGTCAATGTTTATTCACTCATGCGGCTGCCAGGGGAATTTATCCGATAAAGCTGGGTGACTGAGCCAACTTAGCCAACCGCCGGGGGTTCTTTTTTGTGGGGGAGATTTTTCTGCGCCAAGCAGAATTAAAATAACACATAAAATCAATGCCCCCAACCATTGCCACGGGCTTAATTGTTCCTTGAGCCAAACATAAGCCATAAAAATGGTCACAAGGACTTCACTTAATCCAAGTATGGCTGTTTGCAGTCCTCCGATATGCTTCACTCCTAAGAAAAGCGTTAGCCGTGAGAAGAATGTAACCAGGGTTAACCCTAACAGTGGTCCCCAGACCAGCATATCTTGAGGCAGGGTGGCATCCGGAGAAAGCCAGAAGGCGGGTAAAACCACTGAACTCATTGCTAATAAAGTGTAGACCGTTACCGTTGGCGCTGGCATATCAAAAAGTACGCGCTGATTGATGGGGAGGTGCAAGGCGTATAATGCCGCGGCAATCAACATTTGAAGGACACCGATGAGATCAATTTCTTGATGCCCGGTTTGGGTGAGTAAATAGATCGCCGGAAGTGTGAGTAGAAGCCGGACAATTGTCAACCGGCTGGGAGGTTGGCGGTCTAAAATAAGCCATATTGCGACGAAGAGTGGATACAACGAATACAATAGCTGGCCTACACCCGCGTCGATGCGCCCTAAAGCGCTGTAATAAAAGAGAGATCCTAATCCATTAATCCACCCAGCCAGCAGGCATCCTAATAGCCCCGCCGGGTAAATAAACAAATACTGAGGCTTGAAGATGCCGATGATGGCAAATAGCAACAAGGCTGCCAAAACAGTGCGGATGGCGACAACAGAGAGAGGAGCAGCACCAAGAAGTATCGCGCGCCGACCAAAAACTGGCGCCATCCCTAAAAATAAGGCGGAAGAGAGTGCTGCAAGGACACCTTTTCTGCGTAAATTTGACATTTAAGTAGAGCCGTTTGCTAACAGCAAGTTGATTTCCTGTACCAGATCTTCATCTAAGAATTCGCCTTTCTGCATTAATGTGTGGATGCGGCCGCGCAAGCGAGTTTTCTCATCTGGGGTGAGTGCTTTTGCCGTTACTACGATGACAGCAATCGATTCGGTTTGCTCGTCAGCCTTGAGCGCATCCAGTACCGAGAATCCATCCATTTCGGGCATCATCAGATCAAGCACCATAATATCGGGTTGTTCTTTCTTGGCGAGTTCAATGGCCTCTCGTCCATTTGTTGCTTCAAAGATGGTATATTCACCCTGTGATTGTAGAATACGGCGGATCAAACGCCGGGCATGGGGGTGGTCATCGACGATGGCGATGCTGGAATACTGTTTAGGCGTGATTCTGCTTAATGCAGAGAGTAACCCTTCTTCGGGTTTTTCTTCGGGGGGCTGTTCGGGGATTTCGACATCCTGTACCCATCCATCGCCTAGGATGGCTTTCTCTACGGGCATGGTATGGCCTGTCATGTTTACGACCACCACGTCAGTTGGTTTGATCTGCCCGGCGCGCACCATTTTTATCAATCCGGCAAAGGCCACAGCTGAGGCCGGTTCCATAGACAGCCCTTCCATCTTTGCAAGAACATGAATAGCACGAAAGGCTTCCTCATCACTGACGCTTTCAAAGGTCCCCCCTCCGCCTTGTAGCATGCGCGTTCGGAGGGTTGTATACGTGCGCCCTGGGTCGCCGGTTGCCAGGGTGGCGATGAGGGTGCGTGGCGACAGCACTGGTTCGGCTGTTTCTCGGTTTTGTTTCCAGGCATGTACCATGGGGGCACACCCCTCAGATTGGATGTTGCCCACCGCGGGGATGCGGTCTGTCAGCCCCATCGTGCGTAACTCTTCGAAGCCCTTCAGCACGCCGACTGGCCCCATGCCGCCACTGACCGACTGGATATACCAATCGGGTACTTGCCAGGGCACCTGAGCGGGCGAGTCTGTCGGAGTACCCAATGCGGCAGTGAGTTGTTCCCCAATTTCAAATGCAATTGTTTTCATCGCCTCAAGGGCGGGAATAGAGCGTACGCCGCGATCCAGGTAAGATCCATGAGGGCGTTTTTCGGCGAACTCGGTGGCTAGGATTTTGGTTTTATCATACGATGCGGTTACTTTGATTACCTGTGTGCCGTAAATAGCAACTTCGCGCATTTTTTCTGCTGGAACCAGGCTGGTCAGAAATGCCCACAATTTGATGCCGGCACGGGATGTGTATGCAGAATAGGAAATTGCTACATTGCCCGTAGAGGCTAATACCGTCTCGGTGATCCCTGCTTCTTTTAGAGTTGTCACCGTAATGGAGGCCTGGCGGTCTTTGAAAGAGCCGGTTGGGTTTTGGCGTTCGTCTTTGATGAACAGGTTGGGAATCCCCAGCATTAAGCCTAAATTTGGGGCTTTTAGCAGGGGCGTGCCGCCCTCGCCCATGCTGATGATGGGGTGTGGCTCTTGAATGGGTAATAACTCATAATAGCGCCAGATATCGAAAGGCCGTTGTTGAATTCGACTCAGGATTTGTTCCCCAATGGCCTGGTACGCATAGCGCGCCTCGCGCCACCCGCTTTTACATTGTGGGCATTTTGAATCATAGGGTGAGTAAGGGGCTTGGTGCCCACAATCCAGACATTCTGCTATGACGTGAGAGTACAATGAAATCTCCTGTAGAAAATGGTACAAGTAATGAACTTTCGTCTGAATTTTAAAGAGGGTATATGACTCCATATACCCTCTTTAAAACATTGTCTCATGCAAGATTTTATCGGTGGTTTAGTGTTTTGCCAACCTTACTTTGGTCATTCTGCACGTTCTTTGTTGCGAACCCGGTTAAGCGCGTTTACCAGATCGTTGCTGAGGATGGGTTTTTGCAGATAGTCGGCGGCTCCCATCTGGATGGCTTTCTCTTGTTCTTCGCGAATACTGCAAATGATCACCGGGATATGGTGAGTGCCAGGGTCATCTTTTAGTACCTGAAGGATTTCCCAGGCATTATGTTCAGAGAGTACTAGATCGAGTGTGATTGCAAAGGGTTGATATTCGAGGGCCATAGAAACGACATCTGTGGGATTAGTTACGGGCACAATTTGATAGTCTGAATCTAAGAGGTAACGCTGATAAAGTTCGGTTACCTGAAGATCAGCATCTACTGCCAGAACGGTTTGTTTCTTTCTAGAAGAAAGTGGAAGCGTAAAGTAGAAGGTACTCCCTCTTCCTGGGTGGCTTGTCATATTGATTTCGCCATTGTGCAGATCAACCAGCAAACGAGAAATTGACAAACCCAATCCTGTCCCGCCAGTTTTACGTGTGGGGGAACCATCTACCTGGGTGAATGGTTCGAAGAGATCATGTTGATCGTCTGGCGAAATTCCAACACCGGTGTCGGTCACGCTGATGTAGATTTCGGGGCGACCGCTTTCAGCTGTTCGTAAGATAGCAGACAAGGTAATGGTGCCCTCATCGGTGAATTTAGCGGCATTGGAAAGCAAATTTAGCAGAATTTGCCGGATGCGGGTGGGGTCCGCGTGAACCAGTGGTAAATCTTCGGCGATATTGGCGACAAGTTTTACAGGTTTGTCTTTCACCAGGCCCCGGGCGGTTGACATGACACTCTCGAAGATTTGTGGAAGTTCGACATCCTCGAACGCCAATTCCATTTTGCCAGCTTCGATTTTCGAAATATCCAGAATGTCGTTAATCATATTGAGCAGGTGTTGACCGGCGCTGTAAATCGCTGAAAGGTCTTGTTGCTGCTGGTCGGTTACTGGGCCGTCAATTCCCTTCATGATGACGCGCGAGAAACCAATGATCGAGTTTAACGGCGTACGCAATTCGTGCGACATATTTGCCAGGAATTGAGATTTAAGTTGGTCCAGTTCTCGCAATTGCTCAGCGGTTGCGCGTTGTTCTTCGTAAAGGCGGGCGTTTTGGATCGCTACCGCCGCCTGGTTTGCCAACGTAGCCATCAGATCGAGTTCGTCTTGTGAAAATTGAGCATTAGGGCGATTCCGACTGAGCGAAACCGTTCCAATGACTCCCTCCGGGCCGGCAATAGGGATTGTAGCGTTTGCTGCAATCCCCGCCTCGCGAAAGTTCTCGCTGGCGTGATCTTGCAATTGCAGGTCATCGGCAGTGGTAGATATTGGCCGTTGGGTTTCAATGACCTGCTGTGTCAGGGGATAATCGGCAAGGGATAGTTTTTCTCCTAGTGCAGGAGCGTTATCATCTCTGCGAGGGTAGATGCCCACACGCGTGAGTTCGGTGCCATCTAACATGAACAGATTGGCCGAGTCGGAACTCACAGCTGCGGTGATGTGAGCCAGCAGCGTGTTTACTACACCATCGAGAGTCAGTGCGGCGCTGAGATCGGCGGTTGTCTCTTGGATTGTGGAGATATTGGCAAGCTGGCGCTGGGTTTGCCTGAATAATTCGGTGTTGCGCATGGCAATGGCGGCTTGTGTTGCCATTGCCATCATCATGTCGACGTCTGTTTGTGTGAAATCGGGTTCATCAGGCAGATTGATCGCGGTCATTGTGCCAAGAATTTCATCCCGGTAAATAAGCGGCGCGACGATGATTGCTCCACAGTTTGTCTCGATACGTCGCTGTTGAGCCTCGGCACTCTCACGAGGATCTGGAACTCCCTTTGGGGATAGGGCCGGCTCTTTATGGTTTAGCACCCATCCACTGAGTCCGCTGAGTAACTCTTCAAACGGTACATGCACTACATGTTGCGCTCCGGGGCCGCCTTCCATAAAATAGCCAACTTGTTTTTGCTCCAGGTTGAAGGTAATCAATGTAACGCGGTTGGCGGGCAAATTCTTAGAAACATTATCTACTACCGATTGCAGCAGATCCTCAAGTCCTGCGATAGCGAGTACTGAGCGACTGACCTCGTAGAGCGCTGCGGTGCGTCCCAGGGCGCTTTGTGTTTGCTCGAAGAGATTGGCGTTTTCGATGGCGACGCCAATTTGCAACCCCACTGCCTTCATGAGATCAATAGCTTCTTGCGAGGCATCTTTTTCGGTACTAAAAGCGCATAACGTGCCCAAGATATTGTCGCGCACTTCCAGGGGGACACCCAAATAAGATTGGATACCCAAAGCAAGTAGTCCGCTGACATCAATTGGTGCTCCCTGGGAGAGATCGTTGATGTTGACCAGTTCCTGACGAATGTAGACTAACTCACACAAAGACCCACTCAGCCCCTTTTCGATGAGACTGCTTAAAAATGCTGGGTACAAACCCCGGTGCGCCGAAAGTTCAAGTTGTGCTGAGGCAGGGTCGAAAATGCTGATCAACCCCATTTGGAAGCCGGTGATTTCGAGCACTTGTGCGAGCACTTCGTCCAACATTTCTTGCAACTTCAAGGAACGACTGGCAACATTGGTGATGTTAAAGAGGGCTTCTGTTTCGGCCAGCGCTTCCTGAGTCTGGGCAAATGAGCGTGCGTTTTGGATTGCAATAGCGGATTGCCGCGCGATGGAGAGCAGCAGTTCCTGATGATGGGCATTGAATACTCTGGGTTTGGAAGCATCTTGAGTAGCAATGACACCGAGAACTTGATCGCCAATTAGCAGGGGAACCCCCAGCCATGATTGTGCCGGTTCCCCAACGACGATATTTTCCAGCCCCAGATCTTTGATGACTTCTTCGACATTTTCGTATATCAGGAGGGGTTCTTTGGTATCAATAACGTGTTGGGTTAATCCCTGGCGTTTTTTCATGGGGGGAATTTGCCCTGCCTCGTTGTTCTCGATCACCAGGGGAAAGGACACCGTATCTTCTTTGTCGTCATAGAGGGAAACAAAGAAATAATTGGTGTTCATCAGGCGGGATGTGAACTGGTAAATTGTTTGAATAATATCGTCAATAACAAGTTGCCGACCCAGTTCCATACTCATTTGGTTGAGAATAGTCAACTCTTCTGTGCGGGCCTGGGTTTGATCGAAGAGATTCGCATTTTGCAGGGCGTTTGCGACTTGGTCGGCCATGGTTTGGAGAACGGCAATGTCTTCCTCAGAGAAGGCGTTAGCCTGTTCACTTTGGATGGTCATTGCGCCGATCACCCGGCCGCGGCTGATAAGTGGCAGGGCCATTTCTGAGAGGGTATTGGGGAGGTGTGGGTTTGAAAATCGTTGGGCTTCGTCTGGGGCCAGCAGCGAGATACGCGCCTGCGCGCCTTTGACGGACTGCCCAATCATGGATGACCCGCCGATTTCGAGCTTGTGGCCCTGCTCAATTTGAATGCGCCCTGCGTCGCCTGTTCCGGCTCTGAGGACAGCCCAACGGTCAGGTTCTCCGGTGATGCTGCCGTCGTCATCGATCAAGAAAATTCCGACGTAGTAAAGTTCAAAACGGTCACGGATTAAGTTTACAGCTTGCAGAATCAATGGATTAGGTTCCAGAATACTACTGGCAGCCCGCGATACCTCCGCTGCAGTTTGAAGTTGTGCGCTGCGCGTTTGCACTTGCGCAAAAAGGCGCGCGTTTTGGATAGCCGTGGATGCCTGAGTGATGATATTCTCGACGAGTTGCTTTTCGCTATCGGTAAATGTGCGCCCCTTTTCCTGAATACCTAGACCCAATGTGCCCACCACTTCGTGTTGCAAGACAAGCGGATAGATTGCCAGCGAAAAGATCCCTAGTTCTTTCATTGTGTCGTGAATCAGTTCGGTTGTGGGATCGGATTGAGCATCATCGACAATAACAGGTTGTTTGGTGGCGATCGCTTTCTCTGACGAAGGGTTCCCGCCGACGGGCACTTCCATGCCCAGCGAAGGTGGGAATTTTGAGTCTGGGTTATAGTCGCTGACAACTTTCAGGGTGGTTTTTTGGGCATCAAGCAGGGCAAAGCCGGTTTGTACATTAAGCGCTTGGCCTAATTTTGTGGTGATGATTTGCAAACTTTCGTCCAGATCTAGTGATGCGGCTACTTGAGAAACAATGCGGTTGATCAGGGCCAACTCTTCCGAGCGCTCCGAGATTTGCTGAAACAGGCGGGCATTTTCAATTGCAATGACGGCTGTGGTGGCATAGGCCTGGAACAGCGAAAACTCCGCCTCGGTAAAGGGTTGACTGTTGCCGTCTCTGCCGCCCAAGAGGATGCCGCGCGATTGCCCCTGGAAAATCAGCGGGATACCCAACAAGCGCTTGATAGGAAAATGTTCTTCGGGCAAGCCAATCGAGCGTTCATGCTGACTGATGTCTTCAATGATAATCGTTTCGCCTTCCAAAATAGCCGAGAGAACACCCTTACCTTCCGGCAAACCAGACATCTTGAAACGTTTGAAATCAACCCCCGACACTTTGAAGTAGGGTGCTTGTGATGGATTTGGGTGGAAAACCAACAAACCGCTATAATGGGCATTAACAATTTCTCGGGCGGTTTCGGCAAGCTGATCTGTCAGGCGGTCGAGGTCTAACTCGGTGCTGATCGTTTGCCCGGCCTCATTAAGACGCACCAATTCTTGAGCACGTTGTTGCGTTTCTTCGAAGAGACGTGAGTTTTCAAGCGCAACCGCCGCCTGGCTTGCCAGCGTCACCGCCAACTCAAGTTCTTGCGGCGTGTAATGGCGCTCTTTCTCGAAGGCTTCAAGTTCAATAACGCCAATCGGCTGCCCGGTGACGACCATTGGTATGATGACCAATGTGACAACATTGTTGGCTTGCATATAGGCCAGTTCTTGGGGGTTGGCATCGGGATCGCTGGCCTGCACCACGAGCACCTTTTGGGTTCGAAGCACCTCGTGGGTTGCCGGGAAATCAGCAAGCGCTGTCGATGTGCCAATGGAGAACGGTTGAATGTTCTGTGATTCTTTGCCCAGATAGAGGTCGGCAATAATCGTCAATGTTCTTGGATCGGTGAGCAGTGAGACAGAGGCTTCTTCCACTTGCATCGATTGCACAAACTGACGGGCGACGACTTGGGCAACTTCTTCAGAAGCCAGCGGTGCATCGGCAACTGCCTGGCTGACGGCTGTTAGCATGGTCAGGTCTTGCACACGTTGTTGAATTTCACCGAAAAGACTGGCATTTTCGAGTGCCAAAGATAATTGATTGGCAACTTCTTCAACAAGATGGCGCTCTTCATCGCTCCATTGGCGCCCTGGCCGCTCGTCGACGAATTCCAATAACCCCAGAGCTTGTTGCTGGAGGTCTATCGGAACGGCCAGCGTTGCTGGTGAGTCGGGGGATGCAGGGTGAACAATGGTTTGCCGTGTGGTCAAACTCTGTTCACCAATGGGCGAGAAAGGAGAAGCTACTGTCATCAACTGAGCACTTTGGATAGCTGCCCCCGTAGGCAAGGAGAGCGAGGTTGTCGATGTGAGCGGGGGTGAAAGATGATCTTGAAGGACCTGAACAAAGCCGCGCCAACTTGAAGGTATATCGGCTTGTGCAGAGATGTAGTAGAGATACATCCGGGCTGCTAGGTGATTGCCATTTTCGGCGAGGAACGTCAATTCAATTTCGCTTTGTGGGGACTGTTTTTCAATCAAGGCGCGGAGGCGGGTTTGGGATTCAGCAGCCAACTGGAAAGTTGTCAGCGATTTTCCAATAAAGGCCGCAGATTCTACGCCTAAAATTTGCTCTACCTCGGGACTGCAATAGGTATAATTCGTTTTTACATCGCATGTCCATGTCCAGCCGGGAAGAGCTTTGTCGCTATCCTGGTCGTACACCGCTTCTTGTTCCAGATCGGCAAACAACTCGTTTAGTCGCTGGTTGCGTTTATTAGGATCTGACGTCATGGGCTAACTCCTGAGCCAGGGCGCGATATTGGTGTGCGCTACGGGTATTGGGTGAAAATTGAGTGATGGGAATGCCGGCAACGGTGCTATCGCGCAGGCGCGTATCTACTTGTATTTGTGTATCGCATATGGCGTTGTTAAAGGTTGCGCGCAACTGGTCGCTGAGGTTGATATGGGAACCGATACGTTGATCGAACATTGTGATGAGGATACGGTATGTCATGCCCGGGTTATCGGTCGCACGGATAGAACGCACTACGCTCAATATGTTGCGCAGAGCGTACACAGAGAGATATTCGGGAACGGTGGGGATGAGGAGTGTATTGGCGGCGGTGAGCGCGTTTTGGGTGATCGCGCCGAGTGAGGGGGGACAATCTAGTATGACAGTGTCGTAGTGTTGAGTAGAGTTGAGTGATTCCTTGAGAATGTGCTTGTAATTTTTGCGGATTGGTAAGAATCGTTCGGCCAAAATCATTTCGGGATTCGAGGGCAGTATATCTAACCCCTTGATGGATGTTTCACGACTGACGCTGACCGGTGAAGCCGAGTTGATTAACACATCGGTAATCGAGTGGCGGACGGTGTGCGGAGGAATGCCTAAGGCCAGCGTGAGACTGGCTTGAGGATCTAGGTCTATCAACAGCACCTCATGCCCCAGTTCTACCATGGCTCCACCCAGGGATATGGCTGTAGTCGTTTTGGCGACTCCACCTTTGTCGCTGGCGATTGCGAGAGTTTGCGTCATGATATAGTTATGGCCTATTCCGGTTCTATCGGACGGATCACCATCTGGCCGCGCTGGGCCTGGAGTGCCTCTCGAAGCTCGTTGATCGCTGTCTGCACCATGATTTTTGGATCTGTAGTCGAGCGGATTTTTGTAGTAATTTCGGTCACCATACGTTCTCGTTCGGCGCGTCTTTGCGTATCGCGATATAGTCGGGCGCTTTCGAGTGCAATTTCGAGTTGATCGATCAGGTTATTCATCAGATTGATCTCATCCGTTGTCCAGGCGGGTGCATCAGAAGGCTTTTTAAGACGCACGATGCCCAGAACTTGATCGCGCAATACGATGGGGATGGACATGGTATGGCTGTCGGCGTGAGTGATGTCGCCGCTATTACGAGCTGCTATCATGTCGGGTGTCCACTCTTCGTTCGCCAGCGAAGTCTCCTGAGTTGAGCTAGCGATGAAGCCAAGCTGGCTTTGGGTGCGCAGGAGTTCACCCCATGAGGCGCGGCTTAATTCGCCGTAGGCTCGCCGGGTGGCTTCGAGTGCTTCCTGGTTATCGGTGAACAAGCGCGCGTTTTCGATAGCTACGGCAACCTGATCCGCCAGCACCTGGAGAACGGCGACATCTTCATCTGAAAAAGCGGCGGCGCGCTTGCTTTGGACATCTAACGCACCCAGCAACTTCCCGCCGATCATGAGCGGCAGCGCCATCTCCGAACGAGTTTCCGGCAGGTCTGGGTTATCGAAGTAAACAGCATCTTGTCCGACATCGAGGGCGATGCGAGGTTCAAGGTGAGCGGTGACATGCCCTACAATACCCACTTGCCCCACTTTTAGTTTATGGCCGCGTGCTAACATGCGTTGGCCGCCCTCACTGTTGGCAGCTCGCAGAACGGCAAATTCGCCCTGATCATCAATGAAGAAAACACCGGCATGGTAAAAGCCGAAGCGGTCACTGATCAGGTGCGTTACCTGTGAGAGAAGTGCATCCAAATCGCGGATGGTTACGGCTGCATGTCCGACTTCGGCAGCTGCTTGTAGCTGAATGGCGCGGCGTTCAAGTTGGCGGGTACGTTCAGCAACGCGCCCTTCTAGTTCGGCGTGTGCGGTTTGGATTTGATCGGCCATGTGGTTGAAGGCTTGTCCGAGTTGCCCGAATTCGTCTTCGGAGGTGATGCCCGTGCGTTGATCTAGTGCCCCGGTGGCAATTTGGCTGACTACCGAAGTGAGTTGTGTGATGGGGGCGATGATATTCTGCCGCACGCGCAATGACATCAGGATGACCAAAGCGGTAGCGATTCCTAAAGCCAGCGCGGGGTAGAGTACCGCCGCTCGTCGCGCCGATGTCAACTGCTGGGCAGACTGGATCTCGGTCTGGTTTGTTTGCTCAACCAATTGATTGGTCTGATTGGCGAATAGTTGTTGATCGCGAATTAATATCCCCATACGAATACGTGCACTGGGCCATTGTTCCATATTGGCCTGATTCAACATTGTCTCAGCGATACCGATCAGACTGTCGATCGTTGTGACAGCCCGGCTGATTTCTTGATTGATGGGATTATCACTGGCAGGGTCTGCAAACATTACTAATTCGTCACGGCTGGTATACAGATTAGCCAGGACATCAGAAAGTTCAGCTTCAAAGATCTCTGCATCTTCAAGGGGAAGCAGCTGGCTAACTGTAGCGATCAAATCAGTGCTGGCTTGTTGTGCCTTTAGAGCTGCCTTAGCCTGTGCATTCGCTTGCTGAAAAGCCGCCGCCGCGATCGATAGCCGATTGACTTGCCACAAGAGGACAGACCCTGCCAAAAGCATCAGCAAGCTAACGCCTGTGCTGCCGACGATCAGCAGTCGCCGAATGGAACGCCTGGGTTGAACCTGCGGGGAAATCTCACTCATACTGATAGCCTATTCACTCAAACCTTCCATACCCTCCAATAGTTGGGGCATATACCAGATTTGCTCATCCGAAGCGCTTTCACCCGAACTGAGAAAGACCGAGCCATCCTGAAAATTCAACGGCCCCTGGAACAAGTTGATGGACCCGCTGCCGAGGTCGTTGATGAACTGGTCGAGTAATGCGCTTTGCTCCTCGGTTAAATATTCCCCTTTTACGAACCCAATCGGGCTGTTGTCTACGTCGTTGATGTTAACCCAATGGGGGTTGGCCCAATCCCAATTTTGTGTCCATTGCTCATTATGCACCGATTGAGCGATGTGTAGGTATCCTGGCCCCCAGTTGAAGTAGGGAATGCCCAAACAAACCGAGGGGGCTGCCTCGCACGCGCCCTCATAATCGTAGGGGATCACTTTTACATCCACACCCTCACTGGCTCGTTCGGATGTCACCATTAGCGGTTCGGTGGTGTCGATGCCGGAAAAGAGAACATCGTAGCCCTGGTCGATGAAGGTATTCGAAACCTGGGAAGGGTCGGTTGTCACCCCGGGAATGTGGAACCAGAACCCGATCCACTCAACTTTGAAACGCAAATCCGCCGGGTTTTCATGTCGATAGGTTTCAAAGCAATATTTTGCACCGAGATAAGCAGAATTCACCAGGCGCAATGTTTCGGAATTAATCAATGGGCCAACATAGCCAATGGCATTGTTCGTTGTAGCCAGAGCAGCCGCACACCCAGCGATCATTTTTCCATATTCCATCTTCCCCATATAGTTCGATAAATTGGGGGGGGCTTCGCCACGAAGAACGTGGTCACCAGAAATATGCATGAAATACGTGTCGGGGTATTTTTCGGCGACCAATTGGGTGTCGGCAGAAAAATCATCCGATGTAATGAAAATTAATTGCGCGCCTTGCGCAATCATATCTTCAACGACGCCGTATAAAGTTGCCTCGGGCTTGGCATCGGGGTTGAGGCTTTCAAAGGCGATCATGCGGCTGTCGGGGAGGTTTGCTTCGACATACAGCCCACCGTTGTAGTGTGCTTCACTCCACCCATGATCGTTTTGCGGGCCGACCAAGACAATGCCAAAGACAAACTCATCGGGTGGAGCGGGCGCGGGCGCTTCTGCCGTGGTGGTGGCACAGGCCGCGATCAGTATAGGTAGTAGAATGAGAGTAGGGGTCAGGAATTTCAAACGGCGCATAGCTTATTCTCCGGATGTTTCATGGTCGTCTGTGTTGGATGGGACAAATTCACCCATGCGAATCTCTACTTCGGCGAGGCCGAACGATTTGCGCATTTCATGGGCAGCTGTTTTCAATACGGTTTCAATATCTAGTGTTTCTCGCATCCGTGCGCTGATGTTGCCGATCAGGCGCTCTTGCTCGGCACGTTGCTGGGTTTCTTGGAGCAGGCGGGCGTTTTCCAGCGCCAGCGCCATACGTTCGGCGACCGAGGCGGCCAGGGCCGATGTTTCGGGGAGCATTTCTTTCTCGGTAACCCGCAGGTTCAATGTGCCGATCACCTGATCGCGCAAGCGGATGGGTACAGACAGCTGGTGGCTGCTTTTCTCTTCCGAAGGGCTTGATGGATCAATTTCTTCGGGAATTTGACGTAATGGTTCAATGCCAAGCCCGCGGTAGCGGTACCCCAATTTTTTACCACTGCGTTGAACGACAGTCGCCCAGACATCTTGGGTGTAGCGGCCAGTGGCGGCTTGCAGTTCGCGCAGGGTTTGGCCCATTTCTTGAAAGAGGCGCGTGTTAGAGATGGCAACTGCGAGTTGATCGGCCAGGGTCTGCAAGATCGAAACATTGTTATCATCAAATGCAGCTTCTTGCCGACTGTGGACATCGAAGATGCCGATGACTTGTTCACCAACGCGCAGTGGGAGTACCAGTTCGGAGCGAGTTTCGGGCAGCAGTGGATTCAAAGGATGGTCACTGCCACTGCCCATTTCCAGGTCGATTTGTGGCTGGCTGGTTTTGATGGCCGCACCTAAAGGGCCGGGATCGTTGATGTTGTAGGTGAATTCCTGGGCCAACATTTGCTGCCCGGCCGACCCGGTTGCCGCCATGAGAATAGCTGTCTTCCCGCGTTCGTCAAGCAGATAGATCGATGTATGGTAGAAACCAAAACGTTCCCGCACAAGGCTGACAGCATGGTTCAGCAAATCATCGAGGTTGCGGGCTGTGGTTGCATCGCGAGCCACCTCAGCCGCTGTTTTGAGTTGAATGGTGCGGGTTTCCAGTTCTTTGGTTCTCTCGGTAACCATTTGTTCTAATTCTTCGCGGCGCAGGCGCAACTGTTCATTGCGTTCCAGAAGTTCTTGCGAGGTGAGTTCCAAAGAACGTTCGAGCAGGGCGCGATCATCATCCGACTGCTGATAAGCGGCGTCTACAGCCTGGATGAAACGCTGCAATTCTTCCGGGATATAGTCGTATGAACCGAGGTAACGCCTTACCTGGCGTTGCAGTAGCCTATGCACGAATCTATTTCTCCAAGATGGTGGTGATGGTCATCGTTTGATTATGAAGATCGCAACTGGCGTTGGGGGCCGAGGGGCATATTTCGCCGTAGGAGTAGAATCCTGTCAGGGTGGTTCTCTTGCCTAAAACCTCGCGTACGCTTTCCACTTCATCTTCGATCATTTGCTGAAGCACCAACTTGCGGCCAACGCAGCTGATGAGAATCGCCAAATCAGGCGATTGCGATCCTCCAATTTCGAAACTGGTTTGAGCCGCACCGTAGGCGCCATCCACTAAGCGGTCGAAGTTGGCTTTCATAAATCGTGCGTAGGCGCCCTCGGGTACATCGCCTGCGAAGGTCATGCTGCCAGCCTCGTCATCAACGGCCAAAATTGTGCGTACCAGTCGTTCGGGGTTATCGGGTGAACGAATGCTCAGGGGGAAGAGCAAGGCGCTGGAGGGTAGTTCTTTGGCATGATCGCCGAGGTATTCCTTGTACAGTCCCAGGGCAGAACGGTCATCCAATTCATAGAGAATATTCCCCTCGGAACGGGTGATCAGGCGTTCGGGGCCAAAGGGGTCCCAGCCTCCCATCGACCCGTAGCCAATTTGCAGGCGGTCACCGTAAAGCCCAATTGCGGCAATGGTGTCGGCTTTAGGGCCGCTATTGAAAAAGACCAATGTCTCTTCGAAGCGTGCGCCGTCTCCGGCCAGGCCGCCGGTGATGGCGACATGATCAGGGAGGTTCTCGGAAAGCCCTCGTACCAGATCGCTGCCGTTGGTGTGGGTGCCTTCAGAAAGAACGAATACATGCGCCAGCCCCTCATGTTCTAGTGTCTGGGCGAGTTGTGCCCCGGCCTGATAGCTGTTCATATCGGCATCGCCAAGCTGAACCTGAACACCTTTGACGTGTGTATGTTCGAATTCAATGGCTGTTACGACCAGCGAATCGTCAAAGACCCGTGTTCCGCTGATTTCTCCGGCTGTTGAGCAGCCCATGATGAGCGCATTAGGGTAGGCTTCGCGGATATTTAAAATATGGCCGGGCGCTTGTAATACATCCCTCGATCCAAAGGTAAGAACCCATTGAGCAGATTGTAATTTTCCTGGAGGGTCGCTAATCCAGTTTTTGTTCTCTCTCCAAGTGCTTTGTTCGATCTTCATGCTTGCTGCTCCTTTTCGGGATGATTGCGAATGGTTGAGTTGTTACGATAATTCTACAAACACTTCGGTGACGCCCGCTAACTGACCCAACTCTTTGACGGCCATTTGAAGCACGGTATCAATATCCAGCGACTGGCTGAAGCGGGCGGTTGCCTGGCTTAGCATTTCCTCCTGAGCAGCCCTACGCCTGGATTCTTCGAGCAGGCGGGCGTTTTCTAGGGCGACCGCGATTTGGACGGCGACTTCTTGGGCTAATTCTTGATCTTCTGTAGTCCAACGGGGTTCGCCCGCCGCACGACGTAAGTTTATATCGCCAAGATGGTAGCCACGCAACGACAGGGGGACGATGAGTAAATGCGTACCATCGGGAGCATCTTTGATTTGAACCTCAGCCGAATCTGCTTTCTCTAGCGCTGCTATCTGTTCGTCTGGCGCGATTTTTACGCGCACACGGTCGAAATGGTAGGCAATAGGTTGGTGCCCGAGCAGTTGGCTCCAGGCCTGGTCAATTTGGCGGCTGTAAAGTAATTGCAATTCTTGAACGGTGTTTTGACTTTGTTCAAGCAGGCGGGCGTTTTCAATCGCCAGGGCGATCTGATCGGCCATGATCTGAAGCGCTTCGGTGTCGGCGCTGGTGAAAGCCCCAGAGAGTTTCGATTGCACATCGAGGACGCCGATGATGGTATTCTGAACTTTCAGGGGCAGCGCCATTTCGGAGCGGGTTTCTGGGAGGTCGGGATTATCGAAAAAGAAGCGGTCTTCACCAACATCAAGCGCAATACGGGGCAGCCCCGTTTCGGCAACACGCCCAACAACGCCGGTTTGTCCCACGCCGAGTTTATGGCTGCGCGCCAACATGCGTTGTCCGCCCTCACTGTTTGCAGCTTGCAGCACAGCAAAGTGATGGTCTTCATCCATTAGGAAAATGCCAGCATGGTAGAACCCAAAATGTTCAGCAATTAGATGTGTAGTGTGCGTGAGCAGTTCATCCAGGTTGCGAATGGCGGCTGCTTCGCGGGCAACTTGAGCTGTGGCTTCGAATTGGGAACTGCGTTTGTGCAGTTCAAGAGTCTGGTCAGCTACCTGTGAACTTAGTGAATGATATAAGCTGGACAACTCTTCGGCCATTTGGTTGAAAGTGAATGAGAGCAATCCGATTTCGTCTCGTCGATTTTCAGGTACGCGCTGATTCCAATCACCCTGGGCAAATAAGCGCGTTGTTTCGGTTAGCGCCCGAATAGGTTCCGCGAGACGGTTACTGACGATCCAAAGGGTGATACTAACAAGTATGAGCAAAATACCAACGGCATATAATGTGAACGGCGTGAGCGATTGCAGGTGCTGGAAGGCGGTTGTCACGGGGACTTCGAAGACATACCCGGCCTGAAGCGAGGGAATCCAGGTGTAGCTTGCCAGCGATTGCCCTTGGTCCAATGAATGCAGCGATAAATTGATCTCTTGCGGGCCATCACTGCCATGCACGTATTGTCCACTCAGGGGCGAGAGAGCGTCAAGTTGTTGATTGGTTGGTGAGAAAATTGCCAGCTTTTTGGTATAGGTGTCGATGCCAAAAATAGTTTGACCCCCGCTGATGAAGTAACTATTGGCATTGGGCTGGATCTTGGTTACGGATTGGAGAATATTCTGCAAGTGAATAGAACTGAGTATCCCGACGATAAATCCACTGGATTGTGAATTGGCGTATGGAACATAAGCTAAAACTACAATTTTATCCTCGCCGATGGGCTGTGGCGCAATCGCTACCAGAGAGTGTGATTGATTGGAAAGAGATATATTGGCTGCAAATTGCTGGCCTTCCCAGGTGGGTTGAGTAGCAGCCAGGATTTCCCCTGATGCAGAGAGTACGAAAAAATCGGTGAAGGTGATTCCCCCGCGTTTGAGATTGATTTCTTGCAGAATGGCAAGTGCCTCGCTGCGGGCTGTTGTAAATTCGGCGCTGGATGGTGATTGTTCCCCAAGGATGCGATCTAAGGCATCGGACATGGGGGGCTGATTGACAGCTGCGTCTAGACGGATCTTAGCATTGGTCAACCATAAATCGATCTCTTCGGCGATGGTGTGGATATTTACATTGATTTGGTTATTGACCTGATCAATGAGCAGATTTCTGGCACGGATAAAGACGATGCTCCCAATGATGATGAATGGCAATAATGATAAGGGGATCACCACAAGCAGAAAAGTGCGGTGGATGTTACCGGGGAACCTTTCTTGAACCGATGATGGATGTGAGGGGTGAGTAACAAAAGTCATGGATGTATTTCCATTCGAAACTGATGCGCTGTTGGACGTTTTGGCAATTATTCTTGGTCTTTTACATGAAGTTGAATGACGCCGTCAGAAGCGCCCAGGGTTTGCCCTAGTTCATGGAGGGCAGTTCGCAAAATGGTGTCGATACTCGTCGAGGACCATACCTTGCTGGTTATATCTGCCACCGACCGGTTGAACTGCGCCCCGCGTTCGGTTTGTTGAACCAGACGCGCATTTTCAAGTGCAAGAGCCGTTTGAAGAGCAATGCCTTCGATGAACGTTTCATCCTCGGTTGAGAGGGGGCCTTGGGGGCGCTCGATGGTAATGCTGCCGATAGCCTGGTCTCGCAAGATCAGGGGGATTTCGATCAAGCTGGGGGGCTGCTCAGATCTGGGGCGTTCTGCGTGGCGGTTTTCGATATTGACATTTACTTCGCCCTCACGACTCACAACATCTTCCCATGCTCTGGCAAGGTAATGCCGGTGCAATGTGCGAATCTCATCGAGGTTTTCTTGAACCTGATTGAATAAGCTGGCGTTGCTGATCGCGGTTGCCAGGCTGTCGGCGATTCCTTGTAGCACAGTAATATCGTCCTGATCGAAAGCCTCTTGGCGAATAGATTGCACAGTCAGCGCCCCTAGAACATTATCTTCACTGATCATGGGCAGGGCTAATTCTGAACGAGTGGATGGCAGGTAAGGGTTCTGAAAGTGAACCGCGTCTTCACCCACATCTAGGGCAATACGCGCCTGACGATTTGAGATCGCCCAACCAATCATTGAGGTTCCGCCAATCACCAATTTGTGACCATCAGCTACCATTTGTCGTCCAGCCTCGCCAGAGCCTACTCGCAAGATGGCAAATTGTTGCGATTCATCCAGCATAAAAACGCCAACATAGTACAGCCCAAAACGCTCTTTGACGAGATTAACCACTTGTTCAAAAATTTTATTGGGATCTAACTCGGCGCTGATCGCGCGCGAAATCTCTGCCGCGGTACGGATTTGCACTTCACGCCGTTCGAGTTCGGCGGTGCGTTGCTGAAGTTGAACGCGGTCTTGTTCTAGCTCGGATGTCAGTGAAGTAGCTTTTTGCAGGTTAACGCGCAGGCCATTGATCACCACCCCAAAGGAGACAACCGCCAGCACGCTAATCAAAAAGAAGGTGACGCTCGTGGACACCCAGGGGAACAGATCAGTGGCGTCCAGATACGAGTCGAGTGTTGGTGCAGCGATGATGAACTCACTCATCAACCAACCTAAGGTGAGTAAACTAAGGGTGTTGAAGATCGAAACAGCGACCCCGGCGCGGGCGCCAAAGAAGACGGCTGTAAGAATGCCTAGGCCGAGCCACCACACCCGCACGTCACCGGCTGAGGCATATTGTGTCGCAGAGAGTAACCCGGCTAAATAGAGTAAGGCCAAAAATGTGCCGGCTCGCATCCAGTATGGGAAACGCTGAAAGATGGTAATCGTCAACGCCCAGCCATAGACTAAAGTGTATGCAAGCACTAGCATGGCTGAGCCTTCGTGGATGGCTGGGCCTAGATTTACGGCGAAGGCCGCGCCGCCGAATATCGCCCCGGCGATTAGGACGGCATTTAGAATGCGCACGCGCCAGTATTGAATATCGTTAGTTTGTGCTATTGCACGGCCATAGAAGATGTTGGTTAAGTATGCCTTCATGCTGAGATCTCTCCCTCACCTTCTTCCAGGCGTTGGTCGGTGGGTTGTGCATCAGGGCCAATAGTAATTTGGATGTGCGTGCGGCTGGCCCCCAGGGCCTGGTTGATTTCTTGGGCCGTAGTTTTCAAAATCGTTTGCATGTCTGGGGAACGGCGTATCTTGCTGGTGATTTCAAAGAGCAGCCGATCTTGTTGCGCCCTGTGCTGGGTGCTTTCGAGCAAGCGTGCATTGCGTATGGCGATAGCGACCTGGGAGGCCAGTGTCACTAATAATCGCAAATCATCATCATCGAAGCGGAATTCATTTTCCAGATCTTGCACGACGATCGCTCCGATCGGTTCGCCGCCAATTAGCAAGGGAACCCCCAGCCAGGATTTTGCCTCCCGGCCTTCGGTGACAATCGCGCCTAGAGCGCGGCTGCGGGCGATTGTGTCTTCGATAATCATCAGGGGCTGGCATGTGCGAATCACAATGGATGTCAGCCCTTTTCCAAGAGGGAAGGGGCTTAGTGAGGTTATTTCATCACCTTCATCTAAGTATGGGACCTCAATGGTGTCGTTTTCGGGGGTATAAAGCGCAATCAAGAAATTGACATCCCCCATCACCTGGATAATTTGACGGTGGATAATTTCATATAGCGCGTCGAGATTTGTCTCGGTAGAAATCGACTGTCCGACTGTGCTGATGGTTTCCAATTCCACCAGGCGTTGCTGAATGGTACTCAGCGCGTTTACTTTTTCGAGCGCTGTCCGGGTGATGTCAATCAGGCTGTTGTAAGGTTCTGTTGCTACGCGGGTAAATCGGTCGGCGTCTATGGCACCCAGAATTAGTATGGCTCTTAATTCGCCATCTGGCAGGATCGGGAAGATCTCGAAGGCCTGGCAGCCCATTTGTTTGGGCATCATCACCAGTGGAGCGGGGATTGCTTTGGTGTCAGCTTCGTCGCTGTATACGACCAGGGGAGTATCATCTAAGAAATAAGCTCTCAGTGCTTGCCGACCAAGTGGAATGTCGGGAATTGTGCCGGAGGATACGCCGCGAGTTGGGGCGGTCATCGCCAGCCCGCGCAGGCGGTCAGCATCTACCTCGAAGAGGGCGGAGATAAATGGCGATTCGTTCAGCGCGGCGGCAAGCGCATCGAGCACGTCTTTGGCTGTCTCCGACTCGGCAATTTTGTGGCTTGCCTGGTATAGTGCAGATGTGGCCCGCAGGTCCACGCGCGCCGATTCAAGCAAGTTGATATTCTGAATTGTCGAGGCAATCTGGCTGGAAAGGGTACTCAAGGTCGCAACGCTGTCGGCATCGAAAGCATTCAGCCGGTGGCTTTGAACATCTAATACCCCAAGGATGTTGTCACCAATACTCACCGGCACAACGGCTTCGGAACGTGTTGCAGACAACTCTTCGGTGGGGAGGTAGTAGGGGTCTTGAGAGACATCGGGCGCAATGTAGGGGTGATTGCTGGTAGATACCATGCCAACGATCGAGCCATCACCAACCGGTAAACTCATTTCTTTGCGGATGAAGTCCTGGTGGGTTGCACTATACGATTCGCGCAATAAGGCATGTTCTTTATACTCGTCGAGTAAGAAAATTGCGGCGTAGTAAAAGCCAAAGCGTTCAACAATCAATTGAACTGTTTGTTGAAGGAGCGTGTCCAGGTTGGTCGCCGACGAGGCTATTTGGGCCACCTCTGCCGCCGTGCGAATTTGTTGGGTGCGGTCGTCAACCTGAAATTGCAAAGAACGGTAGAGCGTGCTGATCTCATCGGCCATTTGATTGAACGATTGTGCCAGAAACCCAATTTCATCGGCGCGATCCACGTTGGCGCGTCGCTGCCAGTCGCCCTCCGAAAAATATTGAGCCGATGTAGCCACTTCGAGTATGGGGCGTACGATGCGCTGCGTACCAAACCATGTCAGGAAGATCGAAATCATGACGGTGATTGCTAACAATACACCAAAATATGGCAAATTCTGAAGCTGCTGGATGATGGTCGTCAGGGGAATTTCGATCACTAATCCGGCATCCAGCTCTGGGATGGGCATGAAAGCGGCCATCACTTCTTGATTATCGAAAGAACGCAATTCGCCGATTTCGGTACTTGTTTGGCTGAACACCCTTGAAAAATATTGGGCTTGTTCAGCAGCAGGCTCAAAGGATGGCCCCTCAATTTGCTCTTTGATGTTTGGGCCAACGCCCACGTATGTGCCATCATTGGTAATCACATACATGCGAAGGCCGAGAAAGCTGATGTCATTGAGAATCGTTTCAAACAAAGAAAGCCCTGTCATCCCCCAAACGGTGGCCGTATGCTCCCCCTGGTCATCAAAATATGGGCGAGCCGTTATTGTGGCAAGTGAGTTATAAATTGGATCGGGGCTGAAGATCGCCAAAAACTCATGCTCTCTGGATAACGCTTCAAAGTAGGCGGTCTCGTTTAACCATTGCCCCTCTAAACTTGGATTCGATGCAACCAAGATCTCACCACCGGGTGATAAAACGAAAAATTGGTGGATCAATTTTTCAGTTGAGTTGATTCTTTCTAAGTCATCCAGAATTTGTTGACGTGCTTCCGAGAAAGCACGCTCCCCTCTCCCTGAAGATGCTAGAACTACCTGAATAGCCTCATCGAAAGCAGGGTCAAAATAAAATTCGTTAATGCGCTCTTCTCTTGCTTCAATCCAGAGTGCTAATTTCTGTTGGGTTTGCTGCTCAACCGATAAGAGCATACTTTCAATTTGATTATTGAGAATTTGACGTGACCGAGCATATGCCATTCCCCCCATTACGAGGAGAGGCACCAATGATATTGGTATCAAAATCCCTAGCATTGTGCGCGCGAGCTTCCCGCGAAAGTGTTGAGTTGGTGCAGGAATAGCTTGTGACATGCAGGACTCCTCTAAATTGGCTGGGTTGTGTTCATTTGGATTATTGCTGCCTCGACACGATCGAATTTCCGTGCATGATTCATTACTATCCTACCCGGCTTTCTCTAATGAACTTGAAAGTAGCGTAGGGTTTTAGATTTCATTCCCACCTATACGACCCGTGTGGAGTAAACCAATGCTTCTTTTTGGGGTTATTCAAACTCCCAGACGGGTTCTCCATTCAAGATGCGGCGGATCTGATCTGGAAAGCGATCGGGATCGAGAGGTTTACCAATAAATCCGTCGAAGTTTGATTTTTTGGCTTTATTCATTTGCTTGACGCTGGCTTCGGCAGTGACTGCAATAACCGGCGTATCTTTTAGGGTGTGTGACGCCTTGATTTTTTTCAGCGCGCTGTATCCGTCTTCGTAGGGCAGGCGGATGTCTAATAAAATCAGGTCGAGGCGAGGGAGTGTATCAGCATATTCCACAACCTCATATCCTGAGGTTTTCCATTCACAGTGTATACCCATATACCCCAACATACGGGCGATGAGTACGAAGTTAGAGACATTATCCTCAACAACTAAGACTGTGGCGCCTTTGGGAATTTCTTTTGCGCTTGCCGTATGATCCAGACTGCTGGGTTGAGAGTCAGATGGGCTTTGCATCACGATTTTACCTCTTGCAAGAAGCGAGAGACTTGATGAGGGAGATTGTCCACATCAATGGGCTTCTGTAAATAGCCATCACAACCGGCATCGAGGGTGCGTTCTCGATCGCCTTTCATGACATTCGCCGTCAAAGCGATAATCGGCACGTTCTTGAGTTCGGGAATTTGTTTGAGTTGTCCGGTGAGTGTGTAGCCATCAATGTCTGGCATATTGATGTCCATCAAAATGAGATCGGGAGGTGATGTTTTGATCATGGAGAAAGTTTGTCGCGCGTTTTCGGCCTCCATGACAATAAACCCCGATGCTTCTAAAACCCGACGAACAAGGAGACGATTGGCAATATTATCCTCCACATAGAGGATGGTTGCTTGAGTTTTCATAGCTTTTTTTGCTCCTGTTAAATTCTACCATTAAGGAAAGGGGCATGGGTAAAATGAAAATAAAAAAATTGTTAGGTGTCCGGGATGTTTCTTCAACTGGGCGCAAAACTTTTAGGAGTTACGCACTTGCACCGGGGAAGCCCGAAAATAGGGGTGTGGGGGGCGCGAAGCGCCCCCCACACCCCTATTTTCGGAATTTCTTTCATCGAACTGCGTAAGTCCTAACTTTAAAAAAGACTGTTGGGATAGGTTACTTGTCCCGACAGTCTTTTTTGGGGTCTTTGTAAACTTGAGCATCTGAACCCTGGCTCCCTGTCAGAGGCAATGTCCAGGCACTGTTGAAGTATTTTTCACAATTATTGATTTGGACAGGGTCATTAGGTTTCCTGAGTCCAAAAATTGGCCAGTCTTTCGGCCTGATCGAGTACCTTAGTTACCGACTCGGAATATTCCCCGGTGGCGGGATCATCTGGCGGGTATTTGTATTTTCGCAAGATGCGTTTGACCAGCACGCGCAATCTGGCCTGCACGCTTTCTTTAAGCTGCCAGTCAATGGTGGCATTCTTACGGACTTTATCGAGCAATTCAAGGGCAATCTCACGCAAGATGTCATCCCCCATGACGGCCTGCGCGTTGGGGTTATCGGCCAGAGCATCATAAAAGGCGAGTTCATCCGGGCGCAGATTCAACTGCTCGCCGCGTTTGTCGGCGGCGCGGATGTCCTGAGCAAGCTGAATCAGTTCTTCCAGCAAACGGGCGGAGTCGATCAAGCCGCTCTGGTAACGCCGGACGGCTTCGGCCAGCATCTCAGAGAATTTTCTACCCTGCACCAGATTGGTTTGAGCGCGGGTTTTGATCTCATCATTGAGCAGGTGTTTGAGCAGTTCCAAAGCCAGACTGCGCCGCTCCATGCCTTGAATTTCGGCCAGAAACTCATCAGACAAAATCGAAATATCCGGGCGTTTGATACCCGCGGCATCGAAGACATCGACAACTTCTTCGGAAATGATGGCATCGTTGATAATCTGGCGCACGGCGGTTTCGATCTCGGCATCGGTGCGGGTTTTGCTCTGCTCGTCAAATTTGGCGAAACGGGCTTTGATGGCCTGGAAGAAAGCCAGATCATCACGGATGGCAAAGGCTTGTTCGTGCGGGACGGCCAGGGCAAAGGCTTTTTGCAGCTTGATGACCTGATCCCGGAAACGCTCTTTACCATTGCGAACGGTTTCGCCGTTCTGCGCTTCGGTTAGCTCCGCGATATAGTTGGCGGCATCAAGAATGAAATTGAGTTTGCCTTTGGGGTCGAGGCCAAAATAGCGGCGATAGTCAAAACCCCTCACCCTGCCTCTCCCCCCGGGAGAGGCGTTAAACATATCGACCACGATTTCGTAAATCTCGCGCATTTTGGCAACGGCTTCTTCCTGATCGTGGTACATGCGCCCCTTGCCCTTGCTGGCGGTATAGTCGGCCAGGGCATCTTTCAAATCCTGAGCAATGCCGATATAGTCCACAATCAGGCCGCCTTCTTTGTCGCCAAAGACGCGGTTGACGCGGGCAATGGCCTGCATGAGATTATGCCCGTTCATGGGTTTATCAATATACATGGTATGCAGGGGCGGGGCATCAAAACCGGTGAGCAGCATATCGCGCACGATGATGATTTTGAGAGAATCGGCAGGGTCTTTGAGACGATTGCCGATGGCCTGACGGCGGGATTTGTTGCGGATATGCTCCTGCCAATCGAGCGGGTCGCTGGCCGAGCCGGTCATAATCACTTTGATGGCGCCTTTATCATCATCGGGATGCACCCACGCCGGGCGCAGTTGGGCGATCTCCTGATGCAAGGCCACACCGATGCGGCGGCTCATGCAGACGATCATGCCTTTGCCTTCGGCGGCGCTCAAACGCTGCTCAAAGTGGGTAACAATATCGGCGGCGACCTGCCGCAAGCGGCTTTCGCTGCCCACCACGGCTTCTTTGCTCGTCCAACGGGCAAAGCGTCTCTGGCGTTCGGTCAACTCATCGGCTTCGGTGACTTCCTCGACGCGGGCATCCAGCATGGCTTGATCGGCTTCGGAAAGTTCGATTTTGGCAAGGCGGCTCTCGTAATAGATCGGCACGGTTGCGCCGTCTTCAACCGATTGGCGGATGTCGTAAATATCAATGTAATTGCCAAAGACGGCTTTGGTATCGCGGTCGGCGGCTTCGATGGGCGTGCCGGAAAAACCAATGAAGGTGGCCTTGGGCAAGGCGTCGCGCATGTGGCGGGCAAAGCCGTCCACAAAATCGTACTGGCTGCGGTGGGCTTCATCGGCGATGACTACAATGTTTCTTCTGTCGCTCAATTTTGGGTATGCTGAGCCTGTCGAAGCATCAGGGAAGAATTTCTGAATGGTGGTAAAGACAATGCCCCCGGAAGCCACGGCGAGCAATTTTTTGAGTTCTTCGCGGTTGGCGGCCTGCACAGGCGACTGACGGATAAGCCCCTGACAACTGCTGAACGTGCCGAATAGCTGCTGGTCGAGGTCGTTGCGGTCGGTGATGAGGACAATGGTAGGATTGTTCATCTCTTGCGCCAGCACCAGCTTGCCAGTGTAGAAAACCATCGAAAGGCTTTTGCCGCTGCCCTGGGTGTGCCAGACCACGCCTGCGCGCTGGTCGCCGGGGCGTTGATCGGCCACGCCGGGGAGGTTGTAGGTCTCCGGGGTTTCGGCTACCCTCGCCGGAGTCGCTTCACCCGCCGCCCGGATGGTAGATTCCACAGCCCGATTGACGGCGTAATACTGGTGGTAGGCGGCAATCTTCTTAGATGTGGCATCCCGGCCATGCTCGAAGACGATGAAGTAGCGGATGACATCCAGCAGCGTGCTTTTGTTGAACAACCCCAAAATGAGCGGTTCGAGTTCGGCCTGATAGCGGGAATCCACAATGGTTACGCCGTCGGCGGTTTTCCATTCCATGAAGCGGGGATACTCGCTGGTGAGCGCGCCGACTTTGGCAAACCAGCCATCGCTGATGACCATAAAGGCGTTGCAATGAAAGAGCGAAGGGATCAACTGCTTATAGGTTTGCAGTTGGTCGTATGCGGCCTGGGTATCGGCCTGCTCATCGGTGGGATTTTTAAGTTCAATGACGACCAGCGGCAGGCCGTTGATAAAGATGACAATATCGGGGCGTTTGTTGGGGGCGTATCGCCATACGCCCCTATGTTCGACAACGGTGAACTGATTGACAGCCAAAAACTGGTTGTTTTCAGGGGTGTCCCAATCCACCAGCCAGACTTTATCTGCCCTCACCCCCTGCCCCTTCGACAGGGTCAGGGCAGACTCCTCTCCCTCAGGGTGAGGGGGGCGAAAACGAACATCCACGCCATCGGTGAGCAGGCGGTGGAAGGCTTCGTTATTCTCCAACAGGGTCAGGGCGGGGGTGCGGCGGGCAATGCGGAAGGCTTCGGCACGGGCAGCGGCGGGGATACCGGGGTTGATGCGGTCAATGGCGGCGCGCAGGCGGTCGGCCAGAATGACTTCGGTGAGGGCGCGTTCGCTGCCGGCCCCATCGGAAATATCGGGGCCGTAGAGGGTTTCGTAGCCGTTCTCGTCGCGCAGCAGGTCGAGGGCGAGTTCTTCGATTTCGGATTCGTAGAGTGTTGCCATCTCGTTATTCCGCGAAATACAGATCATCATCATGCCATTGGGCAGGGTTGTTTTGAATATAGGCGGCGATGCGGTGCATATCGGGTGCACTGCGGATGATGTGTTCGTAATAATTGCGTTGCCAGACGGGAATGCCGCGTGCGCCGCGTTGAGCATTGATTTGTTTTGTAGCGGCGGATTTGAACCCGCGCACAATTGCGCCAATGGTTTGCGAGGGCGATTTGAATTTGATGGTGTCCGTGGGGGCATCGCCCGTAGGGGCGTATTGCAATACGCCCCTACGGGCGATAATCACAATGCCATGAATATGGTTTGGCATGACAACCCATGCGCCTAATTCAACGTTTGGGCGCAATGCCGGGGTTTTCAACCATTCATCCCGCACAATTTCCCCCAATTCGTTCAACCGCATTTCAGGGCGGATGCCATCCGCCCCAACAATTTCGCCGAACAAACATTCGCGCTGATGCGTGCAGATGGTGACGAAATAGGCGCCGGGTTGGGCGTAATCGTACCCCTTCAACCGGATGGAACGGCGATGATGGCGGCGCGGGTCGTATTTCATACTTCAATCTCTCCAGCCATCAGACGAGGAAGCATAATTTCACGAAGATATAAGAGGGTTTGGGTTTCCCGCATGTTCTCAGTTATTCGAGCATATAACGGATTTACCAAATCATCAAAACACATCAACACAGATGTACTTGGAATAATTATCGGAATTGGTCGAAAATTACGCTTGCTGATTTCAGGAAAAGTCGTTCCACTGGCACGCATTTTAATTTCTTCCATGTTCTGAGTAA